>DAOTZT010000243.1:0-4617 GCA_034434255.1 Anaerolineales bacterium | reverse complement strand
CTTTTCTCCAACAATACGCCCACAATCGCCCAAGCAAAGGTGATCAGGCAACGCATATCGTGAAAATGGACTCGAGTGTTCAAAATCATGCCAACTATGGTACGATAAAGGGTGAGGCTGTCCGACATTGTCCTTCTCCTGGCTCGTTTTGGTATGGAAACCTAACTTTGCCACGATTTGGGCTTGTCGGCAAGCCTCTCTTTTGTTAATTTTGTCAGTCAATCAGGACCGACTACAAAAATCTGGTCGTTGCGCAAGCCGGAGAGGGCGACAAACTCCTCCAGCGCAGAGAGCGCCTGGAATGCCAGCCGGTCGGTTTGGGCGTTGTCGAAGGCCAGCGCGCCGGGGGAGCGCCCGTGCCCGGAGAAATCGAACGTAAACACATGCCATTCCGCCTGCGCGAACTGGCTGGCAAGGCTGGTCATGGTCACCTGGTCAGAGCCGAACCCCTCCAGCAATAAGACGCCGTGTTCCTGTCTGCCGGGGAAGTAGCGGCCCACCAGCAGGTCACCGGTCGAAGCGGTGAACTCGACTGTTTGTCGGTCCGCCAGTGGACGGTCCATGCGCCAGACGATTAACAGCGAACCGAGCAGAAGAAACAAGCCAAAGCATGTCAGGTAGAGAGGGAGATGTTTGTGGGCCATGCGCTTATTTTAATCCGAGAGCAGCTCTCCCCTTTATCGGTTTCATTTGTTTTTTTCGCGCCGAGAGAATAGACCAAAACCGTTGCACTGGTCTGGATCAGCATCAAATTATGCTGAAGCAGCGACAGGCAGGCATCGGTCATACTCGCCAGAAGCATCTCCGGAACAGCCGGAGGAAAGAAAACTTGCCCCAAAAGATCGCTACAATATCTTGCCAAATTGTCACCACGTTGGTATACTGCGCCCCATGATGAATTCAGCCTGCGCGCGCAACCATCACGCCCATCATCATTTGCTCCCCGAAAGGCCGGAGTTCTTTGCGCGTACCTGAATTGAAAGAATCAAGCGCTTTGTTTATCGAACCCCGGTCACAGGCCGGGGTTTTTTGTTACTCCCTTCAAGGATGCAAGCATGTTCTCACAAAAAACCATTCGTCTTTCCCTGCCCTCCAAGGGCCGCCTAGAAGCGGGCGCTTTGGCGTTCCTTACGGAAGCCGGCCTGCCCATCTTCAAACCCAACCCGCGGCAATATCAGGCCGAATTACCTGCTTTGCCTGAGTTGGGGGTCATCTTCCAGCGCCCTGGCGACATTGTGGTCAGCGTGCGTCAAGGCAGCGTGGACTTTGGCATGACCGGCCTCGACATGGTCGAAGAAAAGCGCGGCGAAAACGGCGAACTGCTCATCCTGCATGACGCGCTGGGCTTCGGTCATTGCGCCTTGACCCTGGCCGTTCCAGAGAGTTGGGAGACGGTGACAGACCTGGCCTCGCTCCAGGCCTACGCCTCGCGCTCCGACAGACCTCTGCGCGTGGCAACCAAATTCCCCGTCCTGACCGAGCGCTTTTTGAAGCGGCATCGCATTGCCCATACGCTGATTTTTGCCGAAGGCACCCTCGAAAGCGCCCCGGCCATTGGCTATGCCGATATGATTTCAGACCTGGTGTCATCCGGCCAGACCCTGCTCGACAACCGCCTGCGCCCCTTGCCCGATGGCGTCATCCAGCCTTCTCAAGCCGTATTGATTGCCAACCGCAAAGCCCTGCAAACCCGCCCCGAAGCGCTGGAAATGGCGCGCCGCCTGCTCGAATACATCGAAGCCCATTTGCGCGCCAAAGACAACGTGCTGGTCATTGCTAACATGCGCGGCGAAAGCCCCGAAACCATCGCCCAAAAAATATTTACCCAGACCCACGTTGGCGGCTTGCAAGGCCCCACCATCAGCCCGGTCATCACTCGCGAAAGCCCGCAAGGCTGGCACTCTGTCACCATTGTCGTGCGCCGCGATTGCCTGCCGCAAGCCATCACCGAACTGCGGCAGGTCGGCGGCAGCGGCATTCTCGTATCGCCCCTCACCTACATTTTCGAAGAAGAGCCGCCACGTTACACAGCCATGCTTGCGGCCTTGAAAGGATAACCATGCTTCGACAATACGACCCCGAAACCGCCCGGCAAACCATCCTCAAACGCACCCCGCCCGATGAATTTCCCGTCAGTCAGCGCGTATTGGATGGGATTGCACAAATGTTTGGCGAGCCTTTGACCCCCGAACAAGCCGTTGCAAAAATTTTGAAGGATGTGCGGACGAACGGCGACGCCGCCCTGCAAAGGTGGACTCAGGCCCTCGATTCACTCTCCCTTCGGCCTGCTCCCGTTGCCCCGGCCTTGCTCCAATCTGCCGCCGACTCGCTGCCGCCCCCTCAGCGCGCTGCGCTCGAAAAAGCCGCCGCCCGCATCGAAGCCTTTCACCGCCGCCAACCGTTGACCTCCTGGTTCACCCACGAACTCGGCGGCACGCTGGGGCAGATCATTCGCCCCATTCGACGGGTGGGCTTGTACGTCCCAGGCGGCACCGCGCCCTTGCCGTCCAGCGTGTTGATGAGCGCCATTCCGGCGCGCGTGGCGGGCGTGAAAGAGATTGTCGTCGTCACGCCGCCCAATCGTTCGCTTGCAGAGCGCACCCCGCCGATTGACCCGGTGATTCTGGCCGCTTGCGCCCTTGCCGGCGTGGACGAGGTCTACGCCCTTGGCGGAGCGCAGGCCATTGCCGCGCTGGCCTATGGCACGGAGACCATCCGGCCTGTGGATAAGATTTTCGGCCCCGGCAACCTCTTCGTCACGCTTGCCAAGCGGCAAGTGTACGGCGTCGTCGGCATAGATGGGCTGGCAGGCCCCACCGAGACGGTCGTCATCGCCGATGAATCGGCGAACCCCGTCTGGGCGGCGGCCGATTTACTGGCGCAGGCGGAGCATGATTGGTTGGCGTCCGCAATTCTCTTGACCCCCTCCCAGAAATTGATCGAACAGGTGCAAATCGAAGTGGCCCGCCAGGTCGAAGGACGCAGCCGCGCAGACGTGATCCTGGCTTCGCTGGAAAACCGCGGCGGCGCGGTGCTGACCGCCGACCTCGAAGAAGCCGTGCAACTGGCAAACGACTATGCCCCCGAACATCTGGCCTTGTCGGTGCGCGAGCCCTGGCGTTGGGTGGAAAAAGTGAACCATGCTGGCGGCGTATTCGTCGGCGAACATTCTTTCGAAGTGTTGGGCGATTATCTCGCTGGCCCCAGTCACGTCATGCCGACCGGCGGCTCGGCGCGTTTCGCTTCTCCGCTCAACGTGTGGGATTTCGTGAAAATCGTCAGCCTGGTGGCGCTCGACGAAGACACCGCTCAGGCCATCGCTCCGCTGGCGGCTGCGATTGCCCATTCCGAGGGCCTGGACGCCCACGCCCACGCCGCCCGCTTGCGGGCAGAGACATAAGCGGGCGTCGAACTGCCGCCCCCTCTCAGGAGTCGTCATGCAAGTCAGACACCATCTCGAATCGCTCCCCCCTTACACTCCCATCGAACCGTTCGAAGTCCTCTCGGCGCGCCTGGGAAGAAGCCCCGGCCAAATCGTCAAACTGGACGCCAACGAGAACCCCTACGGTCCCTTGAAGGCGGTGCGCGAAGCATTGGCAGAGATGGAGTTCCCCCACATTTACCCCGACCCCGAAAGCCGCGCCCTGCGGGAAGCGCTTTCCCGCTTCACAGGCCTCGGCGCGGAATATCTGCTTGCCGGCGCCGGCGCGGACGAGTTGATTGATCTGCTGATGCGCGTTTTTCTCGAGCCAGCGGATTGCATTCTGACCTGTCCGCCGACCTTTGGCATGTACGCCTTCGATGCGCAACTCAACGCCGCCCGCTGTATCGAAGTCCCTCGCCGCCCCGATTTTTCGCTGGACCTGCCCGCCATTCGCAGGGCAGTCGAAGCCCATCGCCCCAAACTCCTCTTCATCGCCTCGCCCAACAATCCCGATGGGTCGCTGACGGATGCGGAAACGATGGATGCCCTGCTGGAACTGCCGACCCTGATTGTGTTGGATGAAGCCTACATCGAATTTGCAGACGAATGTCTCGGCGCGTCTCTCAGCCGCATCGGCGAGGTGCCGCAGCGCGAAAATCTGGTCGTTTTGCGAACATTCAGCAAATGGGCTGGGCTGGCCGGCTTGCGCGTCGGATACGGCGCGTTTCCGCTGTGGCTGATGCCCACGTTGTGGAAATCCAAGCAGCCCTACAACGTCAACGTGGCGGCAAGCGTCGCGGCGCAAGTCTCGCTGGCGCACGCGGACGAACTGGCAGCGGTCATCGAACGGTTGAGGGGCGAGCGCGACAGGCTGTGGAGGGCTTTGCAGCAAGTCCCTTACCTGCAGCCTTACCCCACGCGCTCCAATTTTATTTTGTGCCGCGTTGTGGGGCGCGATGCGGCTGAACTGAAAACGCGCCTGGCGCAGCAACACGGCGTTTTCATCCGCTATTTCGACAAACCCGCTCTGCGCGATCACATCCGCATCAGCGTGGGGCGCCCGCAGGATACCGATGCGTTATTGAGAGCGTTGGAGAGATTGTAACTCTCGTTGGACACAGAACACTGATTACCTTGACAATGTCACATTAAACATTTGTTCTAAAAACGCTATGTTTTTTGTCACTGCGAGC
>DAOTZT010000242.1:0-1742 GCA_034434255.1 Anaerolineales bacterium | reverse complement strand
ACCTTCAAACAGCGTTTTCAGTACTTTTTCGACAACTTCATGTCGAAGGGCACCATCGCCCTCATCGGCGGACTCGGGCTGATTTCACTCTTGCTTATCCTCGTGGCTGCACTGGTCGTCTCCCTCGGCGGACGCTGGCTTGCCCCCGAGGGCTCAGAAGGCCTGAACTTTGTGGAAGCCGCCTGGGAGAGCCTGATGCGCACCCTCGACCCCGGCACCATGGGCGGCGACACCGGCTGGGGCTTCCGCCTCATCATGTTTCTCGTCACCCTCGGCGGCATCCTCATCGTCAGCACCCTCATCGGCGTCCTGACCGCCGGCGTGGAGGGCAAACTGGAGGAGTTGCGCAAGGGCCGTTCACTCGTCCTCGAAAGCGGTCACACCCTCATCCTGGGCTGGTCGCCGCAGATTTTCACCATCCTGTCCGAACTGATGGAGGCCAACGCCAACCAGAAAAAAGCCGCCCTGGTCATCCTGGCCGATAAGGACAAGGTGGAGATGGAAGAAGAGATTCGGGCGCGGGTCGAACAAAAGGGGCGGACGAAGATCATCTGCCGCTCCGGTTCGCCAATGGACATCACCGACCTGGAAATCGTCAACCCGCACGAGGCCAAAGCCATCATCGTCCTGCCGCCCGAAGGCAGCGACCCCGATACCGCCGTCGTCAAAACCGTCCTGGCCATCACCAACCATCCCGATCGGCGCGAGCAGCCCTACCACATCATCACCCAGGTCCGCGACCCGAAGAACAAAGAACTGCTCGAGATGATTGGCGCACGCGACCAGGTCCAGGCGATTCTGGCCGGCGACCTGATCGCCCGCGTCACCGCGCAGACCTCCCGCCAGAGCGGTCTGTCGGTGGTGTACACCGAATTGCTCAACTTCGGCGGCGATGAGATTTACTTCACCAGCGAACCGACCCTGTTCGGCAAAACCTACGGCGAGGCCCTCCTGGCCTATGAGACCTCTGCCGTGATGGGCATCAAGAAACGGAACAGCCCGGCGCTGCTGAACCCGCCCATGGATACCGTCATCGAAGCCGGCGACCAACTCTTCGCCTTGACCGCCGACGACGATACCCTCCTCGTCTCCGGCCTGACCTCGTACCCGATTGACGAGGCCGCCATTCGTCCGCCCCATCAGGGGAGCGTTCCCAAACCCGAAAAGTGCCTGCTCCTCGGCTGGAATCGTTGCGCCACAACGATCATTCGCGAACTGGACAACTACGTGCCCGATGGATCGGAAGTCCTGGTAGTGGCCGACACCAGCATTTCGGCAGAAATGGCTCAGGCAGAGGAAATTTTACGCCAGGAATGCGGTCAACTGTGCCACCAGAAAATCATTTTCCGCGCCGGCGATACCACCGACCGCGCCCTGCTCGAATCGGTCCACGCCGCGGACTACGACCACGTCATCGTGTTGAGTTACGCCGGCCTGGAGGTCCAGGAAGCCGACGCCAAGACGCTGGTTACCCTGCTGCACCTGCGCAAAATTGCCGAGGAAGACGACACGCCCTTCTCCATCGTCAGCGAGATGCTCGACATCCGCAACCGTCAACTGGCCGAGGTGACCCGCGTGGATGATTTCATCGTCAGCGACCATCTCATCAGCCTGATGATGTCCCAACTGGCCGAGAACGGCGACCTGTACGACGTCTTCGCCGATCTCTTCGACCCCGAAGGCTCGGAAATTTACCTGAAACCGGCGAGCGATTACGTTGAACCCGGCAAGCCGGTGAACTT
>DAOTZT010000241.1:0-2654 GCA_034434255.1 Anaerolineales bacterium | reverse complement strand
GGAAGCCTGGTAGGTGGGCGACGCCGCTTCGAGCAGGCGGGACAGGCTGGCGGCGAAGGCGGCATCGGCTTCGAGCAGTTCTTTCAGTTGCACCTGGAATTTCATCTGGGCGAAGGGGTCGTCTGGCCTGGTGAGCAGTTCGTCCAGCCCCTTTTGCGTCTCGGGGCGGGCAGCGAAGCGCTTTTTGACCGCTTCCCACACTTCGCCCACGCCGCGTTTTGCCAGTTCTTCCGCGCCTTTGCTCGCCAGCACGGGCAAAAGCGGTTGAAGCGCCTGCCAGAGGGAGGTGGTAAGTTGAGGAATGTCCATGCGTTTGCTCCTTTTGTCGGCGCAAATCACAGATTTGCGCCACAATTTTCACGCGACCGCCCTTCTTTCGTCGGTGTTGGCTTTGTTCGGATCGAAGTCTCCTTCCCGGGAGAATGCGTGGCCTCCAGCCGCAAACCAAAGAGGGTGGGCGTATCGCCGACCTGTGGTCGGCCCTGCAGAGCCAGGCATAGCCTGGCGGTACGGTTGACCATCGCACAAAATCTTTACGGTCGTGATCGCTTCTCGAGAGCAATACGATAGGGCCTCCAAAAAAATTTTAAATTCTGGGGGGCGCATTGCGCCCCCCCAGCCCCCCTCCGGGAAGAGCGATTCAGAGTTTCAAAGTTCAGAGCATCAGAGTTCAGATTTAGATGGGGGAGACAACCACCCGAAAACCCTGAAGCCCGTCGAGGTTGCCCGGAACGATCCAGGCGCGGTCGGCACAGCGCGCGTTCCAGCGATGGAAGTTGAACGACCCGCCGCGCACCACACGGTCGCGGTCTCTGTGCTTCAGGTCCTCGCGGCCATCGTTGCGGTTATAGGGGTAACCGAACTTGTCATCCCAGAGGGTGCGCGTCCGTTCCCAGACGTTGCCGCTCATGTCCAGGCAGCCGTAGGGCGAAAGGCCCAACGGGAAGGCGCCCACCGCCGTCGTCGTGCCGAGGCCGGTTTCTGCGGTGTTGGCTTTGTTGGGGTCGAAGGTGTCGCCCCAGGGGTAAATGCGATTGTTGATTTTCGATTGCTGAATGTAGATTGGGCCGCGCGCCGCTTTCTCCCATTCGGCTTCGCTCGGCAGGGTCACACGATATTTTCGCGAAGCCAGCGCCCCCCAAAAGGCGCGTGCGGCCTCGTCCTGCGGCTCGATTTTCGAGGCCTGCTCCTTGAGAACCCCATCCAGCCAGTCGCAGTACGCCAGGGCATCGTGCCAGGTCAGCCAGCGCACCGGGCGGTTGTCCGGGTCGCGCAAAGCGTCTTGATCGAAATCCCGATAGCCGCTGGCCTCGACGAAGGCGCGCCACTGCGCCACGGTGACCGGATATTTGGCAATCCAGTAATCGTAGGGCAGGTCGAGTTCGTGCTGGGGCTTTTCAACGCCGTATGCGTCTTTGTCCTGCTCGCTGCTGCCCATCAGGAATTTGCCTTTGGGGATGCGAATGAAGCCGAGGGTGGGAGTGGCGGGGAGGATGACCCTCACCCCCACCCCCTCTCCCGAAGGGAGAGGGGAGTGGAAGCAATATTCTTTGAAGCGCGGGTCGCCCAGGGCGGCGAGGGTGTCACCGGCGCGGGCGCGGGTCAGGGGAGTTGTCTGCGCGCTGGCGTTTTCAATGAGGCGGCAGAGTTCTTCCGCCTGCTTGCGGCGCAGGTCGGGGTCAGGTTTTTCGATTTCGAGCAGGCAGGCGTCCGCCAGTTCCGCGCCTTGCAAGCGCTTCTCTTCCGGTCCGAGCATGTTCAGCCAGGCAAGGTATTTCTGAAAACCAACCTCCTGTTTTGAAAAGAATGTGCAATCGTCATTGCTTGCCTAAACCATTCGCCGAAACGGCTGCAACTTAAGGTAGGAGAGCGATCGCCATAGCCATGCTGAAAATCGTCATATTGACGAACAGGATGCCGAACAGCGCAAACCCGCGCAGGATGTCCACGATTGGAATGCGCTCGGCAGGCTGGACAGGGGTAACCAAAACAGCAGAACTCATCAGATTGCTCCTTTCTTTTATCCTGCTCCGCTCGCACCGCCGCCCGAAGCGCCCCCTCCGCCATCGGCCCCGCCGCTGTAGGCTGCTGAATCGGAGGCAGCCATCATAGCAACGAAGTCGCCATCGCTGCCTGGCATCGCCTGGAACCAGGCCGGCAGCGGCACGCCGCCCAGTTTTTTGAAGGATTTAGCCCAGGCGGCGCCCAACCCAAAAACCGCCGCAAAGGCCAGGTAACGCTCGAAGGTATCGGGGCGAATGGCAGTTTCTTGCCCGCGACTGACCCGGTCGAGATAAGTGCGGAAATTGTTCCAGCGGATTTTCTGTTCCTCGCCCGCCGGGGTGAGCGGGGAATAGGCGGCGGCATAAATGATCAGCGGGATGAAGAGCACGGACGCCCCGCCGCCGATTCCTGCCAAAGCAGCCGTGAGCCAAGCAAGAGTCTGATTGCCAGTGACGAAAACGCTGGATGAGGCGAATAACGCGCCGAAGCGTATTCCCGTCCCTGCCAACATAACCAGCAGCCCAACCAATAACAACATCCTTCGCTTTTGGTTGCGCGCAGGATCGAGCCAGCCGCGCTGGATGAGTTCCTCTTCGAGCAAGCGCTCGATCTGCCCGGTTTTGTCGGCTAGCCGCATGCCGACTTCTGAG
>DAOTZT010000240.1:0-3289 GCA_034434255.1 Anaerolineales bacterium | reverse complement strand
CGGCGGGTTAACTCCTCCACCGAAAGGCGCAACTCGGCGCTGGATTGGGCCTGCAAGGCCAGAATACGCTCATCCAGGCGTTTGGCGGCGGCATCCAGGCGCTGAACCAGTTCTTCCACTTCATGGTCAATACGTCGGTTCAGTTCGGTGGCTGTGCGGGTGATGCGCTGATCCATTTCATCCAGGCGTCCTTCGATAGAACGCACCCGCTCTCCGTAGAGAATGTCGCGCAGGCGTTCCAGTTCGCTGGTGGTTTCCGCAGATGTCAACGTATTTTTAGGAGTCATGGTCTCTCCTCGTGCAAAGTCAGAGCCTGAAAGTTTCCTGGGAACCTTTAGGCTCTCTTGAAATTAACGAAATGTTGAACCGAATCGAATAACCATTTGTAGGCCAAAGTATATCATATTGTAGGCCAAAGTATATCATAGCGCGGCCTCCAGCCGCAGCCAAAGTGACCAGCAGATCAGCAATTCCAAATCTAAAATTGGCTAGGGCGGAAGGGGGGCAATTTCCAGGCCTTCTTCCATAAAGCGGAATAGGTCATCCCAAGAATCGAAGACCATGTAGCGTGTCAGTGCGCGCAAATCGTTGAAAAAAGTTTTGCGCGCCCCCAATGTCTGCCGCAGACGCTGGTAAGCAGGCGTCAATACTTCCTGGACCGTATGGAGTAGGAAAGCCAGGATATTCAAAGTCGCCAGAACATTAGCGAGATCGTGCGAACCATGACCGAAATTATGTTCAAAGTGATAGCCTTTGGTCTTTAAGATGTTGTTGTTCTCGTTTTCGATCTTCCAACGCGTACGTCCGACCGCCACCAGGGTCGCCACATTGGCGGCGGTTACGGGATGGTTGGTGACGAAACTATTGTGGTAGAGAATTTCCCCCGTCTGTTCGTCCGTGATAACCAACTCAAACCAGTTGACCAGCAATGCGTCATTGCCATTGCGTAATGGAACTTGGAGAGCGAAGCGATAGTTCCACTGTTCACCCCGTTTGCCATTCCAGTGACGGTGGCTGCTGGTTTCCAGCGTGCCATTTTTCTCCAGAAAACTCAGCCACTGATACAACCCTTCATGGGATTCGGGTTTGCAGACAAAAATGAAGAACTGCTGGTAAGTTTCGGACAGAAGTTGGCAAAGTGGCTGATTGGCATACAAATCATCGCCCAAATACGTCACGGAATGCGCTGGAAAGTGTTCATGGTGCCGCTCCCACCAGCGTTTGGAAGCATTTCGCTCACAATCCTGCTTCTCCTGCCCGTCTTGTGGCACGATAAATTCGGGCAGTAAGGGCAGCACCTGCGCCGTCTCAGGTTTGACGAAGACAGGCGTCACCGCACTATGGTAAAAATGCTCCACGCCCGCGCGATCTGTCCGCCTCAGGCACTGCGGACAGGAAATCTTTTCCGAGGAGAAAAAATGCACCCCATCCAGCGCGATGGCGTAAGTATTCAAGTCATTCCGAAAACGTAATAATTGCTGTTGCTGCCGCATTTCATTCAAAACGTACCAGAAATCGACGGCAAACTCCGCATGTGATAACGGGTCAAGCAAGTTCCGAATTTGGGTATCGCTGGGAATCTCGGTCACTTGGAACAAACTGCGCGCATTGTTCCGTCCTTTGTTGCGCTGTAACAGGCGTTGATGCGCTAAAAATGACGGCGACTGCATGAAGAACACGCTAAAGGCAGATAACACCCCATCCGCCATCGTGTAACGTTGATTGTTGTTGGGTTTACGGTGGTCGGGCAAAGCTAACCAGCGCTTGCGAAAGTGTTGCATCAGGGCTTCCAGGGAGAGCGTCGTTTGCGTAGACATCCTCATACTTTATCATAAGTTTCAGATTTGGAATTGCTGCTTTGAGACGTTTTCTTTTCCCTCGCGGTGATATAATTTTTCCCTATGCGCTCTTCCTTCCTCAACTCTCTCTTCCCCTCTGAAACCCTGCGCTTTGGCGGGGCTGCTCTGCTGGTGGGCCTGGTCAGCGGCGCGGGAATCTGGCTCTTCAAGTGGCTCATCGAAACCCTGCAAGGACTGGCCTTCGATGCGCTGAGCGGGGTCTGGCTGGCGTTGCTACCCGTGCTGGGCGGGCTGCTGGTCGGCGCGCTGGCGCATTTCACCCTGCGCGGCGAAACCCTGCACGGAACGCCCTCCGTGATGCAGGCGATTGCCCTGGCAGGCGGAAGGCTGCCCTACCGCACCCTGCCGGCCCGCACCCTGGCGGCTGTCCTGTCCATCGGGTTCGGCGCTTCGGTCGGGCCGGAAGACCCCTCGGTGCAAATCGGCGCTCATCTGGGTTCGATGTTCGGGCAGTGGCTACGCTTTGCCGAAGAACGCGTGCAGACCCTGGTGGCGGCGGGCGCGGCCTCGGCCATCGCTGCCGCCTTCAACGCGCCCATTGCCGGGGTGTTCTTTGCCCTGGAAGTGCTGCTGGGACAGACCGGCGGCGCCGCAGTGGGCATGATTCTGGTGGCGGCAGTCACCGCCTCGGTCTTGACGCAATCGCTGAGCGGCGCATCGCCGGCCTTCCTCGTCCCCCAGTACGCCTTGCATTCGGCTTGGGAACTGCCGCTCTATCTGCTGCTCGGTCTGCTGGCGGGACCGGTGGCGGCGGCCTATGTGCGCTTACTCTACCGCATGCAAGACCTGTTCGGCGGCTGGCGGGCGCCGCGTCCGCTCAAGACGGCGGCGGCGGGAGCGGTCGTCGGGCTGGTGGGCCTCTTCCTGCCGCAAGTCTTCGGCGTGGGCTATGAGACCATCGGCGAAGTGCTGAACCGCGACGCCCTGGGGCTGACTCTGCTGCTGGCGCTGCTGGCCGCCAAGGTGATTCTCACCCCCCTCAGCATCGGCGGCGGCTTTTTCGGCGGGGTGTTCGCCCCGTCGCTCTTCATCGGTGCCATGCTGGGGGGCGCGTTCGGTCAGATGGCGGCGCGCCTGTTTCCGGGTCTGGGAATCGCACCGGCGGCGTTCGCCCTGGTGGGCATGGCGGCGGTGCTGGCGGGCGCCGTCCACGCGCCGTTGACCGCTATCCTGCTCCTGTTCGAGATGACCGGCGATTACCGCATCATCCTGCCGCTGATGTTCAGCGTGGCGGTCAGTTTGCTGATTTCGCAGCGCATCGAGCGCGACTCGGTCTATGGGCTGGGGCTGGCGCGGCATGGCATCCGTCTCGACCGCGGGCGGGATGTGAACGTGCTGGAAGCGTTGACGGTGGCGGAGGTGATGGAGACCGATTTCCCGACCCTGAGCGAGTCGGCCCCCCTGGAGGAGGCCGCCGACTTGATGACGCG
>DAOTZT010000239.1:0-15677 GCA_034434255.1 Anaerolineales bacterium | reverse complement strand
TGCCTGGTGACAACGTGACGTTGACGGTCGAGTTGATTGTGCCGGTGGCGCTGGAGCAAGGGTCGAAGTTCGCTATTCGCGAAGGCGGCCTGACGGTTGGCGCTGGCGTCATCACCAAGATTCTGGCGTAGAAAGTTTGAGAGCACGATATGGCTTCGAAGAAAAAAGATATTCGTCCTGTCCTGATTCTGGCGTGCAACGAGTGCAAGGAACGGAACTACGTTACCGAGAAGAATCGTCGCAACGACCCAAATCGGCTGGAATTTAACAAGTATTGCCCGCGTTGCCGCAAGCACACGCTCCATCGCGAAACGAAATAAAAAGTGAAGTGCGCCGGTGTCAAGGCATTGTTCTCAATAAAGCCTCTAACACCGGAGCACCACATGTAGGCCAGTAGCTCAATTGGTAGAGCTCTCGTCTCCAAAACGAGTGGTTGTGGGTTCAAGTCCTGCCTGGCCTGTCAGGTACAACGCCGCTGGTGGTGATGCGGCGTTGTGACCGTCAGAAAGAATAAGGAGTATAGACGTGGCTGGTGCCAAGGAAAAAGTAAAACGCGAAAGTGGACTGAGCCGTTTCTTCCGTGAAACGGCTGTAGAATTGCGCCGCGTCTCCTGGCCTACCTGGCCAGAAGCCCGCCGACTGACCTGGATTGTGATTGTGGTCGTGGTTTTTATGGCGATCTTCTTAGGCCTGGTTGATCTGGTTGCTCGCGAATTGCTCAAATTGCTCGTGGGAGCCCGATTCTTTTCTGTATAGCCATGTGAGGTCGTATGGATAACCAGGAGCCGGAAGAAATCTTTGAACAGGATCCGCGTGAATCTGACGAGGAAAAGTCTACTCGTTCGGATCAGCCGGTTTTAAATTCTTCTTCCCGGCGGCAAAAGAGTGCTTCAGAAAAAGCAGAAGACACTGTGCCTGAAGGTCCGGCCTGGTATGTGATTCATTGCTATTCTGGCTACGAGAATAAGGTGCGGCACAATCTGGAACAGCGCATCGAGACGATGGGAATGAAAGACAAGGTCTTTGATGTGATTGTGCCTACCCAGGAAGAGATTGAAGTGCGCGACGGCAAACGCCGGACGGTAGAACGCCATATCTTCCCGGGGTATGTCCTTGTCAACATGATTTTGACCGAAGAATCATGGTTTGTGGTGCGTAATACGCCAGGCGTAACCGGTTTTGTCGGTATGGGAAATCTGCCCACGCCCTTGCGGCCCGAAGAAGTAGCACAGATTTTGAAGCGGATGGAGGCCGAGGCCCCCGCTGTGAAAGTCACGTTTAAGGTCGGCGACCGGGTGCGCATCATTGATGGTCCCTTCAATGATTTTCGTGGTGTGGTGTCGGATATTGACATGGAACATACGAAAGTGCGCGTCATGGTGTCGTTTTTTGGACGAGAGACGCCGGTGGAACTGGACTTTCTCCAGGTGGAGAAAGCATAAATTTGACGGTGACAGGCTGAGGGTCCGCGCCCGCAGGCCTGAACTGGTGGGAGGGTGTCCCGAAATCACCCGCTATAACCACGAAGGAGTAAAAAAATATGGCAAAAAAGTTAAAAGCAATTGTTCGTCTGCAGATTGAGGCCGGCAAGGCCAATCCTGCTCCCCCTATTGGTCCGGCGCTGGCTGGCCATGGGATCAATATCATGGCGTTCTGCAAGGAATATAACGCCCGCACGTCGAATCGTCCGGGTGAAATCTTGCCTGCAGAAATCAGCATTTATACCGATGGGTCGTTCACCTTTGTTTTGAAGACCCCGCCTGCGGCAGTGTTGCTGCGCAAAGCGGCTGGCGTGGAAAAAGGCTCGGCGGCGCCGAATCGTGAAAAGGTCGGCAAAGTGACCCGCGCCCAGGTGCGCCAGATTGCGGAACTCAAGATGAAGGACCTGAACGCTCTTGACATTGAAGGCGCAATGAAGCAAATTGAAGGTACAGCCCGCAATATGGGCATTATCGTTGTTGACTAAACCGGTGGGAGGGTTGCTCAAACAGCCCGTTTGTACCACGAAGGAGAATTATGGCAAAACACGGAAAGAAATACCTGGCCGCATTGGCCAAAGTTGATGCAAATAAAGCGTATGAGCCGCGTGAAGCCTTGCGATTGGTCAAGGAGACGGCTTATGTTAACTTTGACAGCACGGTAGAGGTGCATCTTCGCACCAGCCTTGACCCGCGTCAGGCAGATCAGCAGATTCGCGATGTGGTTGTCTTGCCGCATGGATTGGGCAAGACGGTGCGCGTCCTGGTCTTTGCCCAGGGCGATGGGGCCATCAATGCCCGCAACGCTGGGGCAGACGTGGTGGCCGATGACGATGAAACTCTGAACAAGATTCAGGGTGGTTGGCTGGATTTTGACGTGGCGATTGCGACTCCCGATATGATGGGCAAGGTCGGTCGCCTGGGCCGTGTGCTTGGTCCACGCGGTCTGATGCCGAACCCCAAAGCCGGGACCGTGGTCAGCGTAGAAGATATTGGCCGCGCAGTAGCCGAAGCAAAAGCCGGTCGTGTGGAATTCCGTCTCGATAAGACCGCCAATATTCATGTGCCGTTGGGCAAAGTTTCCTTTGAGGAACAGAAATTGTACGAAAACTTTGCGGCTTTGATGGAAGCGATCAAAAAGGCCCGCCCGGCGGCTGCTAAAGGCAATTTCATCAAGCGCATTACCTTGACTTCTACGATGGGGCCGGGAATCAAAGTTGATCCGAACCTGGCTCAATCGATGGAGGTAAGCGGGTAGAAAATACTCGCCGCCCGAGAACATTCCTTCGCCCATGACAGCAGGTGCCTGCAATCAGGCTTAATTTCCTGCCCAGGTGAAGACTGTGAGATGGATCACACTCCCTTTTCAGGGAGAAAAGTCTTTGCCTGGAACTCGGGCAAAGACTTTTTGATTGGAAAGGAGGTGATTTCTTTTGGCAAAATCAAAGCAGCAAAAAGAGGCCATGTTGGCTGAGTATGTCGAATGGCTCAGCAAAAGCAAGGCCGTGGTTTTGGTCGAGTATTCTGGCCTGACGATGAAACAACTGGATGCAATACGCGCCAAATTGCGCGAAGCAGGCGGTGAATTTCATATCGTCAAGAATACTCTGGCGAAAATTGCCCTTGAAAAGGCCGGTTATGTGGTGCCCGATGCCTACGTGGAAAAAAGCACAGCGCTCGGTTTTGCATTCCGCGATGCGGCCGCTTTTGCAAAGGCCCTGGCAGAAGCCACCAAAGGCCTGGAAGCCGTTAAGGTCAAAGGCGGCTTCATGGATGCAATGGTGCTGTCGCCTGAACAGGTGAAGGCTGTTGCTGATCTTCCGCCGCTGCCAGTCTTGCGTTCGCAGTTGCTGGGCGTTTTGCAGGCTCCGGCTGGCAAATTGGTGCGCACCCTGGCCGAACCCGGCCGCGCTCTGGCCTATGTCATCCGCGTTCACGCGGAACCTGCTACTTCTGTGGCAGCGTAGTCAATCTCTAAAACCGATTTATTTTATCTAACAAAAAATTCTCATCATACGATGAAGGAGTAAATAAAATGGCTGATTTGGAAAAACTTGTTGAGCAGTTGAGCGAACTCACCGTTCTCGAGGCTGCCGAATTGGTGAAGAAACTGGAAGAAAAATGGGGCGTCTCTGCGGCTGCACCTGTGGCCGTGGCGGCTGTTGCCGGTGGTGCTGGACCTGCTGCAGCGGCTGCTGAGCCCGAAGAAGAAAAGACTGAATTCGATGTCATTATCAAGGATGCTGGCCCGAAGAAGATCGAGGTCATCAAGGTCATCCGCACGCTGGTCAACCTGAGCCTGACTGAGGCCAAGGCCCTGGCCGAGACCCCCGATGGCAAGGTTCTCTCCGCCGTCGGCAAGGACGTCGCCATGGATGCCAAGAAGAAACTTGAGGAAGCCGGCGCCGTCGTCGAAGTCAAGTAGTCTTCGATACAGCCTGAAACGCAACCCTCCCGCTACCAGGCGGGAGGGTTGTTTTTTGAAACTACTTGTTCACACAGGTGCCATTAGGCGGGACACTGGCATCCCAGCGGCAGTAATTGCTCGAATCGCATGCAACGGGATTGGTTGCGTATTGGCTGCAATCGAAGGCGGGAACAGTGGTTGCAGTGGGTGGGGCAACAAGATGCGGAGGATCAGGGTCAGCGATCATAACCTGTTCTATATTGCCCGTAATGATTTCCACCAAGTCGATGTAGACCCAACATCCCAAATTGCGAATGGCTTGTTCTGTCCAGATGATATCATCGTCAATGGCTACCAGGCCGAGTACCAGGGAGGTCCCGTCCCGGCTGCGACCGATGACGGGGTACTGCTCCCCGGGCATCAGCACCTGACGCACGGGGTAATCCAGACTCGGGCCAGTGCGGCAATTGGCTGCCTGGAGGACGGATGCAATCGGTTTGGAAGAAGGAGTTGCTGCAGGGGTCGGTACCGGCGTGTCGGAAGGTGCAGGGCATCCTTCTCCGATTACGTAGAAGGAGCGCACAGGAGTGAAGTCACTGGTCAGGTAATTTAACGTATGGATCAGGGGGTCTTCATCAGAGAGGGGAAGGGGGATGTCTAACCTTGGAGCAAAGAGCAAATCATCATCATTCGGGGGAGCGGCGATTAACGAGGCGACCTGCCAGTAATGCCAGCGGCAGGGTTCCCACGCGCCGCTGACTGCGTGGGCTGCAATGTTATACGGGTACCTGCTTGTATCAGGGGCAGTGAAATCGGGGCTGGAACTCAAGTGAAGTTCGAATCCCTCCGGTGTGCAACCCTGGTACATCCAGGAAAGGACAGCACTTGATTCGATAGCCGCCCCATCCGGTGGAGAAAGATTCACTGGCGGAAGCAGGGTAGTACGGTCGCATATCGGACCGGTGTTGAAGGGAGTTACGATTGAATGCCCCTCTCCCCAACTGATTTCGTAGTAATAATGTGTTGCCGGTTCCAAAATCAGGTCGGGGACATAGGCGCGGGCGTAACCAGGCAGGTCTTCTTCCAACAGGGGAGTGAGTACAATGTTGCCGGCTTCATCGAAAGTGCGTAGGCCGATGCGAATGTGTTGCGCCTCTGGCTCGCAGTCGATATCTGTTGATGTGGTCTCGCTTATTTCGATGTAATACCACCATTGGATAGACCAGTGTGTCAGGTCCAGCACGGGCTGACGGTAATTGGGGGTAATTCCACTGGCATGGATGATGTCAGGATCACAGGTAGGCAGGCTTTCACCCAGGTTGCACGATGCAATGCTGACGGTCAGGATGATTGCCCAAAAAAGCAGGAAAAACTTTTTTTGGCTCATTCCTTTCTCCTAATCTACAGGCCTGTCCTTACACACGGCCCGCCCACGGCCTGTTCGGCGATCCGCGGTGATTGGATTTCAGGCGATGGATCCCAGGCTTATGAGAAGCGCCGGGATGGGGCAGGTGGTGTTTGCCTGACAAAAGAAGGCCCTTTTGGGTAGGGGAAAGCAAATTCAAGTTTTTCTTTTTCTCCTTTCGAACGCTGAAAAACAATTTGCCATCTCGGCACAGAGTAGTATGTTCCGAGACGGCAAGAAAGAAGCGCCTGTTTCAGTATATTGAAAAGAGAGATGAATTTAATCCCCTAAAGTTACTATTTTCACGAGCGGATGCTTTTGGCTATTCCCGGAAGGGATCTACATCCGGATTGGTGCCTGCCCATTTGCAGACGGCTTGCTGCATCTGGTTGCATTGCAGCCCATGCGAGCAGCGATGGGAAAGAAGGCGCGGCGGATCGGGAAGGTAATCAATCGGGTAGAGTACTTCGACTTCGAGCGCTACCTCCTGGTTGACATGTTCACAGAAACATACTTTTGCAACTTCCCAATTTTTGTTTGCCATATAGCACCTCACATGTGCAGTGTATCCTTTGTTTGTTATTGCGAGGAAGTGACAGGTATCCCAAATTGCGATGACAAATTGCGTTTTTGGGTAACATATCTCCAATTCCTCTAGCGCCGGTTGAGGCGCAGAATCAGACCCGTCCTGAGATCGGCCAGGTAAATCTCTCCGTTTTCATCTACGCCGAAGGTGGAGATCGCCGCGCCAGTCGGGAAGAGCAGTTGTTGTTGCCAGGTGTTCTCACCGGTTTGTATCAGGCCAAAGACGTTACCGTTGCAGTAATCACCGAAGAAATAGACTGCCTGCCATTCGGGCAGTTCTGTTCCTCGATAGACGTAACCACCCGTGACCGAGCAGCCCTGCTCGTGAGAGTATTCCACAACCGGTGGAATGGTAGGACCTTCAGGAAGCGGCGGATCAAAGGGGTGTGTCCCTTCGAATGCGTCCCAGCCGAAGTCGAGCAATCCTTGTGATGGGATGGTCACGACATTGACCTCTTCCCACTTGTCTTGACCGACGTCGGCGATGTAGAGTTGAGCAGTGAGCGGGTCAAAGGAGAAGCGCCAGGGATTGCGCAGGCCAATTGCCCAAATTTCTGGCAGACCGCCTCCCCCTGCAAAGGGATTGGATGGAGGAATGGCATAGGGAACGCTACTGTCTATGTCGATGCGCAGCATTTTGCCCAGGAGGGTGTCGGTGCGGCGGGCATTGCCAGCGGGGTCGCCAGCAGCGCCGCCATCGCCAAGGCCAATGTAGAGGTAACCGTCGGGACCAAAGGCCAGGCCGCCGCCATTGTGGTTGGCGTAGGGCTGATCTACGCGCAGGAGGATGAGTTCGCTTTGGGGGTCAGCGCGGTTGGGTTCGTCTGCTGAGACCTGGAAGCGGGAAATGACTGTGTCGCCGCGCGAGTCGGTATAGTTGACGTAGAAGTAGCCGTTTTGTTTGAAGTTGGGATGAAACGCCAGCCCCAGCAGTCCTTGTTCCAGGCCCGTGTCGCCGACGCGGTCGCGAATGTCTAAGAAGGGATCGGGGAGAGGAAGGAAGTTGGCGAGAATGCGGATCCGCCCCGGTTTTTCTACAACGAACAGCCGATGCGATCCATCGTGGGCATTCTGGATGTCCACCGGTTGGACAAAGCCACTGGCGATGGCAGACCAGGTGTAGAGATTGGGGGCAGGAAAGTCGCTTCGGTAATGCAGAGGGGTTGCAGTAGAGATTTCTGCCAGGGGAGTGGGAGATGCTTCAACGGTAGGGGCGGAGTAGAAGGGAGAGGCAGTGGGCGGGGCAAGGGGAGAGGCCGTCGGAGCGATTGTGAGGCGGGCAGTGCAGGCGGGGAGGAGCAGCCAGATGGTCAGGAGCAGGCCCAAGGTCCGGAGCCGCTGCGCTCTATTTTTCATCGCGTGCCTCTCCATCGATCAGATCGGCAGAAGAGGAGTCTTTGGCTTCTTTCCAGGAGGTGTCAATGACTTTGTCCATCATCGCCAGATGTTCCTGAACCACGTTGTCTGGGCAGAGGGAGATAAAGAGGGATGAACCAAGCCAGATGATGGCGGCATCGTCCAGGGCACCGATGACGGGCAGTGCCAGGCCGGGAGCAATGTCAATGGGCGAAATCAGGTAAATGAGGGTGCCCACAGGCAAGAGTTTGAGCAAGAAGGGGACACGTTTGTCGCCCATGAGGCGCGCGATCAGTTTGATATGACGAACCAGGTCGTGAAAGAAGCCGGTGTTTTGTGAGGTGATGATGTTATTTTTATCAGCCATTTGAATCTCCTGTTACTGAGAAAGGACGGATCTTGCTTGTGCTATTTAATCCTGTATTATAAAGGATGTCGGTTACAATAAGTTAATAAGGAATTTTTTGTTGCAGGGAGTTGGAATATGCCTCTGAATATCGAGAGAATTCGTGCGATTTGTTTCGATGTGGACGGTACTCTCAGTGACACTGATGATGTGATGCAGCAGCGCCTGGAACACCTGCTCAAGCCGTTACGTTTTCTCTTCCGGGGCAGGGATGTTTCTACGGTGGCGCGGCGGATGGTGATGGCCAGCGAGGCACCGGCGAACTTTTTGATCGGTATCCCGGATTTGCTGGGGTTGGATGATGAAATGTTTGCCTTGTTTGATTGGCTGGCGCGCCGCTCTCGTAAGCAGCCGAAGAAGTTTTTGCTTATCCCTGGCGTGAAGGAGATGTTGGAGACGTTGTCGCAGCGTTACCCGCTGGCGGTTGTCTCGGCGCGAGATGAGCGTACAACGGGCATTTTTCTGGATCAGTTTGATTTGCGCAAGTATTTTAAGACGATTGTGACGGCCACAACGTGTGCGCATACGAAGCCGTTCCCTGACCCGATTCTGTATGCTGCTCAGATGCTCGGCGTTGCACCCCAAGAATGCCTGATGGTGGGGGATACCACTGTGGATATTCGTGCCGGCAAACGCGCCGGGGCGCAGACGGTTGGTGTGTTGTGTGGCTTTGGGGAAGAAGAGGAATTGCGTCGCTATGAGGCTGATATGATTCTCGCCACGACGCCGGAACTGGTCTATGTGCTGGAGGATGAATTGCAGTCTTGAGAGGGGGGAAGAGGCCAACAGGAAAACCAGGACGCTTGGGCAGAGGGGAAGATGTGTAAAAAAGATATTTTTTATAGAAATCGGAGTAAAAGGTCATATTTGAAATGTGACCTACGTCACTTATACTAAAGGGAATATATTTATAAAATCCGATAAAAATTACCTGAATAGAGGCAGCCCTATGCAAATTACCCGACAGGCCGACTACGCTATTCGTGCTGTACGTTATCTTGCCCAACAAGGTCCGAATCAACGTGCTGCAACCAGCGTTGTAGCGAAAGAAATGAAAATTCCGCCCTCTTTTTTGGCGAAAATCATTTCACAACTTTCGATTAGTGGATTGGTGCAAACCTCCCGTGGAGCACATGGAGGCGTGATGCTGGCTCGTCCGCCGGAGGAGATTACCCTTCTCGATGTGGTGGAAGCCATTGACGGACCTGTTTTGTTGAACGAGTGTGTGGGCGAACCGGGAAAGTGCGAATTTTCAGAGGAATGCGCCATGCATCCCGTTTGGATGGAAGCGCAACAATTGTTGACCAAACACTTGCGAGAGACAACTTTTGCGCAATTGGTCAAGTAATTGGCCTGACGGAACACGATTTTGAGAGGAGTGACAACGTCATTGTCACTCTTTTTTTTTACTGGTGGGATGGCAAAAACGCTTAAGGCAAATTTTTGATTGTTACGGAGTAGTTTACGAGGCGCAATGAGTTGTCAGGCACGGCAGAAAGTTTGATCTGGGAAGGGACGCCGGCGGGTACGGTCAGGAGCTGGTCTTTGCTCCCGCATACGAACGTTGTTTCTTGCTGGAGCGGGGCGCCGTTGCTCCAGACTTCTACCGACAAGGCGTTGCTGCCGGCACAGGTCAGGCTGATGAGTAAACGGGCTGGTGTGGCGGGAAGGGTTGCAAAGGGAGTAAATTCTATCCAATCTTCGCGGTCGCCTTCGGGTGCTGAGACCTGGTCTGCATAGGTGAACTGGCGGGTTCCCT
The DNA here is from genome assembly GCA_034434255.1 of Anaerolineales bacterium. Taxonomy (GTDB): domain Bacteria; phylum Chloroflexota; class Anaerolineae; order Anaerolineales; family Villigracilaceae; genus UBA877. Next base: position 6,281 of record DAOTZT010000239.1, on the reverse strand, counting down.
GCCCGGAAAAGACGATGCGCACGGAGGGCTGTGTCAGGGAATCGCCATCTTCTGGCGCTGGGCCGATCGTCGGTGTGGGGGGGACGGGGGAGACGAGCGGGCTGGGGGTGCCGGTGCTGACGGGGGTGCCGTATTCGTCCAGAACGGGTAAACGATCGGCTCCGTCTGTCTGGATGTACTGCGCCGTGACCCAGCCGCGCCCGTCGGTGCCGAAGGGGTACTCAATCTGAAACCAGGAAGCACTGGCGTTTTTGCCTTTCAGGACCACCCAGGTTTCCCCCTCCAGGAGGCCGATGCTCTCGAAGGATGTGCCGGGGCCTGTTCGGACGTTGAGACGTTGTAAAACGCGCCCATAGATGATGCCGTGTGGGATTGGTTGATTGGGAATGGTGGCAATTGGCGAAGTTGGCTCGGCCAGCCTCACATATCTGGCAGAGACCCAACCATAGCCGTCTGGCGCATTGGGATAAAGAATGCGGTACCACTGGCCGTCATTGCTCTGCAGATTGATTTGCACAGTTTCACCAGCGGGCAATACTCCCAGGGATTCATAGGCGGTGCCTGGCCCGCTGCGCACATTGACTTCGGCGGTCAGGGCGGCGGTGAGAAGGATCATGGTGGGCGTTGCGGTCGGAGCGGGCGACGTTTCGGTGGCGGTGGGGGAGGGGGAGAGAGCCGCCAGCGTGGGGGAGGCCAGCGTGGCGGGAACAGGCGTCGGGGTTCCCTGACCGCACGCGACGGTTAGAAGCATCAGAAAAAACAGAAGAGATCGGGCAGGTTTCATAGGGCTAATTGTACTGCATTTGGCTTGTTTGTGTTACAAATGCAGACTCCACTGCAAAAACCCTGAAGCTTCACCACGAAGACACGGAGTCACAAAGTTTCCTTTCATTACACTTACTCGTGTCTCCGTGTCTTTGTGGTTCGATTTTCACCTTTTTGCAGGAGACTCAATGCAAGGACTCACATCACCCAGGAGGCACTATGTTTGAAACTTTTGAGCAAGCCCAGCGCTATGTGCGTGATTACGGCATTGAAATGATTGACCTGAAATTCTGCGATTTGTGGGGCCGCTGGCATCACCTGACCATCCCGGCCAGTCAGTTCGGGCCAGACATTATGCAGAAAGGCATCGGCTTCGATGGTTCGGCTGTTGGACTCAAATCGGTCAAAGCGGGGGATATGGTGCTTGTCCCGGACCTCAAGACGGCTTTTGAAGACCCGTTTTGGGACACTTCCACCCTCTCTTTTATCTGCACAACCCTCGAGGCTGACACGCACGCCATCTTTCAGAATGACCCGCGCAACATTGCCCTCCGTGCGGAAGAATACATGAAATCTACCGGCATTGCCGACGAGAGCCGTTGGGGGCCGGAGTTTGAATTCTATATCTTTGACCGCGTGGCTTACGAATATGGCATCAACCGCGCCTATTACGAAATCTTCAGCGCCGAAGCAGACTGGAACTCCTCACAGGGTGGACACGGGCATTACATCCCTGTTCACGGCGGCTACCATGCCATTCCGCCCAAAGATTCGCTCTATAAACTGCGCTCCGAGATCAGCCGCCATCTTGAAAAAATGGGGGTACCGGTCAAATATCATCATCACGAGGTCGGCGGGCCGGGGCAATGTGAAGTTGAAACGCCGATGATGGGCCTCATGGCGGCTGGCGACGCAACCATGTTGATCAAGTACGTGACCAAAATGACCGCCCATGCTCACGGTCAGACGGCCACCTTCATGCCCAAGCCGCTCTATGGCGAGGCCGGGTCGGGCATGCATTTCCATCAGCACTTATTCAAGAAAGGCAAAAACGTTTTCTACGATGCCAATGGCTACGGCTGCCTCTCGCAGGAAGCGCTGTATTACATCGGCGGCTTGCTGTATCATGGCGCGGCCTTGCTGGCCATCACCAACCCCAGCACCAATTCCTACCGCCGTCTGGTGCCTGGCTACGAAGCCCCTGTGAATGCCTTCTTCTCGCTTGGGAACCGCAGTGCAGCGGTGCGCATCCCCAAATATGCCAACCAGCCCGAAACAGCCCGGTTGGAATTCCGCCCGCCCGATGCCACCGGTAACGTGTATCTCATGCTGGCGGCCATGCTCATGGCTGGTCTGGACGGCATTCGCAACAAAATTGATCCCACCGAACATGGCTTTGGCCCGATTGACCAAAACATCTTCGCCTGGACGGAAGAGCAGCGCGCGACGATCAAAGCCCTGCCTTCGTCGCTCAACGAAGCCTTGCGTGCTCTTGAAGAAGACCATGATTTCCTGACGGCAGGCGGCGTCTTCAGCGAAGAACTTGTCCATCAGTGGATTGACTACAAGCGCCACCAGGAATACTTCGCCGTCCGCAACCGTCCGCATCCTTACGAAATGAGCCTCTACTTCGACGTATGACCCGCCTGCTGTACCCGGCTCTGCTCCTTCTGTGGCTGGCTGCGGCCTGCGCTCCGCTCGCGGACCTGCAGCCTGCCACGGCGTATCTCCTGGCCTCCTTCACCGAGAGTCGAGTTACAGTTGAAATTGCCCTGGAGGTGAACCAGAACGGACAGGCCATCCTGGCGGCCACTTTCATTCCCGAAGATGGCTACCATCTCTACAGCATGGATCTCCCCCGCGGCGGCGTGGAGGGGGTGGGCCGCCCCACGCGGCTGGAACTCGTCTCCGGGTCGCGGCTCGCCGCGGCCGGGTCGTTGGCCGAATCGGTTTCGGCGGTGCCGGCTGACGGTCCGGGAGGGCTGATGGTGTATCCCGAGGGGCCGGTTACGCTGCGGCTGCCGGTTCTTCTTCCCGGCGGCGAAGGCTGGTTTGATGAACAAGTCTCGGTCACTTACATGGCCTGCCGGGGCAGTCAGTGTTCCCGTCCGGTGGTCGGCAAAGTTGTCCCCGTGCGTGTGCCGGGGGAGGAGGAAATTTTCCCATGAAGAAAATCGCGGTCTTGTTGATTGGCGTCTTTTTACTGGCCTGTACCTGTTCTGCTCCCACGTTGACGTTGCCCCGTCCCACGTCCACGCCGTCCATTTTGCCGGATAGGATCGAAAGCCCCGTCTCCACTCCCCCATTGGAGAGTAACCTGACCCTGGTGCGTCTCTCGCCGCGAGATGGCAGCCTGACCGGGCAACTGCACGCTGCTGCGCCTCAGGCGGCGGCCCTGGGCCAGCGCATGTTTGTTGAGTTCGACGCCGAGTGGTGTCCGTCTTGCAAAGTCATTACGCTTGGCCTGGAGCAACAAAAGTCAGAAGCGCTGCTGGCTGCTTTTGACGGCGTGTATCTGATTCGGCTGGATGTAGATGAATGGGGGTGGGGCGTACCGGAGGCGGGGTTTGAGTTTGAGGGCATCCCGGTCTTCTTCCGGCTGGACGAAAACGGCGACCCGACCGGCGACTGGATAGACGGCAGCGCCTGGGGACCCGACACCTACGAGAACATCGCCAGGGTCATGGGGCCGTGGCTCCACCAGCCATAGGAAGCGCAACCGTCCCGAAGGTCTTGTTTCACCTGCGGGACGGTTTTTTTACCCCTTTTTCTTCTTCCTTCTTTCTTTTTCTTCTTTCTTCTTCCTTCTTCCCTTCTTCCTTCTTTCCTCTTCCTTTTCTCCTTCTTACTTCTTCTCCTTCTTACTTCCCCAATTCCATTTGTTCATCATCAGAGGATTTGATTTCCTTGATTTCGCCCGTGACAATGAAAATTGTTCGTTCGCAAATGTTGGTCACGCGGTCGGCCACGCGCTCGAGGTTGTGGGCGACCCACAACAGCCAGTTGGCGCGCTCGATGGCTCGGGCATCCTGGATAACGAAGAGCATCAACTCGTGATAGACCTGATCGTAGAGAGAATCTACCTCATCATCTTCTTTGGGAATCTGGCGGGCTGTCTCGGCATCCTCGTTCACGAAGGCGGTCAGGGCGCGATGGAGCATGTCGGCGGCCTTTTGGGCCATGCGTGGAATGTCAATCAGCGGCTTGAGCAGCGGCTGATTGCCCATGCGGATATTAACTATGGCAATTCCTTTGGCATAGTCGCCCATTCGCTCCAGTTCACCGGCCACTTCAAGGATAGAGGCCAGCAGACGCAGGTCGTGTGCCATGGGTTGCTGGGTTGCAATGACGACCATGACCTGCTCCTCGATGGCGTAACGCTTGGCGTTGATCTGGGCGTCGGCCTCGTAAATGCGACGCGCGGCTGCAATGTCGCGTTTTTTCAGCGCTTCCACGCTGTTCAAGATAGATTGCTCCACCATGCTGCCCAGAAGGAGCAGTTCATCTTTCAATTGCTGAATTTCGGCTTCAAATGTTTTTCTCATGGGCACCTCTTTTCTCGCTTAGTGCGCCAATTATAACTGGGTTTATTCAAACGGCAGCCAGTTTTTTGCTGGCAGAGGGTCAATCGCGGAACGTGTCCGTGGACTCAAATTTTCGCTTCCGTGTCTTTCCCGTTTTCTACGAATTGGCCGCCGCTGACCTGCCTCTCGACCAACTTCCGATTCTCATCGAATTTGAACGTTGCTTCGATGGGGCGATAGCAGGGGCCGCTGCCGATGAGCACTTTGCGACAAAAGTAGAACTCCCTGTCGCCTTCAAACTCGAGGCTGGGATCGTTGTACAGGTCAACGCGTCCTTCGAGAATTTCTCCACAGTGTTGGCATTTGACTTCAAAGCGGTAATAGTGCCCGGCAGGTTTTGAAGAGGAAAATAGTTTTTGCAGAAAGTTCATAGGGGGTTCCTTTCTTGTGGTTTACCACTCCCATTGACTCAGCGTTTGCATGGCTTTGCGGGCTGTCAGGTCGAGTTGAAGGGGGGTGATGGATACAAACCCTTCTTTCAGTGCGCCGTAATCGGTGCCTTTTTCGTTGATGCCGATCGGGAATTTGCCGCCAATCCAGTAATAGGGCTTGCCGCGCGGGTCAATGCGGGCATCCAGTTCGTCGCGGTACACTCGCAAACCCTGGCGGGTGACGAGAAACCCTTTGATTTCCTCCAGTTTCAGGTAGGGAACGTTGACGTTCAAGAGCACCCCCTCGGGCAAGCCATGTTCCAGCACTTTTTGGGCAATCCGGCTGGCGATCTGGGCCGCAGTGCTGTAATCCAGCGGACCGCGGTATTCCTCTGGCGAATGCAGGGAGACTGCGATTCCTGGCACGCCGCCAATGACCGCCTCCATGGCTGCTGTTACTGTTCCAGAATAAGTGACATCGTGGCCGATGTTTTCGTGCGGATTGATGCCGGAGACCACCAGATCAATTTTGGTTTTGACAATGCCGAGCAAGGCCAGCGCCACACTATCAGACGGCGCGCCGTCTGTGGTCAGGGCGGGAGAGCCATCGGCCAGGGTCACTTCCCGGACGCGCAAGGGACGTTCCATCGTTTTTACATGACCGGAGGCACTCCAGTTGCGGTCGGGAGCAAAGACAGTCACCTCTCCAATGGCGCGCATGGCCTGGGCCAGCGCCAGCAGGCCGGGAGCCTGCACACCATCATCGTTGGTGACGAGGATATGCGGTTTATGGCTGCTCATCATCGCTTTGCTCCAACCCCATTTCTCGCAGAGTCTGGCGAAATTCGCGCACTTTCTCAATCAGGTCAATCAATTCTCCTTCTTGCTGTTCTTCCATTTCCTGGGGCATGGCCTCATAGGCTGCTCGCAGAGCCTGCTCCAATCGTTCATTGTGCTTAAAAATCATCCGCGCAAGGTGCTCGCGAGTAATTTCACGCGATTTGAGTTTGACGCGCGGACCCGAAAAGAATCCCATTTCCTCCATCGTTTTTTCATATTCTTCCTGGTCTTCGGGGGACATCTCCTCCAGGCCCTCAGCGTGATCTACGCCGGGCATTTCTTCATTGCGCGGGTCGGCCAGGACGGCCACGGTAAATTCCTCCAGTGATGGTTCCTCGTGGTCAGCGCGCCATTCAATCCACATCTTTTTGATGGGCACAATGATTTCTTCATCATTCGCCAGATATTGATTGACCCACTCAAGTAATTCAGTCGTCATAGATACCTCCAAAGCCTCATTGCAACGGTGGAAATCAGGGGAATTGTTCAAAAGCCCTGACGGGCGCTTTCTTGCTACCTGATGATGTGAATTTTGACTCTCCTGCAAAAAGGTCTGAACCACAAAGAACACGAAGTACACAAAGGATTTCTGGTAACTGTTCAGTCTTGCATCAAAACTGTTGTGTTTGTCATTGCGAGGAGCGTTCTTTGCGACGAAGCAATCCCCAAGCGGTCAAGCTGGCCTGATAAACGGGAGATTGCTTCGCCAAAAAACGGCTCG
>DAOTZT010000238.1:0-7691 GCA_034434255.1 Anaerolineales bacterium | reverse complement strand
TACCAGCCGCCCGCACAGGTCTACGGGGCGTGCACGCCCCGTAGACCTGTGGTACACTTCAACCCAACCTTAACAAATCACTACACCTTAAACTGACCTGTTTTCAACTCTAAAAAACCTTTACCACCTAACGCTCTCTAGCGCAAAACTGGCGTTAGGGGACGCACACTACGTGCTTTTGTGAAGTACGGATAATCTTCAGGAGAAACAATGATCACGAAGAAACTGCATCGTTTCCTTGTCACCCTGCTGGCAGCCGTTCTGGTCTGGTCGAGCCTGCCCGCGCAGACAGCGCACGCTGCGACGATTACAGTCAACACAACCACAGACGAGTTCAATACAGATGGCGACTGCTCGCTGCGTGAAGCGATTTCCGCAGCAAACACCAATGCCGCAGTGGATGCCTGCCCGGCGGGCAGCCCCGGTGCGGATACTATTATCCTGCCTGCCGGCACATACCAGTTGACTTTAGTTGGGTCAAACAACGACAATACCGCAGGCGACCTCGATATTACAGAAGCGCTGACAATCAACGGCGCAGGCGCAGGCAGCACCACCATCCAGCAAACTGTTTCTGGCGAACGGGTGATTCAGGTTGTCTTGAACGTTACCGTCAACATCTCCGGCGTGACCGTCCGCGGCGGCAGCGAGAACGCAGCCGGCGGAGGAGGAATCTACTCCAGCGGTCCCCTGACCCTGACCAACAGCGTAGTGACCAACAACACGACCACATCCAGCGGCGGCGGCATTTACGTCGTCAACGCTTCGGTGACCCTCACCAACACCACCGTCTCGAACAATTCCACCACCGGCACCGGCGATGGCGGAGGGTTGCGGCTGGACAACAGTTCGGCCACGCTCTCCGGCGCCATTTTTTCCAATAACACCGCGGCAGGGGATGGGGGCGGCATTTACGTCGGCGATAGCAGCCTGAGCGCCACGAACAGCACATTTTCCAATAACACCGGCGATAGCGGCGGAGCAATTGCAACATTCAACGATGTGACAATTATCTCCTCTACCTTTTCAAATAACAACGCCAACGAAACTAACTTTGGAGGCGGCGCCATCTATGCAGCCGGGGGAACAATCACGGTGAACCAGAGCCTCTTCGAAGCCAACCGCGCAAGTGGAAACGGCGGCGGCGCGATTTCCACCAATATAGATTTCAGTTCCCCCACGCTCATCGTGGACCGCTCCACCTTCCGTAACAATTTTACTTACGATGATTTTGGAAACGGCGGCGCGATTAGCGCCAACGGCGATTTGACCGTCACGAACAGCACCTTCAATGGTAACTACACGAGCGGCAACGATGGTGTTGGCGCGCAAAACGGCGGCGCAGTAGCGGCTATTAACAGTACCCTGCAGATGACCAACGTCACCTTCAGCGATAACCGCGCTAATCAACACGGCGGCGCCCTGTATTTCCGCGCTGATAACGACAGTTTCTTGAATAATGTCACCCTCGCATCAAATCAGGCAGATGCGAACAGCGACGGCGGCGATGGCGGTGGAATCTACATTGACGATATTGGAGGTGGTGCCATTCTCACCGTCCGAAACTCGATTATCGCTCCCAATAGCGACCTGAGCGGCGGCGCAATGGATTGCAGCGGGGGCACAGTGGTGACCTACAGCCTGATTGGAAACGGCGCTGGCTGCACATTGCTGGCTGGCAGTGGAAACAACCTTATCGGCTCGAACCCGAACCTCGGTCCGCTGGCAAATAACGGCGGACCCACCCAAACCCGCGCGCTGCTGGCAGGCTCCCCCGCCATTGACGCCGCCGACCCGGGCGGCTCCTGCGCCACAACCGACCAGCGCGGCGTTGCACGCTTCGACGGCAACTACGACAGCATTGTGCGTTGCGATATGGGCGCATACGAGTTCAATCAACCGGCTACTACCCCCACCCCAACATCCCCCTCGACCCTGCCCTCCACCGGCTTCCCGATGGGGCGTGTGTCGAACCTTCCCGCTCAACCTGCCGAAAAAGCCTACGCCGCCTACGACGAATTGACGCTCGAAATCCCCTCCATCGGAATCAAAGCCCCCATTGTCGGCGTGCTGAAATCGGAAGGCGGCTGGGATGTCTCCTGGTTGGGGAACTCGGTGGGCTGGCTCGAAGGCAGCGCCTTTCCCACCTGGCAGGGCAACACCGTGCTGACTGGTCACGTCTGGGATGCCGATAACACCCCCGGCATTTTTGCGAGCATTAAAACCCTCAAATATGGCGACCGCTTCACCATCCGTGCCTTCGGGCAGACCTATATCTATGAAGTGCGTGAGAACACCCGCGTGTGGGGAGGAAGCGGTATCTCTAAAGTCTTCAAGCACGAAGAATACGACTGGGTCACACTGCTGACCTGCGAAGGCTACAATCCCCTCACGGGCAAGTATTTCTTCCGCCGCATGGTACGTGCGGTGCTGATAGAAGTGAAGTAGCAGCAAACGTCCCGAAGGTTTTTAGCCTTTGGGACGTTTTTTATCGTTTCAGCATTCTGGATTTCGCCTGATCGGTAACGCAAGGCTGAGACTTGTGCTACGGGGGAGTCATCGCTTCAACCTCCTGTATTTCAGGCAATATACAGAGTAAGGTCTTTGCCGAACTTCTCCTGCATCATTGCTTCGTAAAATGTAATGTTGATACCCGCTTGCCATAATTCTCAGCGGTGTGCTGACCTTTCAGGTAGACGGCACACCGCCGCGCATTCGCCTGTCTGCAGCCTGATCGGGGAGAGTGGGGAAGTGAACATGAGCAAAGTGAGTTATCCGACGGGGAAATCGAAATCCGCGACCCGCAAGGCGGGTGGCAAAAAGTTGCTCGCACTTACGAAGCAAACGGGGAATCGTTTGCCACCACCATTGCCTGGGACAGGCGTTTTGGGGATGGCACGCTGGCCCCAATTGGCACGTACCAGGTGGTGGTCAAAGCCTTTGACCGCGAAGGGAACTTTAGCCAAGAGACCGCCAGCCTCCACATCCTCGCCCCAAACGTGCCAAATTACGCGCCCCTAGCCACTCACACTACCCTGCCGCCCCCCACCCCCGTACTCTTCCCACCCCCCTAACATTTTGCATCTGGCAGGTGCATCGGGAAGCCGCCGCGGTGCAACCACAGGCAGACGGGGTGGGATCAATACGAGCCGTAAAGCGGCAGTTTAGCGCCGTTGAGCGCTCCGCCTTCCTCGGAGAGAAGATAGAGAATCGCAGCCGAGAGTTCTTCGGGGGTGGTCCAGGCGGCGTTTTCTGCGGTGGGGGAGGTCACTTTTTCGCGCTTGACGTCAATCGTCCTGGCCTGCAGCAGGTTGGCAGTGACGCCGGTGCCTTTGAGTTCCTGCGAGAGGGTCAGCATAAGCGCTTCCTGGCCGGCCTTGCCAATGGCATATGGCCCGCCTTTGGCTGCGGGACGCGCCGCATAGGGGGAGGTGACCATCACTACCCGCCCCCAGCCGTTCTTGACCAGGTGGGGGACGAAGGCCTGGATGACGTTGAATGACGTCCAGACGTTCCAGGTCGGTGGGCGGGACCTCGAGCAGGGTCTTGCCGCCCGTCCAGCCGCCGACGACGTGCAGGAGGACGTCGAGATGGCCGAATCTGGCCGCGGCGGCCTCGGCGGCGCGGCGCGCTTCGGATGGGTCGAGCAGGTTGACGGTCTGGGCCAGGAAGCGCTCTTCGGGCAGGGCCAGGCTGGAGGTCAGGGCGTCGAGGCGGGCTGAGTCGATGTCGAGCAGGACCAGGTTCGCGCCGCGGGCGGCCAGGTCGCGGGTCAGCACCGCACCCAGTCCGCCGGTCGCGCCGGTAATGACGGCAACGCGATGTTCGAGAGTCATTTTTTCTCCTATTTGTAGTACTTGCGAATGACGGCCAGCACTTCTTCGTCCATGCCCTCCACTTGCGGCGGGTCGGCCTGTTCGGGCAGGTGAATCTTGCCGAAGGTGTCAATGAGGTGGCCGGATTTGACCGCCTTGGTCTCCAGGTAGAAGCGGTTGTGTTCGTTGGGCGGCATGATGTGCGGGATGCGCCCGATGACGCGGATGCCGTGCTGGGTCAGGTCGTTGATTTTGTTGGGGTTGTTGGTGATGAGGCGGATAGACCTGACGTGCAGCGACATGAGCATGTGGGCGGCTACCGAGTACTCACGCTCGTCGTCGCGGAAGCCGAGGGCCAGGTTGGCCTCCACCGTGTCCAGGCCCTGTTCCTGGAGGGCGTAGGCGCGGATTTTATTGATGAGGCCGATGCCGCGCCCTTCCTGGCGCATGTAGAGCAGGATGCCGCGCTCCATCTGGCCGATCATGCGCAGGGCGTTTTCGAGTTGGTCGCGGCAGTCGCAGCGCAGGGAGCCGATGACATCGCCGGTGAGGCACTCGGAGTGGACGCGCACGGGCACGTCTTCGGCTTCCAACACGTCGCCGTGAATGATGGCGACGTGTTCTTTGTTGTCGCGGTTGTTGTAGAAGGCCGCAATTTGAAACTGTCCAAAGCGGGAGGGCAGTTCGGCAATCGCTTCGATGCGCACGCAGACTTTCTGCGGGCCGATTCCTTCGCAGTGGTGATTGCGGTTCTCTTCGAGCAGGGCTTCGATTTGTGAGCGAGAGAGTCCCATTGTGTATCTCCAGTTTTATCGTTGAATGGAGAGCATTCGGCAATTCGTTTTATTAGACAGATGAACACCGATGAAATAGATTTGCTCGATAAAAAACCAAAAATTTGCATATCAGCAAACTGGGTTTATCAAAATCAGAGTTTCTCTGCATTTATCTGTGGCTGAACTGAATTACCGAGTGCTTTCTTGAATGAAATAATGCAGCAAGATGCCGCCTTTGGGGTCGAATTTCTCGACCGATACGAGGCTCAGACCTGGCGCCTGCTCCGGCAAAAAGCCGGGGCCGTCGGCCAGGGTGGGGGCCGAGGCGCCCCCGAAGATTTTGGGGGCAAGGTAAATGATCAATTCATCAGCCAGGCCGAGACGGAAGAATTCGGCCAGGAGCGTCCCGCCGCCTTCGACCAGCAGGCGGCGCACGCCCAGGCGGTGGAGGGTGGCAAGCGTCTCGTGCAGGTCGACGCGTTCGCCATCGGTGACGTACACCTGCACCCCAACCTTTTCGAGACGGGCGATTTGTTCGGGCGGGGTGCGGCGGGTGGTGAAAACCAGCCGCTCAGCCGGTCCGGCGCGGACAAAATCGCCCTCCAGGTCGAGGTTGGCTACGCTGACGACGCCTACTTTCATCGGGTTCTCCGGCAGGCCACGCTCCAGGCGGGCGCGGCGCAGGGCGGCGTTACGGATGGTCAATTTGGGGGATTCGGACAGGAGCGTCTTGCCGCCGACCAGGACGGCGTCCACACTGGCGCGCAGTTCATCCACGCGGCGCTTGTCAGCGGCGGAAGAGATGGCCGCGCCACGGCGGGCGACGCTGTCGATCTTGCCGTCGGCGGTCATAGCAACGTTGATGAGGACGCGGGGGCGGGTCATGGCCTGAAAAAGAGAGCGCAAGAGGAATATCTTGAGCCCATTCTACTCTTTTATGGCCCGGTTTTCTGTATGAGGTTCGTAAGAATTGCTTATTGCCGGAGGCGCGACTGCCGCAATTGTTCCTTTTCTTCTTCGCTGAGGAAGGCCGCCTCCAGGCCGTTGACCTGCGCCTGGCGGATTTGCTCGGGGCTCAGGCCGGCTGCCGGTGCAGCGACTTCGTACTCGTGGGGCAGGGTGATGGCGCTGATGCCGGGGTCGTCGGTGTTGAGGCTGGCCAGCAGACCGCGCTCCAGGAACGTCTTGATGGGATGAGCAGCGTAGGTCGGCACGCAGGAGGTCTGCACGTTGCTGGTGAGGCAGGATTCGATGCCGATGCGGTGCCTGGCGAGGTAATCGAGCAGGGCGGGGTCTTCGACGGCGCGAATGGCATGGCCGAGGCGTTCTGCCCCCAGGCGGCGGATGGCGTTCCAGACCGACTCTGGCCCGGCGCTCTCCCCGGCATGAACGGTGATGTGCCAGCCAGCGTCGCGAGCGCGGCGGAAATGTTCTTCAAACCATTCGGCGGGGAAGTTGGCCTCGTCCCCGGCCAGGTCGAGGGCGATGATGTGATCGCGCTGGCTGAGGAGGGCGTCCAGTTCGCGGCGGGCGGCGTCGGGACCGTAGGTACGGCTGAGGATGCCGATGAGGTTGACGCGCACCCCAAAATCGCGCTGACCGGCGGCGATGCCGTCCACTACCGCCTCGGTCACAGCCGCCGGGTCCAGACCGTTGGCCTGGGCCATGAACCAGGGGCTGAAGCGCAGTTCGGCGTAATCCAGCCCTTCGTTTTTCAAATCTTCGACGTTTTCGCAGGCAATGCGGCGGACGGCGTCGCAGTCCACCATCACGGCGGTCATCCAGTGGAATTTGGCGATGAACGCCATCACCCCCGGCTGGGGGTCGGTGATCTGGACGTGGGCGCGCAACCCCTCCAGGTCGAAGGCCGGGAGGGGCAGGTTGTGACGGATGCCGAGGTCAAGAATCGTTTCGAGACGTACGGATCCGTCGAGGTGGCGATGTAGTTCGACGAGAGGAAGATGACGGTCAATCACACCTGGCCTCTATGAGTCAAAAGAAGTTGTGGGTGTCCCGTATATTTCAGCCAGTCGTTCGATGGCATGAATTGCCGGCGCAGAGATTTTGACAAATTCTAAGCCGATGTCATAGATGCCGGGAGAAGTGGGGTCCTGGTGGCACCACCTGACCCGCGCGGTGAATTCGATGTTGAGCGTATCGGCGATTTCAGGGGTAGTGTCCATGCGAATGCGCAGGTTCTTATCGAGCGGTTGAGGCTTTGCGCTGTCAATCATGAGGCCTCTTTTTGAGATGTTGACCAGGCTGCCCAGGACTTCATGCGAGGTGGCGTCTTTTACCTGGAAGTAGTAGGAAATCAGATGTCTTTCAGTTTCTCGCCTTTCCATGTTTGCGTCCTTTCTGTGGGGGAATGGCTTGGGTCAGGTGCCCAGGGGATCCCTTGTGGTTGGCCTCAATGTCTTTTGCACAGGGTCATTCCTGGGTGGTAGCGGAGGAAATGTTGGGCTCATTATCGCGGAACCCGTATGTGTTTATGATATTCTCAATGATGGCGACATCTTCGGGGGAAATTTCAGCAAATTCAAAGCCAATGTCGTATTGGCTGGGGTCAAGATCGGGGTGACACCACTTCACATATGCCGGTAATTCGATGTGGGGTTTGTTGGAGACATCTTCAGAGAGTTCAATGCGCAGGCGCAGCGATTGACCTTCCGGGAGAGGGTCCGGGCTGAGAATCATGGCTCCTTTGGGGGTGATGTCCACCAGATTGCCGATTTGTTCCTGTTTGCTTGCATCATAGACCCGCGTGTAGTAGAGCAAATAGCGCCGCTTGATTTTGCGTTTGTCATCCATGAAGCATTCTCCTGAACTGAATCAAGTATAGGCGAAAATGTTCCCAGAATCAACACCCGAACATTGCTGACAAATCATTTTCCCAAATGCCTGGGAAGTATTGATGCCACGCCAAAGTTCAGGCGTAGAGGGTGCAGCGAGAATGCTTTTTGTGAAGTTTTCGTAACTATTCAGCCATCCACTCGAAACAGGGGTGTCACTGCGAACGAGCGCTTTTTGCGAGTGAAGCAGTCTCCCAAAGCATGGTTTTTCCTGTTCAAGACGAGATTGCTTCGGGCAGAGAACGCCC
>DAOTZT010000237.1:0-48889 GCA_034434255.1 Anaerolineales bacterium | reverse complement strand
TGCCTGGTGACAACGTGACGTTGACGGTCGAGTTGATTGTGCCGGTGGCGCTGGAGCAAGGGTCGAAGTTCGCTATTCGCGAAGGCGGCCTGACGGTTGGCGCTGGCGTCATCACCAAGATTCTGGCGTAGTTAGGTTGTGCGTATGAAGCAAAAGATTCGCATTCGCCTTAAGGCTTACGATCATCGCATTCTTGATCAGTCTGCCAAGCGTATTGTTGAGACTGCTGAGCGGTCTGGTGCGCATGTTGTTGGTCCTGTACCCTTGCCAACCAGAATAGAACGGTTTACAATTCGGCGCTCGACTTTTATTGACAAGGATTCGCACGAGCATTTTGAAATTCGCACCCACAATCGTCTCATTGACGTTCTCGATCCTGACTCGAAGACGATTGATATGCTGATGCGCCTTAATCTGCCTGCGGGTGTTGATATCGAAATCAAAATCTAATTCGTTGTAAATTTTTGCCTGATTGGTAGAGTTTCTCTGCCAATCAGGCAAATTGGCGGCACAAGAACGGTGGTGGTCGTGGGCCTAAAAATTCCATGCGCCGCGCCACGCTGATTGACTATGCCGTGACCGAGATGATGCAGCCGAGCCCAGGCTGACAGTCTCGAACAAAATCTTGATAAGGAGAAAACTGAGCATGTTAAAAGGGCTTATTGGCAAGAAGATTGGCATGACCCAGATCTTCGATGAGAATGGTGCTGCAATACCGGTAACTCTCATTGAGGCTGGGCCTTGCTACGTTACGCAAGTACGCCTTCCTGAAAAGGAAGGTTACGCAGCGGTGCAACTTGGATTCGGCGAGATTTCTCCCAAGCGCCTGACCGGCGGTGAACTGGGGCATCTCAAATCTAAGAACCTCCCTCCGCTGCGTTTTTTGCGCGAATTTCGCATTAAGGATGCCGATTACAAGATTGGCGACAAAATCACCGTTGACATCTTCGGCATTGGCGAACGCGTAGACGTGATCGGCACCAGCAAAGGGAAAGGATTTGCGGGTGTTGTGAAACGTCATCATTTTCGTGGTCAGCCGAAGACACATGGCGCCTCGGATCGGGTACGTGCACCCGGCTCGTCTTCCTCGACGACGACCCCCGGTCGTGTTTATAAAGGCACACGTCGCGCCGGTCATATGGGCAATGAACGCGTGACGGCTCAGGGCCTGAAGGTCGTTTTTGTAGACCCGGAACGGAATTTGTTAGGGGTTCATGGCGCTGTGCCCGGCCCCAAGGGCGGCCTGGTGATGATTCAGGACGCGCGCAAGCAGTAGGCGCATAGATTGGAGCACAGGTACTATGAAAGCAGATGTTTTCAACATGAAAGGTGAGAAGGTCTCGACGGTCGAACTTCCTGCCGAGATTTTCGAAGCCGAGGTAAACGTGGATTTGATGCACCAGGCCTTTGTCCAGCAAATGGCCAATGCTCGCCTGGGTACACACAAGACCAAGACCCGCAGTGAGGTGTCTGGTGGTGGTAAAAAGCCGTGGAAACAGAAGGGAACCGGGCGCGCCCGCCAGGGGTCCACGCGCGCACCGCACTGGGTTCACGGTGGCAAGATTCACACGCCGCGCCCGCGCAAGTACACGCAGCATATGCCTCTCAAGATGCGCCGCGCTGCGTTGCGTTCCGCTCTTTCGGCCAAGGCTGCTGAAGCGGGTGTGGTGTTGGTAGACGAACTCGTTTTGGACGAACCCAAGACCCGTTTGATGGCGCAGTCTCTGAAAGCCCTGGTTGGCGATGCAACTGCGCTGGTGTTGGCAGCCGAGAAGGATGCTGCGTATGATGTCGTCATGCGTTCGTCTCGTAACCTTCCCAACGCGAAACTACTGATGGCCAATTACCTGAACATTCGCGATTTGTTGTCTTACGACAAGGTCGTCATGCCCCTCAAGGCGTTGGATGTCCTGAAGGCGAATTTGGCATAGGAGGCAGCATGACTACGATTTATGATGTCATTCGTCGTCCACTGGTGACTGAGAAGTCGAATTATCAATCCAGCAAACTACGCCAGTACACCTTTGAGGTGGCTGATGACGCTACCCGCACGCTGGTCAAGGATGCGATTGAGAAGTTGTTCGACGTGAAGGTTGTCCGCGTGAATATCATGAATACGGCCGCGAAGCGCAGCCGCCGTCGCAATCGTCGGTTGTTGGTGCGCGAGCCGGGTTTCAAGAAAGCAATTGTCACTCTGGCTGAGGGCAATACCCTTGAGATCTTTGAAGGAGTGAAGTAATGGCTGTCAAAAAGTATAAGCCGGTTACTCCTGGTCAACGTGGGATGACTGGCTACACCTTTGAAGAAATTACGAAATCGTCTCCGGAACGCAGTTTGATTGTGATCCGGCGTGAGCATGCTGGGCGGAATGCGCAAGGTCGTGTTACCGTGCGCCATCGTGGCGGTGGAAATCGCACGTACATCCGCATTGTGGATTTCAAGCGTGATAAGCGGGATATTCCTGCTCGCGTGGCTGCGATTGAATATGATCCTAACCGCACAGCCCGGCTGGCTTTGCTAAACTATGCGGATGGAGAGAAGCGCTATATTGTGGCGCCCCTCGGTCTGAAAGTAGGCGATACGGTTGTTGCTGGTGCAAAGGCTGAAATTCGCCCTGGGAACAGTCTGCCGCTGGCAAATATTCCGGTCGGTACCATGGTTCATAACATTGAACTGAAGCCCGGCAAAGGCGGTCAGTTGGTTCGTTCGGCAGGCGGTGCAGCGCAGTTGCTGGCGAAGGAAGGCGAGTATGCTCAGATTCGTCTGCCTTCGGGTGAAGTGCGACTGGTTTTGCAGACCTGCTATGCGACGATTGGGCAGGTTGGTAATCTGGACCACAGCAACATCAAATTGGGCAAGGCCGGTCGTAAACGCCACATGGGCATTCGCCCGACGGTGCGTGGTACTGCAATGAGCCCGCGCGATCACCCACATGGCGGTGGTGAAGGGCGCCAGCCGGTTGGTATGCCAGGGCCGAAGACCCCGTGGGGACGCCCAGCGCGAGGGTACAAGACCCGCAATAACAAGCAAACCGATAAATATATTGTGCGCCGTCGCAGCAAGTCGAATCGCTAGGCGCTGAGTTACGAGGTAGGCAAATATGTCTCGTTCCCTGAAAAAAGGTCCTTTTGTTGACCCTAAATTGCTCAAGAAAATTGAGGCAATGAATCAAAAAGGCGAAAAGAAAGTCATCCGAACCTGGAGCCGCGCCAGTGTGATTTTCCCCCAAATGGTGGGGCACACGATCGCTGTGCATGATGGGCGCCGCCATGTGCCGATTTACATCACCGAAAACATGGTGGGGCACCGCCTGGGTGAATTTGCGCCGACTCGTCTTTTCCGCGGTCATGTAGCCGGTGAAAAGGCATCAAAGTAGGAGGAAAGCAATGGCTCAAGATATTCAAGCAAAATTGCGCTTCCTGCCGATTTCGGCCCAGAAAGTTCGCCTGGTGGTGGATGTGGTCCGCGGGAAAGATGCGGTTGAGGCTCTGGAAATCCTCCGTTTCATGCCGCAACGTGCTGCCCGTCCATTGCTGAAGTTGCTGGCTTCTGCTGTTGCGAATGCGGAAGAGAATTTCGGCGTCAGTCGTGATGACCTGTATGTGGCCAAAATCTTTGCCGATGAGGCCCCGACTCGCAAGTGGCGCCGCTTCGGGGCGCGCGGTCGTTTCAAGCCGTTGCTGCGCCGTTCTTCCCATGTGACTGTCATTTTGCGCGAGCGCGAGGCCGCGTAGGCAAAAGAAAGGAAAAGAGATTATGGGTCGTAAAGTTCATCCCATCGGTTTTCGTCTGGTCATCAACAAAGACTGGCGCGGACGCTGGTTTGCAGAAAAAGCACAATATCGTGAACAATTGGAACAAGATTTCGCGATTCGCGAAGCGGTGTATCGTGAAGCAGGTCGGGCTGGTGTTTCGCGCATTGATGTGGAGCGTTACCCTGGTAAATTGAAGGTCTCCATCCACACAGCCAAACCGGGCATCCTGATTGGTCGCAAAGGCGAAGGCATCAAGAAAATTCGTCTTGCTCTCGAAAGCCTGACGGGCAAGAAGGTTGACCTGGAGATTAAAGAGATTCAGGCCCCCGATTGTGACGCTTATCTGATTGCGCAGAACATTGCTGACCAGTTGGAACGCCGTATCAGTTACCGCCGCGCTATGAAGCGCGCGATTCAGAGCGCCATGCGCCAGGGAGCGCAGGGAATCAAGATCGAAGTCGGAGGTCGTTTGGGCGGCGCAGAAATGGCTCGCAATGCCTGGCTGCGTGAAGGTCGTGTGCCCTTGCAGACTCTGCGTGCGGATATTGATTTTGCTCGCGCCGAGGCCACTACCACCTATGGGCAAATTGGCATCAAGGTATGGGTATATCGTGGTGAAATGAAGCCCGAAGTGGAAGAAAAGGCTGAATCGACCGAAGGCGTGTATGTCAGTGAGTAAAGGTTGAGGTTGCTGCTATGTTAATGCCTAAACGCGTAAAGTATCGAAAGCAAATGCGCGGCCGCATGAAAGGGAAAGAATCGCGCGGCGTCGAAATTTCGTTCGGCGAATATGCCTTGCAGGCATTGGAGCCGGGGTGGGTGACTGCCCGCCAAATCGAGGCTGCCCGTCGTACGATTGTTCATGCGATGAAGCGTCGCGGCAAGATCTGGATTCGCATTTTCCCGGATAAGCCCTATACCAAGAAACCCCCGGAAACCCGCATGGGTAAAGGCAAAGGGAATGTGGAGTATTGGGTTTCGGTCGTGAAACCGGGCCGCGTGATGTTTGAAATCGGCGGTTTGCCTGAAAGTGACGCAATTTATGCGCTCAATCTGGCCCGCTACAAGTTCTCAATTAAGACCAGGATCATTTCTCGTCATGAACTGGGTGCAGGAGAGCAGGCATGAAACCGGCAGAAATTCGTAAATTCTCTGTAGATGAATTGAAGGCCAAACTCTCCGACACGCGCGAAGAGTTAATGAAACTGCGTTTTCAACA
This sequence comes from Anaerolineales bacterium, assembly GCA_034434255.1. GTDB lineage: Bacteria > Chloroflexota > Anaerolineae > Anaerolineales > Villigracilaceae > UBA877. The sequence goes on along the minus strand of DAOTZT010000237.1, from coordinate 43,915 downwards.
GGTGACTGGCCAGTTGACTGATACCAGCCGTCTGCGCCTTTTGCGCCGCGACATCGCCCGCATGGAGACGATCCTGAAAGAAATGGCCCGGGCGGCTGAGCAAGAGAACAAAGAAGGTGAAGCATGAACAAACGTCGTCGTCTGATTGGTGTGGTCGCCAGCAATAAAATGACCAAGACTGTTGTGGTAGAGATTGGCCGTACCTTCCGTCATCCGCTTTACCGCAAAGTTGTTCACTTGAGCAAGCGGGTGAAGGCTCACGATGAACTCGGTTGCCAGGTCGGTGACCAGGTTCAGATTGTCGAAAGCCGACCGCTGTCTCGCGAAAAGCGTTGGGTGGTGGAAGCCATCCTGAAGCGTGAAATCCGAACTGTCGATTCTGGTGTGGAGGCGTAACCATGATTCAGACAGAATCTCGTCTCAAAGTCGCCGATAATACCGGCGCGCGTGAATTGCTGGTTATCCACCTGATGGGTGGTTCGACACGCCGCTATGCTCATGTTGGAGACATCGTCGTCGCTGCGGTGAAATCGGCTGCCCCGCAAGGTGCAGTTAAGAAGTCGGAAGTGGTCAAGGCTGTCATTGTCCGTTGCGCCAAAGAATGGCGTCGTGAAGATGGGTCCTATATTCGCTTTGACGATAATGCTGCAGTCATTCTGGATAATGATGGCGAAAATCCGAAGGGCACTCGTATCTTTGGCCCGGTCGCACGCGAATTGCGTGAAAAGGGCTTTATGAAGATCGTTTCGCTGGCCCCGGAAGTGATTTAGTGAGGAGCGAACGATGAAAGTCAAAATTCGTAAAGGTGATACGGTCGAAATCATCAGCGGCAAGTTGCAAGACAAGGGAATCCGCGCTGAAGTCATCAAGGTACTTCCTGATGAAGGCCGCGTAGTGGTCCAGGGTGTGAATCTTCGCACCAAGCACCAGCGCCAGGTTCAGACCCAGGCCGGGCGCAGCATTGAACCGGGTCGCATCAAGTTTGAAGGCCCTATTCACATCTCAAATGTCATGCTGGTTTGCCCAAAATGCGGCAAGACCACGCGTGTGGCTGTTCAGCGTGATGAAAAAGGCGCCCACCGTGTTTGCAAGAAGTGCCAGGCGCAGATTGATTAGAGCCGGTTGGAGCATGAATTATGAATAGAATGCAAGAACGCTACAAAAAAGAAGTTGCCCCAGCGCTGTTGAAAGCCTTTGGGTATAAAAATGTGATGCAAATTCCCTGGATCGAAAAAATTGTCATCAATATTGGTCTGGGTGAAGCCATGGATAATCCCAAAGCCCTCGAAGCAGCGATGGGTGACCTGGCGACGATCACTGGTCAAAAACCTGTGATGACCAAGGCGCGCAAAAGCATTGCCAATTTCAAACTGCGCGAAGGGCGTATCATTGGTACCAAAGTGACCTTGCGCGGCGAGAGAATGTGGTCGTTTCTTGACCGCCTGGTCAACATTGCCCTGCCGCGTGTGCGTGACTTCCGCGGTGTTTCCCCAGACGCCTTTGATGGCCGCGGTAACTATACCCTCGGTTTGAAGGATCAGTTGATTTTCCCTGAAATCGAGTACGACAAGATTGATAAATTACGCGGCATGGAAGTTACCATCGTAACTACTGCTAAATCTGATGACCATGCACGGCTCCTGCTTCAATTGATGGGAATGCCGTTCAAGAAGGAAGCGTAACTATGGCTAGTACTTGCATGAAATATCGTGAAGCCCGCCGTAAATATCCCACTCGCGTGCGCAACCGCTGTTCTCGTTGCGGTCGCCCGCGTGGCTATATCCGCCGCTTTGGTCTGTGCCGGATTTGCTTCCGCGAACTGGCGCTGGAGGGGAAAATCCCCGGCGTGGTCAAGGCATCCTGGTAGGCGGATGGAGGTAAGAGATGAGTGTCAATGATCCTATTGCTGATATGCTGACTCGCATCCGCAACGCGATTCTCAGCGGTCAAGTGATGACGGCTATGCCCTTCTCGAAAGTTAAGGGCGAAATTGCCAAAATTCTTAAGGAAGAAGGCTATCTGGAAAGTTTTGAGGTAGCCGACGGCGAACGGCCGGGTCAGAAAATTTTACGCCTGCGCATCAAGTATATCGGTGAGCGTCGTGAGCGTCGCCCGGTCATTACTGGTCTCGAGCGCGTTAGCCGTCCTGGACGACGCGTGTACACGAAAAAGCAGGACATCCCCTGGGTACTTTCGGGAATGGGCATTGCGATCCTTTCCACTCCCAAGGGAATCATGACCGGCCAGCGCGCCCGCCAGTTGAACGTCGGCGGTGAGATCCTCTGCAAGGTTTGGTAGGTCAGGAGGTATTAAAGTGTCTCGTGTAGGACGTTTACCCATTAATATTCCTGCCGGTGTGCAGGTTGAAATCACCGACTCGACTGTGCGCGTCAAAGGGCCGAAAGGCGAAATGCAGCGTCAATTCTCTCCGCTGATCAACATTCAGCGTGAAGATGGTCAGATTGTTGTGACACGCACTTCTGACAACCCGGCTGTGCGCGCCTTGCATGGGACTACCCGTGCTTTGCTGGCCAATATGATCCATGGCGTGAGCGCCGGTTTTGAGCGTGTCCTGGAAATTGATGGCGTCGGTTATCGCGCCGAAATGAATGGCAAGAACCTGGTGCTGTACATGGGCTATTCCCATCCGGTCGAAGTCGAACCGCCGCAGGGCATCACATTTGATGTCGATCAGAAAACCCGTCAGGTTTTTGTCCGCGGCTATGATAAAGAACTGGTCGGTCAGGTGGCAGCCAATATTCGCAATGTTCGCCCGCCTGAACCCTATCATGGAAAAGGCCTGCATTATCTTGGCGAAAAGATTCGCCGCAAGGCTGGTAAATCTGGAAAGGCAGCAAAGTAGTCTATGGCTGAGAAATCTCGTGCTGAAAGCCGCATTGCGCGGCATGAACGTATCCGTAAACGCCTGGCCGGTACCCCGACCCGGCCGCGCTTGAGCGTATTTCGCAGTCTGTCTGGGATTTACGCCCAGGTGATTGATGACCAGGCAGGGCAGACGCTTGTATCTGCATCAACGATTGACCACGAGTTGCGTGCCCAGATGAAAGGTCTCAAGAAGACCGAACAAGCCAAACTGGTTGGTCAGAAACTGGCCGAGCGTGCCCTCAGCAAGGGCATCAAGGCGGTCGTCTTTGATCGTGGTGGCTTCAAATACACCGGTCGTATCAAGGCGCTGGCCGATGGTGCTCGTGAAGGCGGCCTGGAGTTCTAGGAGTTGATTGGAGAACTTGATTATGGATTACCAGGTGACAGAATTTGAACAGCAAGTAGAACAATTCGATGAACGCCCGGTCGAGATTGCTCGTGTGGCAAAAGTCGTCAAAGGTGGCCGCCGCTTCCAATTCCGCGTTACCCTGATTATGGGTGACAAAAATGGGCGGGTTGGTATGGGTGTTGGCAAAGCCAACGCCGTGCCGGATGCCATGCGCAAAGCCACCGAACGCGCTCGCAAGAACATGCATGCAATTAATCTCGCCGGCTCTACAATTCCGCATGAGACAGTTGGCAAGGTGGGGGGGGCCATTGTCTTACTCAAACCGGCTTCTCCCGGTACCGGCGTTATTGCCGCGGGTGGTGTACGTGCTGTCCTGGAAGCCGCAGGGATCCGCGACATCTTGACCAAGTCGCTGGGTTCATCGAACGTCCTCAACGTGGTTCAGGCTACGTTGCAGGCGCTCGATGCCCTCAAATCCCCGCAAGAAGAAGCGGCCCGGCGCGGCAAACCGGTTGAAGAAATGTTGCCGTACTGGGAAAGGAGAAAGAAACATGGCTAAGAAGGCCGAAAACAAGGTCATCAAAGTCACACTCGTACGTAGCCCCATCGGTTTCCCCAAAAAACAAAAAGCTACGGTGCGAGCCTTGGGTCTGCGTCACTTGAACCAAACCGTGGAACACGAGGACACTCCTGCCCTGCGTGGGATGCTGACCAAAGTGATCCACATGATTCGCATTGAAGAATAAGGGATTTGCTCATGAAACTGAACGATCTCAAACCCAACCCGGGCGCTAAAAAAGAGCGCAAACGCGTTGGCCATGGTATTGCAGCCGGTCAGGGCAAGACCGCCGGTCGTGGTACCAAAGGTCAAGGGGCGCGTAGCGGTGAAGGCGGACGCCTTTACCGGCAAGGTGGCAACCTCCCCTTCTTCCGCCGCTTGCCCTTTGTGCGCGGTAAGGGGTTTACCCCGCCCTATTCTGTCGAATACAACGAAGTTAATCTCGACCAGTTAGATGCTTTCCAGGCCAACGCCGAAGTTACCCCAGAAACTCTGGCCGCGGCGCACCTGTTGCGCAAACCAGAGAATCCTGTCGTGATTTTAGGCCGTGGCGAAATCAAAAAGGCCCTCAAAGTGCGCGTCCACCGTGTTTCTGCTGGCGCCAAAGCCAAAATTGAAGCCGCGGGCGGCACGGTCGAACTGATCGGCTAAATCGCTTCGTAGAGGAGACCCTCGGATGAAAAACGCATTTTCGGGATGGCGATACCTGTGGAAATCTCAGGATATTCGCCGCAAACTGCTGATAACCTTCCTCCTGCTGGTGATCTACCGTTTGGCGGCTAATATTCCGGTGCCGGGCGTTAATGGTGACGTGCTCAAAAGCATCATGTCCACAGCAACCGCCTCGGGCTTCTTTGCCTTCCTCGACCTGTTATCTGGTGGCACGGTTTCGAATTTCTCGCTTCTCTCGATGGGCGTGTATCCTTACATCACGGCCCAAATCATCATCCAGTTGCTCATCCCGATTTTCCCGGCTTTGCAACGCCGTATCCAGGATGACCCGCGCGAAGGCCGTAAACTCCAGGAACGCTGGACGTATTACCTCGCCGTTCCCATGGCGGCGCTCTCGGCAATTGGGCAGATTAACATCCTCAATTCCTACGCCGCCTCCCAGCAGCCAGGGAGCCAGATCATTCCCTTCGGCTTCACTTCTGACCTGTGGCTTTCTTCGGTCGCCATCCTGTTGACCATGGTGGCGGGCACCATGTTCGCTATCTGGCTGGGCGAGTTGATTTCCGAATACGGTATCCGCGGCCAGGGCCTGTCACTCATCATCTTTGCCGGCATTGTTGCCCGCATGCCTGCGAACTTCATCTCCTTGCTGCAGGATAAGACCCATGGCTGGATTCTGGTCATTGCCATGGCGGTGGTCATGGTGGCTGTCATTTATGCCATCGTCTACGTCCAGCAAGGACGCCGCAATGTGCCCGTCATGTACCCCGGCCGTCGTGTGGGCAACCGCATGTCTATGCCCGTCAAAGGAACCCTGCCGCTCATGGTCAACCTGGCCGGCATGATCCCGCTGATTTTTGCCAGCGCCATCTTGCAATTCCCGACCCTGATCGCCTCCTGGATGTTGCGCTCTTCGAACGAGGCAGTTGTCCGCTTCGCAACGGGAATGCGTGACATCTTCAGCGGTCAGGGCAATCAGGCCTGGATTTACTGGCTGCTCTACTTCTTCTTCGTCGTTTTGCTGACCTTCTTCTACACGGATGTCATGTTCAGCCAGCAAAACTACGGCGAGAACTTGAAGAAAATCGGCGCACAAATTCCGGGCGTCACGCGCGGCAACCCGACCCAAAAATACCTGACGCGTGTCCAGCGGCGTATTACCCTCCCGGGAGCACTTTTCCTCGGTGTCGTGGCCATTCTGCCTTATCTCATCAATCTCGCTCTGACGGCCGTGAACATCAATACCGGTTCCTCCTCGACCCTGTTCCTGACCACTTCCTCCGGCCTCCTCATCGTCGTTGGCGTTGTGCGCGATACCTTCATGAACATTGACGCTGAACTGAAACTGCATGGCTACGACGAAAAACTACTGGTGAGATAAACAATGCCCACTTACATTGTTCTCCTGGGCCCGCCTGGTGTGGGCAAAGGGACACAAGCCAAGATTTTGTCCGAAAGACTTGGCCTTCCTCATGTGTCGTCTGGAGACTTGTTTCGAGAGAACATTAAAAACCAGACCGAACTGGGACAATTGGCCCAATCCTTCATCAGCAAGGGTGAACTGGTCCCGGATGATGTCACGATTGGCATGATTCGCGCCCGTCTCTCCCAAGAGGACTGCCGCAAGGGCGCACTCCTGGACGGATTCCCCCGTACCATTCCGCAGGCCGAAGCCCTGGAAACGTTGCTGGCAGAATTTGGCGGCAAAGTGGACTATGTCCCCTACATCACCGCTCCCGAAGCAGTTCTGACCGAACGCTTGAGCGGGCGCTGGACTTGCCGTGCCAATGGGCATGTCTTTCACGAAAAAAACAATCCACCCCAAAAAGCGGGTGTGTGCGATTTTGACGGTTCGGAACTGTACCAGCGGGAGGATGACCGCCTCGAAACGGTTGTCCGGCGCATTCAGGTCTATTTTGCCCAAACAGCCCCGCTTGTGGACTATTACCGCCGGCTGGGGCGGCTGGTTGAAATCAACGGCGCTCAACCGATTGATTCGGTCACTGCCGACTTACTGGCAGCATTGAAATAAATATGGCACGGGAAAATCGCATCCACATCAAGACCCCGGCCGAAATAGCAATTATGCGTGAAGCAGGCCGCATCAACAGCCTTGCGCTGGCGGCTGTGCGAGAACTTTTACAACCCGGCGTCACCACTGCAGACCTCAACGCGGCTGCTGAGGAAGTCCTGCGGAAACATGGCGCATACTCTCCCTTCAAAAACTACGGCTACCCCCCCTACCCGGCCTCGATTTGCGTCAGCATCAACGAGGAACTGGTCCACGGCATCCCGGGGAAACGCAAACTCCGGGAAGGAGACATTGTCTCGGTGGATTGCGGTACCGTCCTGGAAGGCTTTGTGGGCGACTCAGCGTTCACTGCTGGGGTAGGGGAAATTTCCCCTCTTGCCAAAAAGTTGATTGAAGTGACCGAGCAAGCGCTGTACGTAGGCATTGCAATGATGCGCGCCGGAAACAAAACGGGCGATGTCTCGGCGGCCATTCAACAATTTGTTGAAGGAAATGGTTTTCACGTCGTCCGTGAATATACCGGACACGGTGTTGGGCGCTCTTTGCACGAGGAGCCACAAGTGCCGAATTATGGCACCCCCGGCACCGGGGTCCTGTTGCGCCCGGGCATGGTCATCGCTCTCGAACCGATGGTCCTGGTCGGCACGCATCGGACCCGTGTCCTCTCCGACCGGTGGACAGTTGTCTCTGCGGACGGTTCCTTGACGGCCCATTACGAGCACTCGGTGGCCGTCACCGAAGGAGATCCTCTCATCCTGACTGTCCCTTAGGAATCGAAAAGTGGAGCAAACTGGACTGGACGGAAAAAGCAAGTGTAAGTATAATCACAACTTTGGCTTGAGAAGCAAAGGAGTACGTCAATGAGAGTAGCACCATCCATACGAAAGCGCTGTGCGAAATGCCGTATTGTCAAACGCAAGGGCATTCTGTACGTCATTTGTGAAAATCCAAAGCATAAGCAGCGACAAGGATAAGGAACCATGGCAAGAATTGAAGGTGTTGACCTGCCGCGCAATAAGCGCGTCGAAGTTGGGCTGAATTACCTCTATGGCATTGGGCCTGCGCGCTCGCGAGAGATCCTGGCGGCTACCGGGATCAACCCGGATACGCGTGTCAAGGATTTAACCGAGGCGGAGGTAAACGCCATCCGCGATTACATCGCAAAGAATTGGAAAATCGAAGGTGACCTGCGCCGCCAGGAACAGATGAACATCAAGCGCCTGGTGGAAATTGGCTGTTACCGCGGCTTACGCCATCGCCGTAACCTGCCTGTACGCGGTCAACGCACCCGTACCAATGCGCGTACCCGCAAAGGTCCCAAGAAGACCGTTGCCGGTCGCGGACGCCGCAAGGGCGCAAAGAAGTAATAGGAGTAGCAAAGTATGCCACAAACAGTTCGTTCTGCACGCCGCACAACTGCCAAGAAGGCCAAGCGCACGTTGTCTTATGGACAGGTGCATGTGTTTGCGTCGTTCAACAATACCATTGTGACCGTTACCGACCCGGCCGGCAATACGCTTTGCTGGGGCAGTGCTGGTTCGGCTGGCTTCAAGGGGTCGCGGAAGAGCACACCGTTTGCTGCCCGCCTGGCTGCCGAGCAAGCCGTCAAAGCCGCTCAGGCGATGGGCATTCAGGAAGTAGATATTATCGTCAAGGGACCGGGCCCGGGTCGCGAAAATGCCATTCGCGCAGTTCAAGCGATGGGGCTGAAGGTCAAGTCGATTTCCGATGTTACTCCCGTTCCGCACAATGGCTGCCGGCCTCCTAAGCGGCGCCGCGTGTAGTTTCAGTCGTAGGAGAGGAAAGTAAGTTATGGCAAAGAACACTGGGCCGGCCTGCAAACTATGCCGGCGTGAAGGTGAAAAACTATTTCTCAAGGGAGAGCGTTGTTTCTCTCCGAAATGTGCATTCGAGCGACGGAGTTTTGCTCCCGGCCAGCATGGTCGTACGGGAGGACGCTCCAACAGCGCTACGGGTCGTGAGTCGGACTATGCTCGCCAGTTGCGCGCCAAGCAAAAGGCTCGTCGTGTGTATGGCATTTATGAACGCCAGTTCCGCCGCTATTACGCGCAGGCGCTCAAAGCGCGTGGCGTGACCGGTCTGGTTTTGCTGCAAACGCTGGAATCGCGCCTGGACAATGTCGTTTACCGTTTGGGGTTTGCCTCTAGCCGGGCACATGCCCGATTGCTGGTCACCCATGGCCATTTCATGGTCAACGGGCGGCGCACTGACGTTCCCTCGATGACCCTCAAAGTAGGCGACGTGGTCGCAGTTCGCCCGGGCTCGTTGCAGACCAAGTACTTCAAGGAATTGGCTCCTCTGGCCGAAGCCCGCACGGCACCGGCCTGGCTTTCCCGCGATTTGAAAGGGCTGTCGGGCAGCATTTTGCGCTTGCCTGAGCGTGCCGAAATTGAAGGCAACCTCAACGAACAGCTCATCGTCGAGTACTACTCGCGCTAAACCGAGTTCCCATTAGACGCGGCGTACCGTTTTGTACGCCGGGAAAAGGTGTACTGTGACGATTACAAACATGGTGATGCCGAAAATAGAACGCGAGTCAGAAGCCCGCAATTATGGCAAGTTCGTGATCAGCCCGCTGGAACATGGCTATGGCGTCACGGTAGGAAATGCCTTGCGGCGTGTGCTTCTCTCCTCGCTTGAGGGCGCAGCAGTGACCTCGATCCGTATCTCGGATACCCTGCACGAATTCAGCGACATCCCCGGGGTGCGCGAAGATGTGTTGCAGGTGATGCTCCAGATTAAGCAACTGCGGCTCGTGCTGCGAGATGTGGAATCAGCCCGGATGCATCTGGAAGTGCGCGGCGAAGGAGTCGTCACGGCTGCCGACATTATTGCCCCGCCGGAAGTGGAGATTGTCAACCCCGACCTGTATCTCTTCACTTCTGATAGCGCCAAAACGCGCCTGGACATTGAATTTACAGTCGAACGAGGCCGCGGTTATTCCCCAGCCAATGAACGTGGGCGGCTGCCGATCGGTGAATTGCCGGTGGATGCAATTTTCAGCCCCATCAAGCGCGTCAACTGGGAAGTGCAGGCAGCGCGCGTAGGGCAGAGTACCAACTACGACAAACTCATCCTTGAGATCTGGACGGATGGTACCATTGCCCCTGAAAGTGCCTTGAGCACAGCGGCCAAAATTCTCATTGAACACTTGCGCTACATTGCCGGAATCAGCGATGAAATGCTGACGGTGGCCGTAGAGAAAGAAGTCGGCGGCGTTAAATTGAGCAGCGAAATCGCAGAAACCCCCGTTGAAGCGCTGGACCTGTCGGTGCGCGTCTTCAACTCGCTCAAGCGAACCGGTATCACAACGGTTGGCGACGTGCTCGAGTTGCTTGAGAAGGGCGATAATGCTGTGATGTCCATCCGCAATTTCGGCGAAAAAAGCCTGGATGAACTGCGTACGCGCATGCGGGAAAAAGGCTTTTTGAAAGACGATATCAAGAAAGAGTTGGAGTAATTTAGCAATGCGACACCAAGTAGCAGGATATAAACTCAATCGTACCAAGTCTGCGCGCATCGCTTTGCGCCGGAACTTGATCAAGCAATTCTTCACCCATGAGCGCATCCGCACCACCGAAGCCAAGGCTGCTGCTATTCGCGGTATGGCGGAGCATATGATCACCATTGCTCGCAATTCGGCAAAAGCGGATGATGCCGCCAAGGTGGCTGCCCGTCGTCTGGTCGCTGCCGAGTTGGGAAACAATAGCAACGAGGTCATCAAGAAATTATTTGACGAAATTGCCCCTCGTTTTGCCGAGCGCAACGGCGGTTATACCCGTGTTCTCAAACTCGGTCCCCGCTTTGGCGATAAAGCCGAAATGGTTTTGCTCGAGTTGGTTGAAGAGTAGTCCGTAGAGAAGAGCAGATTCCCTTCTGCTTCTCATCTCTGCAATGGCACGTTACCAGATTATCCTTGCTTACGACGGCACTGACTTCTACGGAAGCCAGCGTCAGGGGAAGGCGCGCACGGTCCAAAGTGAACTTGAGCGGGCCTTGCGAAAAATCGGTTGGAAGGGGCAATCTGTTTTGCTGGCCGGGCGCACTGACACGGGCGTCCATGCCAGCGGACAGGTAGCGGCCTTCGACCTTGACTGGGGACACAGTCCTACCGATCTCGTCAAAGCCCTGAACGCTAACCTGCCGGGCGATGTGGCGGTCTGGCGGGCGCAGCAAGTGAACGATGCGTTTCATCCCCGTTTCGATGCTCGCTCGCGCCGTTATTGCTATCGCCTGTTCTGCCAGGAAGAACGTCATCCGTTACGTGAACGATATGCCTGGCGCGTTTGGCCGCCGGTCAATGATTTGACTGCTCTCGCCAACCTGTGGCTGGGCACGCACGATTTCGCCGCCTTCGGTTCCCCGACCACTCCCAGAGGCAGCACCGTGCGCACCGTTTACGCAGCCTCCTGGCAGACCGATGGAGACGAATGGCTTTTTGAAATTGAGGCCAATGCCTTTCTCTATCGGATGATCCGGCGCCTGGTCTATTTGCAAGTGGCTGTAGGGCAGGGGCGTTTGCCGGTTGAAAGTCTTGCCTGGACGCTCGATGCCGGTTCACCGGTTCGCGAAGAGACGCACCCATCTCTTCCTGGCGGATTGGCTCCGCCTAATGGACTGAGCCTTGTCGAAGTCAAGTACGATAATCTGGTTGAATTAGTCTGAATGTCTGGAGAGAAGAAAGTGTACAAATCTTACTATCCTAAGGCTGCTGAGATTGAACGTAAATGGCTTGTGGTGGATGCCGAAGGCCAGAATCTTGGCCGTTTGGCGACCAAAATTGCCGCGCTTTTGCTGGGCAAACACAAGCCGACCTTTACCCCCGGTGTAGAACTGGGTGATTACGTCATCGTCATCAACGCTCAAAAAGTTACCGTCACGGGTACCAAGACCAGCACCAAACTGACCACAAAGAAGTATTATCATCACTCCGGTTATCCGGGTGGCTTGAAATCTGTCAGCCTGCGCGACCAACTTCAAACCCATCCTGATCGTGTGATTCGTGCTGCCGTATGGGGCATGCTGCCTCATAACCGCATGGGCCGCCACATTCTCAAAAATCTCAAAGTCTATGCTGGCCCTGAACATCCGCATCAGGCTCAGAATCCGCAGCAGGTTGCATAAAGGAGCAGGAACCCATGTCTGTGCAATATTTTGAAGGTGTTGGACGTCGTAAGGAAGCCGTGGCGCGTGTACGCGTAATGCCTGGTTCGGGCCGCTTTATCGTCAACGGTAAAGATGGCGCCGCCTACTTTACTCGCCTGGGTGATCTGGATGCTGTGATGATGCCCTTTAAAGCCATTGGGCAGGCGAATAGCACCTATGACGTGACCGTAGTGGTGCGTGGCGGTGGCGTAACCGGCCAGACGGATGCCGTTAAACTCGGCCTGGCGCGCGCGCTGGTAAAAATGGATCCCGCTTTGCTGCCGACGCTTCGCAAGTCGGGGCTCCTGACTCGCGATGCCCGCGCTAAAGAACGCAAGAAGCCCGGCCTCAAGCGTGCCCGCAAGGCTCCGACCTACACCAAACGCTAATCCTTTGCTTGTTCTCAAAAACGTAATGCGTGCGTCAAACGATGGGGCTTTCCTCTTGCGCAGCACGCATTACGTTTTGCTTTAATCACTGCTCTAAAAACTCGCCGCAGAGACGCCGGGAGTGCAGAGTTCTCCGTAATACCACCGCTGGGTACTCTGTGTCTTGGCGGTGAGACTTAAATTTTCTGCTCTCTTCCATGAAAACACGAGAGTAAATTCATAAAAAGGAAGCCCTCATGCCTGGTATCACCCTTCTTGGACTTGGCCCCGGCGATGCAGCAAAATTGACCCGCGAAGCCTGGGATGTCTTGACTGCTGCTCAGGAAATCTGGCTGCGCACCAACCAACATCCGACAGTGGCTGCTTTGCCGCCGCACCTTGATCTTCACTCCTTTGATCCTCTTTACGAAACTGGCGAGACGTTTGAGGCTGTGTATGCTGCCATCGTGGAAAAAATTCTCGAACTTGGCCAACGTCCTCAGGGTGTGGTTTATGCTGTTCCTGGTGACCCGTTTGTCGCCGAGGCGACTTGCCCTGAAATTGCCAAACGCGCCTCAACCCTGGGCTTGCCTCTTCATGTTGTCAGCGGGGTCTCTTTTCTGGAGCCCGTTTTTGCTGCGCTTGGGCTTGATCCGTATCCCCGGCTCTCTCTCGTTGATGCGATTGAACTCAGCGAGGCGCATGTACCGTCTTTTCCCCCCGATGTCCCGGTCCTGATTGCCCAAATCTACTCCCAAATCGTGGCTGCTGAAGTCAAGATGACACTCAACACGGTCTATCCAGATGAACATCGCGTCTTTCTGGTCCATGCAGCCGGGACGCAGCAACAAGTTGTTGAGGAGATCGCCCTTTACGAGATAGACCGCTCGAAGCATCTTGGTTTGCTCAGTGCTCTCTACGTTCCCCCTTTGGGAGAAGGGACTTCTTTTGAGGCATTCCAGGAAATTGTGGCGCATCTGCGTGCCCCAGATGGCTGTCCCTGGGATCGGGAACAGACTCACGCCTCGCTGCGTTCCCATTTGCTGGAAGAATCTTACGAAGCCCTGATCGCACTGGACTCTGGCGATCCTGCTGCCATGCAAGAAGAACTGGGTGATTTATTGCTCCAGATTGTGCTCCATGCACAGATAGCCTTTGAAGAAGGCGATTTTACAATGGCCGATGTCCTGCGGGGCATTTATACCAAGATCGTGCGTCGTCATCCGCACGTGTTCGGAGATGTACAGGTGGACGGCGTCTCGGATGTATTGAAAAATTGGGAAAAACTGAAGGAAAATGAGCGCTCTGACAACGGCGCGGCGGAAAAAGGGATGCTGGATGGTGTTCCGCTGGCTCTCCCGGCCTTAAGCCAGGCACAAGCCTATCAGGAACGCGCCGCGCGGGTTGGCTTCGATTGGCCTGATATTCAGGGGGTGCTGGATAAAATTGCCGAAGAGGTGCAAGAAATCCGCCGTGCTTCTAATCAGGAAGAAGTGGCTGCTGAACTGGGTGACCTGTTTTTTGCCCTGGTCAACCTGGCACGCTGGAAAAAGGTGGATGCCGAGTCGGCCTTGCGTGAGTCCAACGCCCGTTTCAAGCGCCGCTTTGCCTACATTGAGCAGGCAGCCAGAAAAAAACAAGTGAAACTATCGCAAATGACGCTGGAAGAGATGGAAGCCCTCTGGCAGGAAGCCAAACGATTAGACTAACCTGCTAACGGCAGCCAGACCGAAAAACAGGCTCCCTTGCCTGGCCCCTCGCTCTGGACCTCAATTCGGCCTCCGTGCCTGTCCATGATTTCTTTGGCAATCGCCAGCCCCAGGCCGGTCCCGGGGGCAGCCGACTCGCGTCCGGCTTTGCCGCGGAAGAAGCGCTCAAACAGCCGTTCTTTATCTTCTGGCGCCAACCCCAGACCCGTATCTTGTACGCTGAAACCGACCCATGTCTGTTTCTCCTCCTGCTTGATGGTGGAGCGGATGGTAATTTTGCCCGGGGCAGGAGTGTAGTTCATGGCATTGGTCAAGAGAATGCTCACCACCTGACCAATCATTTGTTCGTCTGCGCGAATGGTGGGCAGAGACGGATCTGTTTCCAAAACCAGATCCAATTGCCGTTGCTGGGCCATCGGCTCGCGGTCGGTGACGTAGTCGCGCAAAATTTTATTGATGTCGATTGTGTCTGGGTTGAAGTTAATGCGTCCCTGTTCAAGACGGGAAAGATAAAGAAGGTCTTCAATCAAGTGCGCCAGACGTTGCGTCTCCCGTTTGAGGGAGGAAATATAAAGACGCGCCTGTTCGGGACTCTTTTCAATCAAACTGTGATAAAGCATGATGCTGGTAATCGGGGTGCGTAATTCGTGCGAAACATTGGCAACAAACTCATCCTTCAGGCGGCTGAGGGTGGTCAAGCGCTCATTTGCGGCTTGCAGTTCTTTTGTCCGTTCTGCAACACGATTCTCTAACTCCTTATTCAGTTTGCGCACTTCGTTCTCAGCATGCCGGCGCTGTTTCAATTCTTTTTGCAACTGGTCATAAAGTTGAGCGTTTTGAATGGCGTTTGCCAGATGGTCGGCCATGGTCTGGAACGAGACGATGTCCTCTTCGGTGAAAGCCGCTTCCTGGTCGCTTTGTATGCTCAAGGCACCGATCACTTCGCCGCGACTGATGAGGGGCAGAGCCAGTTCGGAACGGGTGCGCGGCAGTAAGGGATTGTCAAAACGTACGGCCTCTTGCCCGACATCGAGGGCAATGCGCGCTTTCTGGTTGGCAATGCACCACCCAATCATGGATGTGTTCCCGATTCTCAGTTTATGACCACTGGCAAGCATTTGTCTTCCTGCCTCGCCCGTGCCAGCCCGCAGAACAGCCCATTTTTTTGTGGCGTCAACCAGAAATAGACCCACATAATACAACTCAAATCGCTCACAGACCATGTCTACGACTTGCTGGCTGAGTTCGTTTGGCTCGAGGATGCTCGTGGCAGCCCGTGAAACACGTGCACCGGTCAGGAGGTGTTCTGTGCGTTTTTTCAAAATAGAGGCATATTCTTCAAGGTCTTTGTTTGCCTTGATCAGAGCGCTTTCGCTGGATTGAATCGATTGCAAACTGTGCATCAGGCTGCTTGTTGTAAAGTAAATGAAAACTGCGGTCAGCCAGAGCAGAATTGTTATGATGATGGGTTCATTCACGGATGGAGTTGTGTAACCGGCTAATCCTGGCGAAATGTGCCCATTGAGTTCCAGTAAATAAATCAACCAAACACAACAAATTTCCAGGCTTGCCAGCAGGAACAGTCCATGTTTTTTTTGTACCAGTCCCCCGACTGCTACAATCATGGGAAAAGACAGTAGAATTGTGTCGTGAATTCCGTGTTTCTGTGTGGCAGTATACGTAACAGTTGCGATGAGAAGAATGGGCAGGCTGTTTGCTACCAGGGTGGTATGCCCCTGTCTTACCAGAATCCATGCTCCAAGCAAACCGAGATTTGCAATGACTAAAGCATAGATTGCGTGCTCATGGCCCATCGCCATATAGGCAATCAGTAAGGGAAGAGAGAATATGCTCAGGAGCACAATGGTTGATTCAAGAATCATAATCTGGCGTTCTTTTTCACTGCTCGCCAGGTATGATGTCACAAAATGACGAATTTGGGCCAAAATATTTGTCTTATTCATTGGTCTTCAATGTCGACAAGGGACAATTTCAAATACTATACTGGATTTTTGGGGTGAAAGCAATGATTATCTAATAACGTTTCGAAACTTTTAAGGAAAATCCCCCGTTTGTCCTCTTGCTCACCCACTTCAATTATGTTAGAATTTTGCTACTTTCGCCACATCTAGGGGGTGTAATGGATAAAAACCCAATATGTGGCGGCTACATTTGTTCTATTTTTGAGGTAAAGATGCGTTGCCCTTATTGCCAGTACCATGATACAAAAGTCATTGACACTTCACATGATAGCCATGGCGGAATTCGACGGCGGCGGGAATGTCTGCGATGCAAGCAGCGTTTCAGCAGTTATGAGCGGCCTCTTCTGGCAACGCCGTTGATTATCAAACAAGATGGCGCCCGCGAAGAATTTGACCGCCAGAAACTGGAGCGCGGCATTCGGATTGCCTGCGCGAAACGTCCTGTATCGGCAGAAGATATTGAGCGCCTCATTGGGCAGGTGGAAGTGGAATTACAGCGTCTCGGCAAGGCAGAGGTTTCCTCTCGCGTTGTGGGGGATCTGGTCATTAAGGGCTTAAAAGAACTGGATCAGATTGCCTATATTCGCTACGCCATCGTCTACCTTCGCCTCGACGATTTGCATGCTCTCCGAAACGAGATTGACCGTCTGTTGCTGGAGAAAAAGTAAATTGTGCGAAATGCTCAGCCATTTCCAGTTGTGCATCAAACGCCTTACATTGCTGGTATCCCAAAAATTACTTTTCAGGAGTTAGTCGCTTATGAAATCACCTGCTCGTTCTGTCCATGCTGAAAATTTTTCTACCCCGCCTTTGCCGCCTGATTTACCCCCTGTGGTCTTAACAGAAAATGCTCGCCAGGTCCTTGTGCGACGCTACATACGTCGCGGCGATGACGGTCAGCCGACTGAGACGCCCGAGGAGATGTTCTGGCGGGTGGCTTATCATATTGCCCTGGCTGAAAAAGCATGGAATGGGGAGGTGATGACGCTGGCGCGACAATTCTATCTTCTCCTCACTTCCCGCAAGTTTTTCCCGAATTCTCCAACATTTACCGGCGCCGGGACACCCTTGGGGCAGTTGGCTGCTTGCTTTGTCCTGCCCATCAACGATGACATGGGACGTGATTCGGCAGGGATTTTCCAAACCTTGCGAGACGCCGCGCTGATTCAGCAAACAGGCGGCGGCAACGGCTTTTCGTTTTCGCGACTACGGCCAAAGGGGGCGCTCGTCAAATCGTCGGCTGGCCAGGCCACCGGTCCGGTCGGATTTTTACGCGTGTATGATCATGCCTTTGGGGAGATTGCCCAGGGTGGGACACGCCGCGGCGCCAATATGGCGGTCTTGCGAGTGGATCATCCGGACATTGAAGAATTTATCACCTGTAAAGATCAAGAAGGCAATATCAGCAACTTCAATATCTCTGTCGGTATCACCGATGCCTTCATGCAGGCTGTGAAAGAAGATGCAGAGTGGGAATTGCGTTTCCCCGACGTGACCTCTCCTTTGTACCGCGGCTTCCGCGGCACCCTGGAACAGGCAGAGGCTGCCGGCATCCCGATTCGAGTCTATAAGAAAGTTCGGGCCCGTGAATTGTTCGACAAAATTGTGCGCCAGGCACATCATAATGGCGAGCCAGGAGTGCTTTTCCTGGACGCGGCAAACCGGTCTAACCCCGTTCCTCACCTCTACCCTCTCGAAGCCACGAATCCTTGCGGCGAACAATGGCTGGGCCCGTATGAAAATTGTTGCCTCGGGTCGGTCAATCTGGCCGAACATTGTGCGCCCAATGGTCAGGTGGATTGGGAAGAATTGCGTCGCAGTGTGGAACTGGCTGTGCGTTTTCTCGATAACGTTGTCGAAGTCAACGCCTATGTGCCTGCAGTGCCGCAACTCAAAGAATCGGCGCACCGCGCCCGTCGGGTTGGGTTAGGAATTATGGGCCTGGCCGATTTGATGTACCATGTCGGCGTCCGCTATGGATCGTTAGAGGGACAGGAATTCGGTTCGCAGGTGATGGAATTTGTCCGTTACCATGCCATGCGCACGAGCATTCAACTGGCGCGCGAGCGTGGCCCCTTCCCGGCTATCCGGGGAAGCATCTATGATCCTGAAAAGATGACCTGGCAGCCGCCCACTCCCATGGTGCCTTACGAACACGACTGGGGTCGCCCTGCTGTGGATTGGAATGAAATCGTAGAAGGGATTCGGACGTTTGGCATTCGCAATGCGGCCCAAACGACCGTTGCCCCGACCGGCACCATTGCCACCGTAGCCGGTTGTGAAGGGTATGGCTGCGAACCCGTATTTGCTTTGGCTTACATTCGCCATGTCAATGACAATGGCAAAGATCTTCAGTTGACCTATGCCAGTCCCCGTTTCGAACAGGCGCTTGAAAAAGCCGGCATTCCGCAAGAGGCTCGCCAGGCAATTTTTGAACGAGTCATGAAACACGGCACCTGCCAGGACATTCCCGAAGTGCCTGAAGCCATCCGCAATGTCTTTGTCGTTGCCAGCGACATCACTGCCGAAGAACATGTCCGCATGCAAGCGGCCCTGCAACGGTTTGTAGACAACTCTCTGTCCAAGACCATTAATTTCCCTGCCGGAGCAACGGTTGATGATGTAGCCAAGGCGTATCTGCTGGCCTGGGAACTGGGCTGCAAAGGAATCACCGTCTATGTTACCGGTTCAAGGGAAAAGGTTGTTTTGGAGACCAAAGCCACTGCCGAAAAGAAGCAACCGTCTGCGGCTCCTGTACCGGTCGTTCTGCCTTTTGGCGGCCATGCCGAAGCCAAACCTGTCTCAGAAACTGAAATCGCCACCCAACTGGCGGCCTGGCACGCCAGCAAAAAACCGCGCCCGCGTCAGTTGTCGGG
Organism: Anaerolineales bacterium; assembly: GCA_034434255.1. Classification (GTDB taxonomy): domain Bacteria; phylum Chloroflexota; class Anaerolineae; order Anaerolineales; family Villigracilaceae; genus UBA877. The sequence goes on along the minus strand of DAOTZT010000237.1, from coordinate 25,316 downwards.
CCGCACCTATCGGATCGAGACGCCGCTCGGCAAAGCCTTTATCACCATCAATGAAAATGGCGGTGGGCAGCCCTTTGAAGTCTTTATCAATACCGCCAAAGCCGGTTCTGAGACAGCGGCTGTTTCAGAAGCCATTGGACGGCTCATCTCCTACATCCTTCGCCTGGCCTCGCCCATTCCTCCCCGTGACCGCCTGGCAGAAGTCGTACGGCAACTTTCTGGAATTGGCGGGAGCCGGACCCTGGGCTTCGGCCCGAACCGTGTTCGTTCCTTGCCAGATGGGGTTGGGCAAGTCTTGGATGAGTACCTGACGGGCGTGGCGCGTTCTGCTCATCCCTCGCTCGAGTCGGTGCCAGACCTTCAGCCTGCTCCCGCGATGGGAGAGGCGCCCCAGCCCTTCTCCGCGACCCATCCCCCCGAGACGGCCTTGCACATGGGCGATTTGTGCCCTGAATGCGGCGAAGCCTCGATGGTCAACGAGGAGGGATGCCGGAAGTGTTACTCGTGCGGTTATAGCGAGTGCTGAGCAAAACTCTGCAAGAAACAGGTGAGCGCTGTCTCACCTGTTTCTTTTTTTCGTGGTCAGGTTATGCCTGGTTGCTTTTCTCCCCACGCCTATAACCTGGCCATGAGATTCCGTTTATCTCCGATTTCATGGGAAGGAGCGAGCCTGCTAAAAGGATTGGGGTAAAATAAAACTCTCAAGAAAGGAGCGTCCATGAGCAAACGACTGGTGGTTGTTGCCGGGAACATCGGCGCAGGCAAAACTTCTCTTACCGAGCGCATTGGCGCTCGCCTGGGCTGGCGCACTGACTATGAATCGGTGGCAGATAATCCCTACCTGCCCGATTTTTATGCCGATATGCGCGCCTGGTCCTTCCATTTGCAAATCTATTTTCTTGGCCACCGCGCTGATCAATACCTTGCAGCAGTCAACGATTCGCGTTCGGCGATTCTCGATCGCAGTATTTACGAAGACGCTTATATCTTTGCCCGTGCCTTGCACCACATGGGGAATCTGTCGGAGCGGGATTACCTCTCCTATCGCAAATTGTTTGACCTGGTTGTTGAGTCTTTGCCTGCCCCTAATTTGCTCATCTACCTGAAGTGTCCCGTGCCGGTGCTGCTGGAGCGCATCCGCCGTCGGGCGCGCAATATCGAGACGGGTATTTCGGTAGATTACCTTGCTTTGCTTGACTCGTACTACGAAGAATGGTTGAATGCGTTTGACCTGTGTCCTGTGCTGACGATCCATACAGATGACCTGGACTATGTTCACCAGCCGATGGCACTGGAAGTCGTGGTCGAGCGCATCAAGGAAAAATTGGGCGGCAAGGAAGAACTGGATTTGAGAGGAAATTGAGTTCTGCCGGTATTGGCGGCCATTCGGGCATCAACCGACCTGGAGCCGGCTGTGCCATTTGAACACAACGTCCCGCAGGCTTTTATCCGGCCGATGCGGGACGTTTTTTTACTTTTTACGATCAAAGCGGGGGGACTAACCATCAATCCTGACAGGTGAAATGGCTGACAGCCTCCCACAGAAGGTTGAGCGGTTGATCTTCTTGTGCGCTGTAGGCTTTCCAGCCGAACCAGCGGTCGCCGCACTCCCAGGCAGCAGCCAGCCCGTAGGGGAGGATTTCGCTGGGGGTGGAGAGCAAGGGGACGTAGGTAACAGGCCGGCCATGGATGTCTTCGCGAATGATTGTGTCTGCTGGCAGGTCCTGGCCGAGGACAAAGGTGAGGGCGACCGCAGAATCGAATTGTCCGCTGATCTGGCTCCAGAGGAGGAAGATGTAGAGTTGCTCATTAAAGCCGATGAGATTGCCTTGAGCATAGTCGCTGCGACTGGTGGCGTAGTCATTGGCTGCCTCCAGGTCAAACAGGGGAAAATTGGCCGGGTGACCAATGCAGAACTTGTATTCACAGAACAACCCACTCAGGTCGAGGGTGGGGTTGGGGGTGTAGGTGGGATAGGGGGTGGGGGGAAGCGCCTGAGGGGCGGCGGTGAGGGCAGCCGAGACGGCGGTGGCAACCAGGTCGGTTTGCGGGGTGACAGGCGTCGGGTCCGCGCCGCACGCAGCGAGGAGAAAAACGATGAGTAAGGAAAGTTGTTTAATGCGCATAGCGAATAATTCTCGCGAAATTAATTTTCAGGACAAGATTTTACCGCACTCTGTAAGCGGCTTGTCTAAGTGTTTGACGTGCTCAGTTGGGTATGCTAGAATGCTCTGCCAGAAGGTGCATAGATTATGACGAATCCGCGTTTTCCTTTGCGACTCAATGTTGGTTTCTTGATCAGTGCAGCAGTCGGTTTTACCCGTGATTTTACGTTTGACTACGATAAAATCCGCCTGGGCGATGATTTGACGGTATCTGATTTTTCCGGTGTGGCCACGTTTTCACGCACCCAGCAGGGTTTGTTGCTGCAGGGGACATTTACGCTCAAGATGATACTGGAGTGTGTACGTTGCCTGGACGAGTACATGCAGGTGGTGACGTTTTCGTTCACCGACCTGTATGCGTTCGATAAACGTTCGCTTTCGGAGTCGAACTTGCTTGTGCCAGAAGATGGGCAGATTGACCTGGCACCCTTGCTGCGCGAGTATGCTCTGCTCGAAGTTCCGATTCAACCCTTATGCAGTCCTGATTGCAAGGGCCTTTGTCAGGTCTGTGGCGAGAATCTTAATCACGTAGATTGTGGTCATCGCTGGGGGGAAGACGCCTCGCCATTTGCAGACTTGAAGGGCTTGTTTGACTGATTTTTTCACTGCCTGCCCGCTCGCGGGTTGCCAGGCAACGTTTGCGCGGGAGTGTGCCTCCCACGCACGACCGGCCATCTGCGCCGTCATGTTCTGACGTGCAAGAGGGGAAGGCTCGGGAGATATTTGATTTTGCTTATTCGTATTCGTGTCAGGGCGGGGAATCAAGATGGTGGATGCAAGGACGAGAGGATGAATTCCTGGCTTTTGGGTCAGGTTTTCTCGAGTCATTCAATCATTGATGTTGGCAGGTAGCATTGATGCTTCATTTGCCCTGTAATGGGGTTGCTCAGTGTATAATTTACCTATGTCTGTCGTTCTTCCACTTCAGCCGGTAGATTATCTTGTTATTGGTCACCTTGTTTGTGATCTACTCCCCACACAGGAAAAGCGCCTGGGTGGAACGGTTGCTTATAGTGCCCTGATGGCGCATGCGTTGGGGTTGCGGGTGGGCGTGGTGACAGTTTTTGGGGAGGAATTGCCTCTGAATTTTCCGCCTGGAATTCAGGTCTGGAACACAGCCACGGATCGCAGCACGACTTTCGAGAATCTCTATACCCCTCAGGGCCGGGTCCAGTTCGTGCATCATGTTGCGCCGGATATTACCCTGGCGCATGTTCCTGAAATTTGGCGGCGTGCTCCAATTGTGCATTTGGGACCGGTGGCGCAAGAAGCCAAATTGTTGGTGAACGTCCCCTGGAGCGGTTCGATTTTGGGGCTGACTCCCCAGGGGTGGATGCGTGCCTGGGATGAGCAGGGGCGTGTTCGACCGGTGCCCTGGGCAGAAGCAGAAAAGATGCTTCCGAAAGCCGGGGCGGTTGTCTTGAGTGTGGAGGATGTGGGGGGCGACGAAGGAGAAATTGAACGGCTGAGTGCTTTGACGCCGGTGCTGGCGGTCACTGAAGGTGCCTCGGGCGCGCGAGTTTACTGGCATGGGGATTCGCGTCGCTTTAGCGTACCGGTGCAGGAAGAGGTAGATGCAACTGGCGCAGGCGATATTTTCGCTGCGGCGTTCTTCTGGCGTTTGTACGTCACGCGGGACCCCTGGGCGGCGGGTCGCTTCGCTGCGCATCTGGCTTCTTTCTCGGTAACCCGCGTTGGCTTGGCCGGCGTTCCCACGCGTGAAGAGATTCAATCTTGTCTTGTGGAGGTTCTCTAGTGGGTCGAGTCTATACACTGGCAAACCAAAAAGGTGGAGTGGGCAAGACTACCACGGCGATTAACCTGGCCGCGGCGCTGGCAGGCATGCAACAGCGCGTCTTGATTGTGGATGTTGATCCCCAGGCGAATGCAACTTCCTCGCTGGGGATTGATAAGCATACGATCAAAGGGGGAACGTATGAGGTGATTTTGGGGCATGCGCCAGCCTCTGCGCATGTGCTGTATAACCCGCGTCTCAATTTGTCTATTTTGCCTGCCTCCCCCTCGCTGGCGGGGGCTGAGGTGGAACTGGTGAACGAAATAGGCCGCGAGGCAAAGTTGCGGCAAGCCCTTGCTGCTTTGATCGAGCGGTATGATTATATTTTGATTGATTGTCCCCCTTCTCTCGGTTTGTTGACCCTCAATGGATTGACGGCTGCCCGGAATGGCATTTTGATTCCTGTCCAGTGTGAGTACCTGGCGCTGGAGGGGTTGGGAGAGTTGACGCGCACCATCCAGCGCGTCCGACAGGCTGTTTTCCCTGAGTTGCAGATTCGCGGCGTTGTTTTGACCATGTTTGATAGCCGTACGCATCTTTCGGGCGATGTGGTTGATGAAGTGCGCAAGTACTTTAAGAACCAGGTGTTTAAAACGATTATTCCTCGTAGTGTTCGTCTGGCCGAGGCGCCTTCTTACGGATTGCCGGTAACGGCGTATGCGCCGACCTCGCTTGCGGCGCAGGCCTACCAGGCGCTGGCGCGCGAGATTTTGATTGGCGATGGCCTGCTGAAGGAGCAGGCTGCCGGTTGATGATCGCTTGGAAAAGACGGAGGAAAGGAAGATGGCACCAAAATCGGGTCTTGGACGAGGGTTAGGGGCGTTGTTGCCGGGGGAGGAAACTGCTCTTGCAGAAAAGGGAATCGTGATGGTTCCTGTCGAAAAAGTCTTACCCAACCCGCGCCAGCCGCGCCGGGTGATGGATGCGGACGAATTGCAAGAATTGACGGCCTCTGTGCGGGAACACGGGGTGTTACAACCGTTGATTGTCACGCCGGCCAACGCGGAGGGGAATTATCTCCTGATTGCGGGCGAGCGTCGCTTGCAGGCAGCCAGGCTGGCCGGGTTGACGGCGGTACCGGTCATGGTGCGCGAGGCCACCGATCAGCAGCGCCTGGAATTGGCGATCATCGAAAATGTGCAACGTTCTGACCTTTCGGTCCTCGAAGAAGCCGAGGCCTATCGTCAACTGGCGGAGGATTTCGGCCTTTCTCATGAGGAAATTGCTGCCAAAGTAGGTTGCAGCCGGGTGGCTGTTACCAACACGCTGCGCTTACTCAAACTCCCTGATTCGGTAAAAAATGCTCTGATTGAGCGCCGGATTTCAGAAGGTCATGCTCGTGCTTTGCTGGCTTTGCCCACGCCCGAAGCGCAAACCGCTGTTTTGCGCACTATCCTTTCTCAGGAACTCAATGTGCGGCAGACGGAAGAACTGGTGCGCAAATTATCGGGTGAGAAGGCCGCTCCGAAACCTGCCCCCAAACCAGCGCCGGAGGTGACCGCCCTGGAAGAACGGCTGCGCGCCAGTTTGGGCACAAAAGTCACTTTGCGTGCCGGGCGGAAGGGGGGAAGTATCACCATTCACTATTACTCAGACGAGGAATTAGAGGCCTTGTTGGGTCGTCTTTTGAACGATTGAGGTTCCCATGTTGCTTTTGCACAATGCCCGCATCCACACCTTTGATCCAGATTTCTCCCAGGTTTCTGCTTTGGTCATTGAAGGCGGAAAAATTCTGGCAGTGGGCGGCGAGGAACTGCTGGGTGCGTATCCGCAGGCGGAACGAATCAACATGCGGGGCCTGATCGTCATGCCTGGCCTGACGGATGCCCATTTGCACCTTGAGCACTGGACGTTGAGTTTACAAAAACTTGATTGCGAATTGCCAACCAAAGAGCAGATTTTGGCCCGAGTTGCCGAGACAGAGAAACTGGCCCGACCGGGTGAGTGGATTGTTGGCCACGGGTGGAATCAGAACCTGTGGGGTGGGGTCTGGCCCACTGCTGCCGATTTGGATGCGGTTGCCCCGCTGAATCCTGTTTATCTGACAGCCAAATCGTTGCATGCAGGTTGGGCCAATTCCATGGCTTTGCGTTTGGCAAAAATCAAGAAGCATCAGCGTGATCCTGAGGAAGGCAGTTTGCAGCGTGACGCGCGCGGTAACCTGACCGGCATTCTCTTTGAGAAAGCCATGAGCCTGGTAGAGGCGGCTATCCCGGCTCCCCAGCCCGATGAACTGGCCGAAATGCTGGCTCGTTCTATTCCTGAACTCTGGAAAATGGGCTTGACGGGTGTTCATAACTTCGACCGCAGTGTCTCGTTTCGTGCTTTGCAACTCCTGCACCAGCGTGGCCGTCTGTTTTTGCGCGTGTTACAAAGCATCCCGCGCGAAGACCTGGAGATTTTCCTGCAACTTGGGCTGAAAGGTGGCCAGGGAGATGATATGCTGCGCATTGGCCACTTGAAGTTGTTTGCAGATGGGGCTTTAGGGCCGCGTACGGCAGCCATGCTGGAACCGTATGTTGACGAGCCCCAAAATTGTGGTATTCTGTTGATGGATGATAAAACAATTTTCGAGTATGGCCGCCGGGCGGCGCAGGCCAATCTGCCCCTGGCTGTTCATGCGATTGGCGATCGTGCCAATCGTCAGGTTCTGGACGCGTTCGAGCAGTTGAGACTCTATGAAAGACAGCATGGATTCCCTGCTTTGCGTCATCGCATTGAGCATCTTCAACTGCTTCATCCTCGGGAGGTTCCTCGAGTGGCAGAGTTGAATGTGATTGCTTCCATGCAACCGATCCATGCGACATCGGACATGGAAATGGCCGAACGGGGATGGGGAGAACGGGCTGCCCTGGCGTATGCGTGGCAGACTCAGATTCAACAGGGAGCGAAACTGGCTTTTGGCTCCGATGCTCCGGTTGAACACCCCAATCCTTTTTGGGGCCTGCATGCGGCTGTCACCCGTCAGCGGGCGGATGGCAGTCCCGGACCGAATGGCTGGTACCCGCAACAGCGTCTGACCCGGCGCCAGGCTTTGGAGGCTTTTCTGATCGGGCCGGCCTACGCGGCGGAGATGGAAGATCGCCTGGGACGTTTAAAACCGGGGTTCCTGGCCGATCTCATTGTGCTGGCAGTTGATCCCCTTGAATGTGAAGTATCACAATTACGCGAAATTAAACCAATTGCCACGATGGTTGGCGGGCATTGGGTATGGGAGGCCGAGAAACTGCTATGACAACGCCGCTTACTCCTGAAGTTCTTGTTCCTCGATTGGGAGAGTACCTTGTACAAAGTGGCACGATTACGGAGCAGACTCTCCAAAAAGCGCTTGCCTATCAAAAAGAACAAGAAACGTCAGGTAGGAAGGTTTATCTTGGTGAGGCTCTCATTGAGTTAGGCGCAATAGACCGCCGTCAGTTGGATCATGCAATTACAAAGCAAATTATTGAGTTGCGCAATGCTCTTGAAGATGCCAATCGTTTTCTGGAGCGCCGTGTCCAGGAACGTACCGCAGAACTTCAAGAAGCAATGCAGAAACTTTCGGAATTGAGCCAACTTAAGACAAATTTTCTGGCAAATATTTCCCATGAATTAAGAACACCGCTGACGCACATTAAAGGATACCTGGAATTACTTGTGACTGGCGCCTTGGGCGATTTGAATGAAGAACAGCGAAATGCCTTACTGGTCAGTCAGCGCTCGGCCAATCAATTGGAAAGTCTGATAGATAGTTTAATCCTGTTCTCTCAGGCCGCGCGCGGAGAAATGACTTTGCACCTGAAATCAGTCAATCTGGTTAAGGTGGCGAGCGATGTCATTAGTTATTCTCGAGTTAAAGCCGCTAATCGCAGTATCACGCTGGAATATGAGATTCCGTCTGATTTACCGCTGGTTCAGGCCGATGAAGAGAAAATTTCCTGGGTGATTTTGCAATTACTGGATAATGCAATCAAGTTCACCCCGTCGGGAGGGAAAGTAGTTCTATCCATCCAACCAGAGTCAGACAACCTGATTATGGTCTCGGTGCGCGATACAGGGATTGGTATTCCCGCCGATAAACTGGATGCCATCTTTGAGCCGTTTTATCAAGTGAATGGCTCTGCCACCCGCCGTTACGGTGGTACCGGTTTGGGGTTGGCCCTGGTGCGCGAAATTATCAATGCCCATGGTTCCATTCTTGATGTAATCTCTGAAGAAGGCAAAGGATCCGAATTTCGCTTCCCGTTGTTGGCGTCTCAGGGTGTGATATGAGGCTGAAATGAATGAAAAAGCATTGGAAGCACTTGGACAATTGGGAGTTTCTGCTGTCAAGGGTGATCTCGACAAGTATTTTGATGCTTTGTTCGTCTCTTTGCGCGTTTATTTTGTCTTTGATAACGTTGCAATTTATAAGACAGAAAGAGAAGGCAACTTGATTGAGGCGGTATATGCGCGAGCAGTGGGGCGGGGGCGCAGTAAAGGGGCCGATGCCTCCTGGGGAGAAGAGATGGCGAATCAGGTCATTGCATCAGGACGGATCCAAACCGATGATGTTAATCGTCCTGATGTCAGTGATCGTACGCAGTCGCCACACCGCTTGGGCCTTCCCCTTGAATTGCTTTCTGGACGGGGGGCGCTGGTCTTTGTCCGCTTTGGTGGGCCCGCATTTACTGAAGAACAATTGCCGTTTGCACTATTGGCAGCCAGTCGGGTGGCCTTTGGGTTTGAGCAGGTGGCGTTGGCAGGAGCTCTTTCTCAACTGGATCTGGCGCGGCATCGGGCGCAATTGCAAGATGATTTCATTGCGACGATTTCTCATGAAGTGCACACCCCGTTGGGGTTTATTAAAGGGTATACCACTTCTCTCTTGCGCACAGATACCACGTGGGATGCGGCGACACAGCGTGAGTTCCTGACTATCATTGATGAGGAAACAGACAATCTTATTCGCTTGATTGATCGCATGCTTGATTCGGCGCGGTTGAAAACGGGGAGTTTATCCATGGATTTTCAACCGGTTCGGTTGGATGCCATCATTCGGGATGTTGCGTTACGCTTCCAGGAGCGTTATCCTGATTTGAAGATCGTTCTTGATTTGGAAAATACTCGCCCTATTCAAGCCGATAGTGTTCGACTCAGCCAGGTATTCACAAATTTATTTGAAAATGCAATCAAGTATGCGCCGGGCAGCCCGATTGAAATTACTTTGCGTCAACGTCACCAGTTTCAGGAAGTCGTTTTTTCTGATTCGGGCCCCGGTATTCCACCCCAGCACATTCCTTTCATCTTCGAACGTTTTTATCGGGTTGAAAACAAAGGACCCCTGCGAGGGACAGGCTTGGGGTTATTTATTTGCAAGCAAATTATCCAGGCCCATGGTGGACAGATCTTCGCTCGTAGCGTTCCAAATAGAGGGTCATCGTTTTATATTACCTTGCCGTTGAATGCAGAACGTAATGTCGAGAGGTGAATATGCCCGTTCGAATCTTAGTTGTGGATGATGAACCTCGCTATTTGCGCCTTATTGAGGCTAACTTACTGACCGAAGGTTACGAGGTCCAAACTGCATCTGATGGAGGAACGGCACTGGAACTCTTTTCCTCCTCCCCTGCCGATCTGATCCTGCTGGATGTTGTCATGCCTGTGATAGATGGTTTCACAGTTTGCCAGCGTATCCGGCAATTTTCTAATGTGCCGATTATTATCCTGACAGCCAGGGGCGAAGAACACGACCGCGTCCGCGGCCTGGATGTGGGCGCTGATGACTATCTGGTCAAACCTTTCTCGATTACGGAATTGTTAGCGCGAGTACGGGCTGTTTTGCGTCGTGCCCAATTAACTGAGACAGGGCAGATGCGCTTTTTCTCCCATGGAGACTTGCGGATTGATTTTGCCCGTGCTGAGGTCTGGCGCGGCGATCAACAGGTTTCTTTATCGGCTACGGAGTATCGCTTGTTGCTCCAGTTCGCACATAATGTTGGCAAAGTGTTGTCGGCAGATGATCTACTTACCAGCGTTTGGGGGCACGAATACAAAGATGACAAAGAGATTCTTTGGGTGACGATTGCCCGCTTACGCCAGAAAATCGAGAGAGATACCCACACTCCTGTTCATATTGTTACTCGTTCTGGTTTTGGCTATCTAATGCCACCGTTGGATGATGAAGCGGGGAGGAAAGCGTGAATCAGGCAGTACCAGTTTTGGTGATTGATCAGGATGAATTGAGCCGCAAATATCTGGCAGCCGTTCTACAAAAAGCCGGCTATCAGGTCCTCACCGCCTCCTTAGGGCGAGAAGGCCTGATTTCAGCCTGGCGCGATCGTCCGGCTGTGATTATCTTTGAACCTGCCATGCCCGATCTTTCCCCGCTTGAATTTTTATCGCGCATTCACAAAGACCAGCGCTCGGCTTCGGTCATTTGTATTGCCTTTTCGGCGCGCAACAGCCTGCAAGAATCCTCAATGCTTATGGCCGCAGGCTGCAATGAATACATTGCTAAATCCAGCAATTCTATCCCCCTCTTGTTGAATGTTTTGGATCGTTTGCTCTATAAAACGACAAATGTGACCAAACAAGGCCGCCTTTTGGTCTTTATGAGCGCCAAAGGTGGGACAGGAACTTCTTCCTTATGTGCGAATCTGGCCATGTGTTTTGGCAGTACCCAGAAAGATAAAAAAGTGGCTGTGGTCGACCTGGTTCTACCGCTTGGCTCCATTGCAAATATCGTTGGTTACGAAGACAATCTCAATATTGTGACTCTGTCCATGCAGCGCTCCGACACCATTCCGCCAGCCTACTTTCGCGAAAAATTGCCCCATATCCCTGGCTGGTACTTTTATCTGATGCCTGGCTGCCCCGACCCCGAAACGGCTCACCATTTACCAGGAGACCGTGTGCCGGCTATTTTACAGATGATGCTGGCCGCCTATGACTACGTATTTGTAGATCTCGGTCGCTCGCTTTCGAAAATCAGTTTGCCTATTATCCAGCGTGCTGATTTGATTGTGCTGATTCTGGGAACGGACCTGGCTACCACGATTCTCACCCGTTCTGTGTGGGAGTATCTTAAGGGGCTTGGCATAGACCCTGGGAGAGTCTTTGCTCTACAAAACCGTGCGGTAGGCCTCGAAGGATTGACGCGCGCTGAAGTAGAAAAAACGATTGGATTGCCAGTTCGTCTCACCATTCCTTACATGGGCGGGACGTTTACGGTATCTAATAATCGCCATGAGCCCATCCTCATGCATTATTCCCACGATTCTGTTGGGGTTGCCCTTCAAGAGGCCACCTCGCAGATGCTTGCCGTTTTGGAAAAGCAAAAATGAGTCCACTGCAAAAACCTTGTTACCACAAAGGGCCCAAAAGACCACGAAGTTTTTTCAAAGAAGTATGCATTGAAATTCAATGGAGCCTTTCAGAAATCCTCTGTGTACGTCGTGCCCTGGGTGGTTCAAGACCTTTTTGCAGGAGAGTCAAAAATAATCTCACTTACGTGGCTATTCTCTGGCCGTTTCTGCGTTGACATAACAGGAAGGATTTGTATGAGCACTCAAGCCCAAATTCTTATCAGAACCAAGAAATTAGGCGTGTTGATTCGCGATGCTCGCCAATTTCGACGGAGAACAATCCCAGAATGTGCTGCTGCCATTGGAGTAAACCCGGCAACCTGGCGTGCCTGGGAGGAAGGACGCAAAGCGCCCTCTTTACCCGAGTTGGAGATTCTTGCTTTCTCTCTTTCTCTGCCTGTTGCGCACTTCTGGGGACGTGACGCCCGTTCCGATGACCGAGAGCCGACCAGTAACATCAATCTCCCGGCTCTGGTGGCTGTTCGCCAACGGATGATTGGGGCGTTGCTCAGAAAATCGCGAGAACAAGTCAGCGTTCCCTTGCGGGTTGTCGCAGAGCAGACGGGCATTCCCGTTTCTCGCTTGCGTGCTTACGAGATGGGAGAACGACCAATTCCTCTGCCCGAACTCGAGGTCCTTGCTGACGTTCTTGGCAACCGAATCGAAACTTACCTCGACAAAACAGGACCGGTGGGGCTGTGGATGACCGAACAAAAATCCATCGCTGCTTTTCTTCAATTGCCGCGCGAAGTGCAGGAATTTGTCACCAAGCCGGTCAACCTCCCTTACCTGGAACTGGCGATGAAATTAAGCACCATGTCCACTGAAAAATTACGTTCTCTTGCTGAGAATCTCCTGGATATTACTTTCTAATTTCCTTCTAAAATGAACAAATGAACACGAATTCTTCTTCTCCTCAATCAATTGTTCAGCGTGCCCGGCAGGCTTATCTGGCCGGTGACTTTCCCGGCGCGGCGCGAGCCTATGCCGAGGCTGCCACTGCCTACAGCCAGCAGGGTGATGCCCTCATGGCTGCTGAAATGAAAAACAATCAGTCTGTCTCTCTGCTGCGTGCCAAAGAGCCAAAGCAGGCCTTAGAAGCGCTGGAAGGGACAGAGTGCCCATTCGAGCAGGCTGGTGACTTTCGTCGGCTGGGCATCACGTATGCCAATCGCGCTTCTGCGCTCCAGGCCTTGCGACGCTTCAAGGAGGCCATCCAGGCATACGAAAAAGCAGCGGAGGCGCTTGAGAAAGCCGGTGAAGACCAGATGCGCCTGGAAGTGATGCAGTTGCTTTCCATGCTTTATTTGGGCCGCTGGCAATTTTTGAACGCTGTCATTGCCTTGCAGGATGGTCTGGCTGGCATCAAAAACCCCACGCCCAGGCAGCGCCTGATGAAGAAAATTCTATTTTTCCGCCCATGAATTTGGTCAGGAATGTCCGCTCGGCGATTTTTGTGGACTATCAACCCCTGGCGAATTTGATCGCCAGGGCGGGGCATGTCCATCGTCACCTCGACTGGCGCAATGTCCTTGATTGGATTGGCGTTCCTCCTTTTTTGGTGCTAGAAGAGAATGGCGAACTGCGCGCTGCCCTGGCCTGTCCTCCGGACCCGCCACAGGTTGCCTGGCTCAGACTCTACGTCAACAACGGATTGCTTAGCGACCGTGAAGTCTGGCCCTTGCTATGGGAAACGGCTTGCTCTCAACTTCCTGATTCTCCAGGCATGGTAGCGGCTGCCATTCTCCAGAGAGATTGGCTGGTGCCGTACCTCGAGGCAAACGGTTTTACCACTCATCAGCAAATCGTCATGCTTGCTTGTGAGTACCCGCAGATTGACTCGATGCCTGTGCCTCATTCGTTCACCGTGCGTCGCATGTTTCCTTACGATTTGCCTGCCGTCGCCGAAGTTGATTCTCGCGCCTTCGATTTTCTCTGGAGAAATTCCCTGTCTTCCCTTGAACTGGCTTATCGCCAGGCTGCGATTGCTACTGTTGCTGAGGCCGAACAACAACTGATCGGTTATCAAATCAGTACCCGCACGTCGATTGGCATTCACCTCGCCAGACTTGCCGTAGTTCCCGAAGCCCAGGGACGAGGAGTGGGCTATGCTCTTGTGGCTGACATGATGAAACAGGCAATTCAACGTGGCTTGCAACGCTTCACCGTCAATACCCAAAATGACAATGTGGGTTCCCTTTCCCTGTATAAGCGTTTTGGCTTCCGTGAGACGGGCGAAAGTTATCCTGTCTATCGTTGTTGTTTTTCATGATTGCTCAAAGGAGAAGAGATGATCAATCCTGAAGATGCAGTAATTGTCAATGCCCTTGTCCGCCAGGCGCTGACTGCAGCGCAGGAAGTAATGGGTGAAAATGGCCTCAATGCCGTCTTACGTAATGTCGGCCTGGAACGTTATATCGGTAATTTCCCGCCGGATGACACTAATCCTGCTATCAAAACAGTCGAATATGCGCGTTTCAATCAAGCCATTGAGGATTTCTATGGCCGGGGCGGAAAAGGTATGTTGCGCCGGATTGGACGAGCCTCTTTTCAGTACGGAATCCGGGAACAGGGTTCGCTCATGGGGGTGGCAGGGGCGGCGATTAAACTCATGCCAGTTCGAAGCCGCATCAAATTCGTGCTTAACGGCATGATCAATGCCCTCAAAAAGACCAACCCGCAGGTAGAAGCATGGCTGGAAGAAAACGGGGATACCCTTGCCTATTGTGAATCCACCTGCGCGATTTGTATGGGACGCCACAGCGATCACCCTGTTTGTCACCTTTACGTAGGCTCCCTGACTGAAGCCGTCCGTTGGGCAACCGACCAGGAATACGAAATTAGCGAGACTCACTGCATTGCCATGGGCGACAAGTATTGTCGTTTTGAAATTGGAGGCCTGAAAGAGTGATTCTCCTTCGCCTCGTACGCGCATTTCTGGATGCGATTGACCAGCAAGTCCAGGCACCCAAAGCCTGCCACCTATTCTGGAGACAGTCGGCCTCTCGCTTGCCGATTTACAACAGTTGAACGTTGAGAACGCTGCAGACATGTTTGGGAACAACTGACCAATCAGACCAATTTCTTCGAAAGGGCCAAGATGGAGATCATCCGGCATTTGCCCCCCACCCCGCCTGCGCGGCGCCCTGGAACTCGTGGCCGGATATTTGTGTAATAAAGATGAGTCTCCTGCAAAAAGGTGAAAATCGAACCACAAAGGCACGGAGACACGAGTAAGTAAATGAAAGGAAACTTTGTGACTCCGTGTCTTCGTGGTGAAACTTCAGGGTTTTTGCAGTGGAGTCAAAGATCACATCCATCTCCACACCCTTGACCTGGACCTGCTGCTGGTAGATGATTGCAGCGTAGCGACGAATGGTCAACAGGAAGACAAACCAATTTGTTATGTCACGGTCGGTCTGGTTCAGACAGCGCTTTTGTGGGCGGTTGGATTCAGCGTGGACGTGCAAGAAATTGCTTGTAAGGCAACTGGAGCGCCTGTTTGCCAGTTTAAATCAAATACGGAGGCACATAAAATATGCAAACTCATGAATGGACCTGGAAATCTTTTGATGGACTGGACATGTTTGGCCGTCGTTGGGAGACGGACGGCGACCCGCGCGCGGTCATTCTCCTGGTCCATGGCCTGGGAGAACACTGTGGGCGCTATGAACATGTTGCCCAAATGCTCACAGACAATGGTTACTCTCTGATTGCGTTTGACTTGCGCGGTCATGGCAAATCAGGAGGCCAGCGCGGCCACGCCAGTTCTTTCGAAGATTTCATGAAAGACATCGACTCAATGTTTGCTCAGGTGGCAGATTGGTTCTCTGGCAAGCCCCAATTTATTTACGGGCACAGCCTGGGGGGCATTCTGGTACTGAACTATGCCTTGCGGCGCAAACCGGCACTGGCGGGGGCCATTGTCACGTCGCCGGGGTTACGCACCGCTCTCGAAGAACAAAAAGCAAAAGTGGCGCTGGCAAAAATTTTAGGCGCCTTGCTCCCCTCTTCCGGCCTGCCGAGTGGCCTGGACGCGGGCGCGATTTCACGCGACCCTGAAGCTGTCCGCCGTTATCGGGAAGATCCGCTAGTCCATGACAAAATCACCTTTGGCATGGCGCGTGGGGTGTTAGAAGCCATCAACTGGGCGTTTGCACATGCTGCTGAGTTCCCGGTTCCCATCTTGCTCATGCATGGCACGGCTGACCAGATTGCCTATGATCGCGGCAGCCGCGAATTCGCTGCAGCGGTCAAAGGGGATTGCACCCTCAAACTCTGGGAAGGCCTGACCCACGAAACTCACAACGAGCCAGAAAAAGAACAGGTCTTCCAATACCTGCTTGATTGGCTGGCGCGCCACGTGTGAAATGGGAAGAAAGTTACCCTGTCTGGTATAAGCACTATCAGAGTCCGTTCCTGCCACAAACATGAGGCCATCTCCTGTACAGGCAGGAGATGGCCAACCTTTGGAGACACTTTGCACTTGCTGGTTGTCGTGGCCTGGAATGAAAACCTTGTAACAGAGTGAGATTTCAACTCTCTTTGGTTTAAGCGATAACTGTTTTTCCCATTCTGCGCTTTTGGTACGCACTATTCTTGCCAGGAAAGGCTGGACAAACTGCCTCCCTTGTGGCACAATCCAGCCACTTTTGAGCATGACGTGAAATTTATTTTCGACCAAAGGATGGTTGATACAAGGAGAAACGAGTATGACTAAAAGTAAGAGGCAGATAGAACGAGAAAAACGCCGCCGGGAGCGGATTCGCAATCAGATCCTGGTTATCTTATTGGTGGCTGGCGGGGCGCTTTTGATTGCATTCGCCCTCATTTTGCCCACCCTAAAACTTACGCAGGGCGACGCGACCATGTCCCTGGCGACTGCTGCGCCCCGGCCAGCCGACGTGCAGATGGATGGCCGAACGATGGGAGATCCCAATGCTCCCGTCAAGATCGATGTGTGGGAAGATTTTCAGTGCTCAGGCTGCTTGTATTACTCCCTGAATATTGAGCCGGGCCTCATTGAAAAGTACGTGGCTACCGGGAAGGTGTTTTATACCTATCACTTTTATCCCATTATTGACGGCTCCAATTCTTCGGGCGAATCCCATCAGGCCGCCAACGCCGCTTTGTGTGCCATGGAGCAGGGCCGTTTTTGGGATTATCATGACCTGCTCTTTGCCAACTGGCTTGGGGAAAATGTCGGTTCTTATACGGATGCTCGCCTTTTGGCTATGGCTGAGAGCCTGGGCCTGAATATGGACGATTTTAAGTCCTGCTTCAAGGCGAACCGCTATGCCAGCATTGTTGAAGAAGATGTCGCGGCAGGCACAGAATTGTCCATCCATGCCACGCCGTCCATTTTCGTCAATGGTCAGCAAGCGCAGAGCAGCGCAGGCCCGCAGTACATCCCCTCTTTGCAAGACCTTTCGAACCTGATTGACTCTCTTCTCGGCGGTCAGTAAGAAATCCAATTCCTCCAAAAATATTCTCCCGGTTCCCTGATGGCAGGAGCCGGGAGAATGTTTATTTTTAGAACTGGAGCCTTTCCACAATCCAGACAATGATGGGAGCGAGCGCCAGGGCAGGGAGAAAATTCCCCACCCGGATTTTCTTGAGTTCCAGCAAACTGCTGATGGCAATTCCCACCAGAAGCACGCCGCCGGCAGCAGTCATTTCAGCAATCATCGTCTCGGTGAGTATGCTGTTCAAGTGAGCAGCCAGCAGGCTGATGCCACCCTGATAGACCAGGATGACCAGGGTCGAAAACAACACCCCTGCTCCGAGCGTGGAGGCAAAGGCGAGTGCCGCGAACCCATCCAAAACAGATTTGATCGCCAGAAGTTCGTAATTGCCTGTCAGACCGTCCTGGATAGAACCGAGGATGGTCATTGGACCGACGCAGAAAAGCAGGGAAGCGGTCAGGAAACCGCGCACGAAGTCTAGCGAGCGGCGGCTCGCGGGACCCGTCTCCTGCTTCCGGTAAACGCGCTGTTCCAGCCATTTCCCAACCGATTCCAGACCCGCCTCGATCTTCCACCACTCGCCCAACAGGCCGCCGACAAGCAAACTGCCCAGGACGATGATCGCATTTTGGGTCTCGAAGAACATCTTGATGCCAATGACTGCTGTGAATAGCCCTAATCCAGCAGTGATGGTCTGTTTAATGCGTTCGGGGACACGGCCTCCAAAAAGCAGGCCCAGGAAGCCTCCCAACAGGACAGTGACGATATTGATGAATGTTCCGGTCATTTTCTGGCAAGAGAGGTCGGTTGTCCGGCAGACTGGTTCTCGCTCAATTCGAGCAAGAAGCAAAGGCTGGAGAGACGATTGAGATAGGGGAGCAGGACATCGTTGCTCACTTCCCCTTTGTCCACCAGTTCGGCGAGGCGGCGCTCGGCGCGGCGGACGATGGTGCGCGCCAGCGAGAAGACCGCCCCCGGCAGGCTGTCGCCGGGGAGGATGAATTCGCCCGGCAGGGAGAGATGGGCCTCCAGCGCGTCCGTTTGGGATTCCAGCCATTCGAGGCGCGCCCGGCCGAGGGTCCGGAAGCGGGCGGCGTTTTCTGGAGGGGCGGCCACCTCGGCCATCAGCGCGTACAGGTCGCGCTGAATGTCCGCCAGGAGAGCCTTTGTTTCTGGCTGGGAGGCCAGGGCGCGGGCCAGCCCGATGGCAGCAGAGGCTTCGTCGAGTGTGCCGAGGGTCTCGATGCGGGGATGGTATTTGGGCAGACGGCCTTCTCCGAGCAGACCGGTCTGACCGTCATCGCCAGTGCGGGTATAGAAAGGGGACATGCACAAATTATACCTGTTTTGTTGAGGATGGCCTGTTTGGGCGTATAATTTGAACAGTCAACAAAAGAAGGTGGCCTATGGAAGAAAAAGAACATGGAGACTGGGTCTCTCATATTGTCACACTTGTGACAGCGCTGACTGCACTGGTTTTGTTGATGCTGACTCCGGCTTGGGCGATACGGTATTATCATCAGCCATTTTTAGGAGTTCTGCTTGAGCCGAATAACGTGGTCAGCATTATTCGGGGGGATAACTGGCCAGATGCAGGGATGGGGGGACGATGGCCGAATCGGCTGGTGGCGATCAACGGCCAGCCGGTGTGGAATGTGGCCCAGGTCAATGCAATTTTGCGACAGAATGGCTTTGAGCCTGTAGAGGTCGTTTTTGAGAATCCTGAGACCCGTGATTATTGGGTTGTCTCTATTCTCCCCATTCACATGCCGTTGTGGGACTTTGTCAACCTGTTTGTCGTTCCCTACCTGGTCGGCGTGGTTTTTCTGGTGATTGGCCTGTGGGCCTATCGTTTGCGCTGGAACAGCCGGGCCGGACGGGCTTTGCTTGTGATGGCCGGGGCGGTCAGTATTGCGGCAAGCGCCTTTTTTGACATGAATACAACCCATCACGCCGTTCTGCTTTGGACGGCCAGTTTGCCGATGGCAGCGGGTGCGTTATTGCACCTGGCTCTGGTTTTCCCAAAACAGATGCGTTTGATAGAACGCGTGCCTGTTCTTCGCTTTATTTCGTGGGTGCTGACGCTCGCATTTGGTATCCCGGCCCTCTATGAAATTGTTTATCCCACGGCGCTCTTGCGGTACATCACTACCTGGCAGGCGTGTTATTTCTTTATGGCCCTGGCGATTGCTGTGTTTCTGGGGGCACTTTTGTGGCGTTTATTCCGCAACGATTCGCCGATTATTCGCCAGCAGAGCCGGGTGATTATTTTTGGGGCGGCGGTGGCTTTTCTGCCGATGATGCTTTTCTACCTCTTGCCCACCGCATTGATTGAACCGCAAGAATTTCAGCCGGCGATTTATTTCCCCCTGTTGATTGTTTTCCCACTTTCGATTGCTTATGCTGTTTTGCGTTATCGCCTCCTGGATGTTGATCGCCTTCTGGCTAATTTGCTTTCTTACCTTCTGACCACTGCCGCGGCGATTCTGGTCTTTTTTGGATTGGTAACGTCAATTTCTTTGTTGATTAATCAAACGGTTCATGCAGATCACCCGCTGGTGGTAGCCCTGTATGTGTTGGCCCTGGTCATTGGCCTGACTCCCTTGCAGCGGCTGATTCAGCGCTTGATTGACCGCTTTTTCTATCGCTCACCGGCCGATTATCGCCGGATAATGAACACGATTTCGAGTCGGCTTGTGTTGACTCCAAATTTGGAAAATATTCTGGATTTGCTTAAAGATCAATTGTCTCAGGCTTTTCTGCCAGAACGTTTTGTGATTTATCTCTATGATGATGAAAGAGCCATTTATGTCCCCCATGAGCAGAATGAAAATACTTTTCCTCATTGCCTCCTGCATGACCCGCTGGTACGTTTGATGCAGTCTGCCGGGAAACCGCAATATTTCCCTGAGGATGCTACCTTGCCGGGTGGTTTGAACGAGTCGGCTACTTTCACAAAAATAAATTGTGCGGTTTTTGTGCCTTTACCCTACGAGGGAGCATTGATTGGCTTCATGGCGCTTGGACGGAAGCAGTCTGGCGAGCCTTACAACAGTGATGACCTGGATTTCCTCAACATGATTGCCAGTCAGTCGTCGCTGGCGCTCGAAAATGCTCGCTTGTTCATCAACTTGCGCCGCACCCTCGACAACACATTGGAAATGAAAAACTTAATGGATGACATTTTTGCATCCATTTCTACTGGCATCATTACCACCGACATTGAACATAAAATTACCCTGTTTAACCGGGCTGCCGAAAAAATCCTGGGACTGTCTTATCAAGATGTCGTAGGGAAACAGTTGCCAGAAGCCATTCCTTACTGTCCGGACCTGGATGTTGTGGCTGCTGAGGCGGTTGAGCGTGGTTCTGTCGTTCTTTCGCGCGAGGTCAGTCCACGTATTCCGCCTCGCGGTGAACTTTATTTGCGCCTTTCCTGTTCTCCTGTGCGCGATGCCTATTTCGCTACCAAAGGTGCAGCCATTGTGCTCGAAGATTTGACCGAACGCCGCAAATTGCAGGCGGAGCAGGAGCGCATTCGCCAGACCTTCGGGCGGGTGGTTGCCCCGCGGGTGCGCGACCGTTTGCTCTCGGACCCCAGTCACCTGCGCCTGGATGGGACGCGTCAGCCGGCTACGATCTTATTCGCCGATATTTCTGGATTTACAGCCTTTAGCGAAAAAACTGATCCAGAAGTTCTCTTTAAAGTGCTGAATCACTACCTTTCCCTGGCTGCGCAGGCTATCCTGGAAGAAGAAGGGACGTTGGATAAATTTTGGGGGGATGGCGTTCTGGCCATCTGGAACGCACCGGACCCGCAGCCTGATCACGCCTTGCGAGCCGTGCGCGCCGCCTGTAACATCATGAAGCGCACCCGCCAAGCCCATCACTTATTCTCTGACCCTCTCCACCATTTGCGCTTCCATATCGGCATTGCCACAGGCGATGTGATGGTGGGCAACGTAGGGACGAATGAATTGTTCAACTACACCGCCATCGGTGACACGGTCAACGTGGCGCAGCGTCTCGAAACGATCGCTGGGCCAGAAGAGA
This sequence comes from Anaerolineales bacterium, assembly GCA_034434255.1. GTDB lineage: Bacteria > Chloroflexota > Anaerolineae > Anaerolineales > Villigracilaceae > UBA877. The sequence goes on along the minus strand of DAOTZT010000237.1, from coordinate 4,513 downwards.
TTATGATCGACTCCAACACACAAGCCGTTGTGGCAGAAGCAATCTACGCGGAAAAATTGAAACCGGTCATGGTCAAGGGCCGGGTTCAACCTGTCCAGGTCTATCGTGTGCGTGGTTTAAAATAGCAGCATGCACAAGCACTATCATCGTTTGATCACCGCACAAGCGCTGGGCGACCGGTTTGCGCCCGCGGCGCTGGCCCGCATTATTGTCGCCAATTTAAGTCTGGATGCCCTGGCTGGTCAAATTGGCCATGACGAATACCACTTCGATGCCAATGCGTTTGCCGAGAGCCTGGCATTCATGGAGCAGAATCGGGCTGCTGTTCGCCTGGCGCTCGAGCAGGGCGAACTGGATGTGGCCTATTGGGCATTTGGTCGCCTGACGCACACTGCACAAGACTTCTATGCTCATAGCAATTACATTTCTCTCTGGCTGGAACAATTTCCAGAGGGTGCCTGGCCATCTCCAGAAGAGACCGATCCACTCGATGCAAACTTACTCAATCATCCTGCCTTGCGCTCTGGAAAGTTGTATTATCCACTCGAAGCCTTGAGTTTTCTGCCTTTCCTGAAGAAAATGGTCTTGCCGCTTTTACCGCGCGACGCGCATGCCTGGATGAACCTCGATGGACCGGAACAAGGGCCAAAGTTCGCTTATGCTCTGGCGGCAGCCGTTAAACGGACAAAAAAAGAATATGAAAAAACTGTAGAAGGACTGCCGCCTGAATTAATCTCCCAATTTTGTCAGGGAACAGCCTTTTCCGGAAAAGATTGATTTTTGTGAGGTGTAAAAAATGACTACCAAAGAAAAACTCGAACTCGCTCTTAAAACTGCGATGAAAGCCGGCGATGACGTGACCCGGCGGACGGTTCGCATGGTGCTGGCCGCCATTCGCCAGGCCGAGATTGATAAGCAAATTACGCTCGATGAAGCCGCTGTTCTGGCGATTATTCAGAAAGAACTCAAGACACGTCGCGAAGCGGTCGAAGAGGCTAGTCGGGCCAACCGTGCTGACATTGTCGCGGTCACCCAGGCTGAAATCAAAGTGTTGGAGGAGTTCCTGCCAGCCGCTTTGAGCGAAGAGGAATTGAAGGCGATGGCAGAAGCAGCGATTGCCGAGGTGGGGGCAACCGGTCCCGCCGACATGGGGAAAGTGATGAAAGTCCTCTTGCCGCGTGTGGCTGGACGTCTTCCCGGCGATCGGGTCAGTGCAGCAGTGCGGAGCCTGTTGCAAAAGTGAGACCTTTAGTGCCTGTGCCGGGAAACGAGCAAAAAAATGCTCCCCAGCGGGCTTTTTGGCCGCTGGTGGTGCTGATTTTCACCTCCATTTTGTCGCTGATCGCGCTGATTCAGCCCTGGTCTCTTCGTCAGGACAGTTTGCCGATTAAGGTCGGGGATGTTGCCGAACAAGATTTTCGCGCCCCACGCAATTTCAGTTACATCAGCGAAGTGCTGACCGAACAGGCGCGCAGCGCGGCGGAGCGGGGAGTGGCGCCTGTCTATGAAAATCCCGACCCCGCCATCGGTCGCATGCAGACTGAGATGCTGAGCAGACTGCTTCAACAAATTACCCTCCTGCGCGCCGATCCTGAAAAACCCCTTGCACAAAAAGTGACTGATCTGGTCTCATTGCGAGATCCGCCATTTTCCACTGAGACGGCAGAGTTTATCCTCTCTCTGCCCGATGACCGCTGGCAACTGGTGAGCAATGAGGCCATTAGCCTGCTCGGGCGCATTATGCGCAACCCTGTCCGCAGCGAAGACGTGGAAACCATCCAGCAGGGTTTACCCGGCATGGTTGTCTTTACCCTCAATGAGAACGAGGCCATGCTGGTTGTCGAATTGGTTTCCCCGCTGATTACGGCCAACAGTTTCTACAGCCCAGAATTGACCGAAGCGGCGCGCCAGGCGGCGCGTGACGCTGTTGAACCGGTCACCCAATCCTATCTGGAAGGGCAGACGATTGTCTTGCGCGGGCAAGTTATTGATGAAGTCACCTTCGAAGCCCTCAGTCAGGCAGGCCTGGTGCAATCGGACACGCCGTTGTATCGTTATGCGGGGGCAGCGTCCATTGTTGCCATTCTGGCCATGCTGACATTGCTCTACTTCATCCGGCGGCGGGCTGCCCTCGTAAAAGATTTGCGCAGTTTGCTCTTGCTCTCGGCTTTGTTCCTGCTATTTCTGTTTGCAGCCCAGGTCACGATTCCCAACCGGACTGTTTTGCCTTACCTGTTCCCGGTACCGGCTTTTGCCTTGCTGGTGTCCCTTTTGTTTGGGATGGAACGTGGCATGATCTTTGGCCTGCTGATGAGTGTCCTCACTGCCTATGGGATGCCCGATTCGCTTGCCCTGATGCCTTATTACATTCTCTCCAGCCTGTGCGGGGTACTGGCCCTGGGAGAAGGCCGCAGAGTCATGCACTTTTTCTATGCGGTGTTGGCTGTTGCAGGAGCGGGCATGGCGGTGGTAATAGCCTATCGGCTGGCTTTCACCTCCCTGGATTGGATCGGCACGCTCACGCTTTTGGGTTCGTCGGTCTTATACGGCATTGCCTCGTCGGTGATCGTCCTGCCCTTGCAATTTCTGCTTGCTCTTTATCTTGGCATCGTTACCCCAATGCAATTGCTGGAAATTTCACGCCCCGACAACCCCCTCTTGAAATATTTCCTGCAACGTGCGCCAGGCACCTATCAACACAGTCTCCAGGTCGCCAACCTGGCTGAACAGGCTGCTGAGCGCATCCATGCTGACGCGCTGTTGACGCGCGTGGGGGCATTGTTCCATGACATCGGTAAAGCCGCCAATCCTTTATTCTTTGTCGAAAATCAGCCGCCTAACCAGATCAACGCCCATGATGACCTGCCTCCCGAGCAGAGCGCTGCCATCATCATCCGCCATGTCACCGATGGCTTGGAACTGGCGCGTAAATACCGCCTGCCGCGACGTTTACAAGACTTCATCCGCGAACATCATGGCACCATGCTGACTCGTTATCAGTACAACCGCGCCCTCCAGGCGGCCCAGGGGGATGTCTCTCAGGTGGACGAGAGCAAATTCCGCTATCCGGGTCCGCCCCCTCGCTCGCGAGAAACTGCTTTATTGATGTTTGCAGATGGGGTTGAGGCTCGCGCCCGCGCCGAACGCCCGCAAAATGACGAAGAAATGCGCGCCCTTGTCCGCAGCGTTATCGAAAGCCGTCAGAAAGACGGCCAACTCGAGCATGCCCCTCTCACCCAGCGCGATCTGGCTGAAATTGTGGAGGCTTTTGTTTCCACCCTGCGCGTGGCCTATCATCCACGCCTGGAGTACCCGCGTGAACAACCGAGTTCTTCGGATTCTGTTACCCGACCAAGAGAGAACAAACGATGATTGACATTGACCAGGAAAAATTTCCCAACTTCCCTGCTGCCCTGATTGAACAGGCTGCCCGGGTCACCCTGGATCTGGCGGCTGTTTCCGATGCCGACCTGACCGTGGTTCTGACCGGTGATGAGGACATTCGCGCCCTCAATCGCGAATTCCTGTCCGTTGACGCGCCCACCGATGTCCTTTCCTTCCCCGCGGACGAAACAGACCCCGAAACGGGCCGCCGTTACCTGGGCGACATTATCATCTCGCTGCCGCGCGCCGCCGAACAAGCCTCTGCCCGTGGTCATTCGTTGGAAGCCGAAGTTCAATTGTTGACCGTCCATGGCGTTTTACATCTTCTCGGCCATGACCATGCGGAGCCGGAAGAAAAGGCTCGCATGTGGGGGATGCAGGCCCAGGTTCTGGAACGACTTGGCGTTCGCGTTAACATTGTTGAAGAATAACTGCTTCTTCCTCTTCTATTTCTCCTGCTCATCGTGATTGTCATGCGAAATTTCTTTCTCTCCCGCATTCGTGCTTTTGGCTACGCTTTTCATGGCTGGTGGTATGTCATTCGCACCCAGCGCAATGCCTGGATTCATGCGCTAGCCACCGTCACGGTGACGCTGGTTGCCTTGTGGTTGAAATTGTCGGCCCAGAATTGGGCAATTCTTTTGCTGACCATTGCTTTTGTGTGGGCTGCAGAATTTATCAACACCGCCCTGGAAGCCGTCGTGGACCTGGCCAGCCCCTCGCATCATCCGCTTGCGAAGGTCGGCAAAGATGTTGGTGCTGCCGCAGTGCTGATTGCTGCCCTCACGTCTATTTTGGTGGGACTGTTAATTCTTGGGCCGCCCCTTTGGGAACGCTTGATGGGCCTGTAGGATGGTTAAACAGATGCAGAGTGTGGATTGCAGAACAGCGGTCAGTTTTCAAAGTACTTACAAGGTCGTTAGGGCGGCATTAAATCTGTTACACTGCACGTGATGACAATGGGGTGTGGCTCAAATTTTCGGGGGGAGTGGGGGCTGGGTATAGGGCTTTGCCGCATTTGAAATTGCGCCAGGGGCTCTTTTTGGGCTTGGTGGGAGAATCTGTTTGTTCGATGTGGGCAGAGAGAGAAGAAACGAGAGCAGGGTCGAGATTGGGTATGCGGTGTGCA
>DAOTZT010000236.1:0-4840 GCA_034434255.1 Anaerolineales bacterium | reverse complement strand
GTGCGTGCAGTGCCTTTTCAGGTCGGGTGTTAGCCTTGCGACCAGGCGCAAGCCCCTGAACCAAAGCCAAAATCTTGTGATTCAATGCCGTTTTTCAACGAATCGCTTCTGGTTGCACAAAAGTTGGGTTTAATGCGCGTGCAAATCAGATGGGGAAAACGTAACATTTTGGCAATCGGTTCGGCAATGAAGTTGTTTGATGCGGTAATTAATAACAGGGTGAATCCCAGCATCCGAAAGCGCTTAACCCGCCGCATGATGTTGGGGCGCACAATCTGCCGCACCTGTTGTAGATATCCCAGTCGCCATTCATGGAGTTTTGAAAGAGGGTGAAGAGTTAAAGGGCGAAGCAAGAAGGCCTGGTATTCGTGAATGTCCAGATGGCCGTTATCGTAGGCATGATAATAATCGGTAATGCGCATCAGGAAACCTTTATCGACCACCCCCTTCTCGAAAAGGAAACGGATCCACATGGCCTCGCTGTCACCAGCCAGGATGGTGTAATCCAGGTCGAACAAGGCGAGCGGCGCGCCAGGGTTTTGTTCAGAATTTTTGCGAAGGATTTTCGCCATGATTGAGATAGCCTTAAAGTCTGCCCGACAAAACGGGAATATCGCTTTTACAATAACCAACAGGCTTCGACCGGGAAATGCACCTGGAGCGCATCGCCCACCGCCGGAATTTTGAGCCGCCTTTCGTTGAACATATCCAGCGCGAGCAAGTGGCCTTCTACTTCGACGCGGATGCGGACAATCGAACCGAGATAGGTGACCGATTCCACCCGTCCGCTCAGGTTGTTGAGGCCTTCCACGAAGCCAGGATTCAACTCCTCGGGGCGCACCGCCAGCCGCACTGGCCGGCCGTTTAAGTGGCCGAAACGCCCGGCGCGGATGACCTGCCCCCCCAGCCGCACCACGCCCTCGGCGGGAGTGATCACCTCCACCGGCAGCAGGTTGATGTGTCCAACAAATTGCGCCACAAACTCGGTGGCTGGTTCGTTGTAGATTTCGGTGGGGGTCCCAATCTGCTCGATTCTTCCCTGGCTCATGACCACAATCCGGTCGGAGAGTGAGAGGGCTTCCTCCTGGTCGTGGGTGACGTAAATGGTGGTAATGCCCAATTGCCGCTGGATGCGGCGAATCTCTTGGCGCAATTCCAGGCGGATTTTGGCATCGAGCGCGGAGAGCGGCTCATCGAGCAGTAACACCTGCGGGCGGATGGCGAGTGCGCGCGCCAGAGCCACTCGTTGCTGCTGCCCGCCGGAGAGCTGGTAAGGGTAGCGGGCGGCGAATTTTTCCATCTGAATCAGCGCCAGCATTTCGGCCACGCGCGCCTCGATTTCGGCTTTCGTCTTGCCTGCGATTTTCAGCCCGTAGCCCACGTTTTGGGCAACAGTCATATTGGGGAACAGGGCATAGGATTGGAAGACCATGCCCACGTTACGTTTGTTGGGCGGGGTGTAGGTCAGGTCGGCTCCATTGATGGCGATTTTGCCGGAAGTGGGCAGTTCGAACCCGGCAATCATGCGCAGGGTGGTGGTCTTGCCGCAACCGCTGGGTCCCAGGAAGGAGATAAATTCGCCTTGCGCAACAGCCAGGTTGAAATCTTCAACGGCCACCGCGCTGCCAAAGGATTTGTGGATATGGATGAGTTCGAGATGGGTCATGGGGTTCTACCGTCCGGTCAATTGCTGGGCTGTGCCGCTGCGACTGACGAGTTGAATCAGGCCGAGGCTGAACCAGGTGAGCGCGTAACTGATAATCGCCAGGGCAGCGGGTTCGTAGGCTTTGGTCAGGCCCAATAATTGCATATAAGGCCCCAGGGCAGGGCGCACCAGGAAGCTTGCCAGGATGAGTTCGCCCATTACGGTGGCGAAGCAAATCAGCGCACCGCTCAAAATCGCGATCCGCAGGTTGGGGACAATGACATGCGCCAGCACCTGGAACCAGTTCGAGCCGAGGCTTTGGGCCGCTTCGGTCAGGGAACGCACATCGATGGCGCGCATGCCCACATCTACCGCGCGGAACATGTAAGGCATCGAGATGACGACGTAACCAGTCACAATCAGCAGGTCGGTGGTGATGGGGCTGAGGGTCATTTGCAGAGGCGGGCGCGAAAAAGTGCGAATCAGCCCAAAAACATACACGATGGGCGGGATGATGAAGGGCAGGATGGTGATGATTTCCACCACCGGCCGGGCTTGCGGTACTTTCAGGTGCATCCAATAGACCGTTGGCACGAAAACCAGGACGCTGATGACAATGGTCATTAAGGCCATCAGGGTCGAATAGCGGAATCCTTCCCAAAAACGCGGGTCGGCAAAAACAATTTCATAGGCCAACAGGCTGATTTCGCCACGCTTCATGCGCAGGGAAAAATCGAGCGTGCCGTACATGGGCAGGAAGAAGTAGAGAATGGCGAGCGCACCCCAGAAAATGGCCCACCAATTGATGCGTTTTGCGTTCATGATTTCATCCACCGCGCGGCCTGGCGCTGCAAGGCGCTATAGGCCACAATGGTTACGGCCATGATAACAACCATTCCCAGCGACAGGGCATAGCCCTCGTTGGGGTTGCCCAGCACATCGCCGCGAATTTGCTGGCCGATGAAAATCGTCACCAACGGAATGCTGCCACCGGTGAGCGCCTGGGCTGTAGCATAAGCCCCAAACGAGTTACCGAACAAGAGCAAGGTCGCGCCTAAAATGGAAGGGGCCAGGACAGGCAGGGCCACATCGCGCCAATACTGCCAGGGGGAGGCGCCCAAATTGGCCGAGGCTTCGCGCCACTCCTTCTTCAGCCCTTCCAGCGCCGGGGTAATGGTCAGCACCATCAGCGGGAACTGAAAATAGGTATAGGCCAGTACCAGGCCATTCAGGCTGTACAGGCTGAACCCGTTATCGTAGGGGTTGAATGGACAGACTGTAACCCCCTCCGCGCCGGGGAAGCAGATTCCTTTGAGAATGGCGGTAATAAATCCGGTGCGGCCAAGGGTGGCAATGAAGGCAAAAGCCAGCGGCACGCCGCCAAAGTTGGCCGCCAGCCCCGAAAAGGTCATGATGACGCTGCGCATCCAGCGCGGAGCGTTGCCTATTGTCACCGCATAGGCCACGAAAAACCCGAACAGGCCGCCAATGGCCGCCGTCAAAAAACTCACTTGCAGGCTGGTGAGGTAGGCTTTGATGACGTTGGGATTGCGAAAAACGGCCATGTTGCCCAGCGTAAAATCGCCGCTGCGATTGACGAACGCGCCGCTGAACAGGTTGAGGGAGGGAATGATGAGGAAAAACAGGATGAATGCAAAAAACGGAAGCAGGCCGAGCCAGTTCCGAAGCGGATGCTCGTGCCAGCCAGGCTTACGCGGGGAAATGGATGGGGCAAGATTCATGGAAGTATGCAGATGCGTGACCCGACTTGCGCCGGGTCACGCGGGAAACAGGCGATAAAGTGAACTTACTTGATGTCGAGACCGACCACGCTATCCCACTGGTTCTTGATGAGTTCGCGGGCGGCGCTGAGTTGGTCGCTGCTGGGGACGACTGCGCTGTTGATGATAGCCGGGTCGGGCAGTTTGGCTTTCAGGTCGTCGGGGACCACGCCGCGCTGGATCATATCGGCCAGGCGGGCCGGGGCGCAGTAGCCCTTCATCCAAATTACCTGGCCTTCGTCAGAGTACAGGAATTCTTCCCACAAGCGGGCGGCGGCGGGGTGCGGGGCATAGGCGCTGATAGCTTGCAGGTAGAACCCGCCCCAGTTGACCGACTTGGGATAGACAATCTCGATCGGCGGGTTGCCATTGAACGCTTCGGCGTTCGCCAGCGCCAGATAGTTCCACTGGAAAGTGATGGGGGTCTCGCCTTTGGCGATCGAGCCGGTGTTGGCGATGAGTGGCAACAGGTTACCATTGGCGTTCAGTTGCTTGAAGAATTCCAGGCCAGGCTCGACGTTATCGAGCGAGCCGCCGTTGGCGATCGCCGCGGCATACACGGTCTGGGCAGCCTGATTTGAAGAGCGCGGATCGCCAGCCAGGGCAATCTGGCCCTTGTATTTCGGGTCGAGCAAGTCGGCCCAATCCTGCGGCACATCCTTGACCACGTCGAGGTTGATTTCAAAGACCAGCACGCCGTTGTAATCGGTGTAGAAGTAGCCATCGGGGTCTTTCAGGCCAGCAATCGAATCCCAGGTGGTGACTTTGTAGGGAGCGAGCAAGCCCTGTTCTTTGGCAAGCGGGCCAAAGGCGGGGCCAACGTCAATGACATCGGGAGCCTGCGGGCCTTTGTTTCCCTTATTATCGATAATTGCCTGCAATTCATCGGCAGAACCGGCTTCGGGGTTGATGGAATTGACCTTGATTCCATACTTGGTGCTAAAGGTGCTTATCATCTCGCCATAGTTGCACCAGTCGTCGGGCAGGGCGATGACGTTCAGCTCGCCTTCGGCTTTGGCAGCCGCCACCAGCGCATCCATCCCGCCCGCATCGGCGGCAGATTTGACAGTACCCCAATCGACATTCGACGGGGCGGGGACAGCGGCCTGTCCGCAGGCAGTCAGCACAACAGCCAGCAAGACCAGCAACGAGACGAGTTGCAGGGTAAGTTTGGAACGCATAGTATTCTCCTCGGTTTGGATTTGATTGGCAACAAGGGAATAATATGCGGTTTGTATTAAGCCTTTTTTAACGATGAATTAACATACTATTCATACTTTGTAAATTAAACCTAACTTTTGTGCAACTGGCGAGCGAATCGTGAAAAACGGCCTCAGATTGCAAGATTTTGCACCTTACCAACCGAAGCCAGAAACGGCTATGCTTATTGCCACTCCAATTGAGGATGGTGGCA
>DAOTZT010000235.1:0-2102 GCA_034434255.1 Anaerolineales bacterium | reverse complement strand
TCGAGGGCGGCGCCCTCATTGCCAATCCACCCTGGGAGGACGACACCCGCACCGGCGCCTATGGGGCTGGCAGTTTAGCCACAGCCGAAAAGGGCGCCTACTGGCTGAACGTTGCCATTGAGGAGAAAGTGAACCACATCGCCGAGATTCACGAGCAGTATCGGCGAAGGTTGGAGCGGCGAAAGTCTGCTTCCCGGCTCTGATGCTCTGTCTGCTCTTGGCAACAGGGCCTTTGGTCCGTTTTCGTCTTTGATCAGGGGGAAATGCCCAAGAGATTGATCCACCCACCGTACGTGGCGACAATTACATATTTTCCATCTTCTGAAAACTTTATCTTTTTTACTTCGTCATTTCCCACAAACCATTCAGAAAGCAGGGAGCCATTCTCGGCGTCAAGAAAAATCACGGTTTCGCTCACAGCGTCTCTGGCAATCACAGCAGTCAGGATACGGTTGTCAGGAGAGATCGCCAGGGGAGCATTGGGCACCAGGCGGGGATTCTCATAAAGGGGAGTTGACTCTACATCTTGGCTCGATAAATCAATCCTTGTGAGTACATTTGCGCGGGTCATGATGAAGATGGTACTGTCTGGAGAAAAACTTCCCGCGCTGAAGGCCGCGTTTCCCCAGTACAAGAGTGAATCTGAGTTGCTGTCATAGATCCCCATTGCGGTATCTGAACCTTTTTTTACGGTGAAAGCAACATATTGTCCATTTGGCGCTGGTTCGAATTCGGATTCAAAGCCAACCCAGTTTTGTTTTACATAAGAATCCACCTTGGGCGGAACTACGGCTTGAGGGAAAGAGATGTCCACCTGCTGGAAGGTATCTGCCCATTCATGGTCGGTGGGCAGGGGGGAGACAGTAATTATTTCTCCGCTATTGAGCAGAATGAAGGGTAAGGATATGTAATTCAGGCCAAGAAAATAGGGCTGGCAATTTTTGGCTTCGAAAGGAGTGGACTGTTCAGCCAGTTTTTCCCCATTCACGTTGAACACTGAGACTGTGACCGGGCTTAACTCGAAGCAAGGTATTTCTGCATCTCTCGAGAAGACAGCAAACAGGTTTCCGTCAGGAGATACAAGAGGTTTGGCGAGCAGGATAAATTTTTCTCGATCCTCGTTGAGATTGATCATGTTGATTCTTTTGTGGTGAAGAATATCCCACACTTCCACGTAATTACTCCAGTTATGCAGGAGGATCGTCTCGTCATTGGCAAAGGTAAACAGAGGCCAGTAGCCCCTGTAGGCAATGTCTTGAATTTGCGTCCAGTTTGTTGTTTCCCAGAATAAAAGGCGGGTTTTGTCCATTGTCACCAGCAGTTCCCCGCTTGGGGAAAACCGCGGGGAATTACCGCGCAAGTTCGGCGTATCGAGAATTTGCCCTGTAGATAAATCAATGATTTCAATGTCGCCTGTAGATCGAGAAAGCGCCAGATATTTTCCATCTGGTGACAGATCCAGACTATAACAGTCTGTCACTGTTCGCGGCGAACTCTCCGGGAGAAAAGGCATTTCAATGTTCAAAGAAAAGAGGATATTCCCCTCTATCGAGATTACTTTTACCCCTTTAAAATCAATGACTGCAAAAATGTCTCCGTCTTTAGAAATGGCAAAATGACTTTCGTTTATGCCGGATGGTTCTGTCCCATAGGGAACGGTATTGTACGTGATGCCAAAAGGAAAGTGCTTGATCAGGGTTTTTGTCTCTATATCAAAGACGTCAACGCCAAGTGTGTCTGCCACAAACAACAACTTGTGGTCTGCAGATATTCGATATACCCTTTCTGGATTTTCAGGGAGGCTTGCCAGCAACTGAATTTGATTTAAATTCGTTGGATTGATCGGTTCGGAAGCCGGTAGCGTGAGAACAGCAGCGGTAGGGGAAGGCGAAGTCAGGGTAAGCGGTTTTGGAGAGGTCGCTGTCGCGTTCGCTTCAGGTTCAGGGGAATGCTCGTCTGAGACGGTGATTGGGGGGGATGATGCAGGGGTCGAATCGAAATGTGACTCGCACCCGGCCAGGGTCAATGCCAGGGCGAAGATAGACAGACAAGTGAATAACTCGAAGGGGAAATTTTTTGTGCTCGAGCAATTTTTCATAGTA
>DAOTZT010000234.1:0-8009 GCA_034434255.1 Anaerolineales bacterium | reverse complement strand
TCGCTGGCGTTGACGTAACACTCGCCGGTGTTGATGCCCGGATTGAGCACCACTTTTGCCTGGCCGCCTTTTGTTTTGACGTAGTTATACAGGCTCTGGTAGTACGAAACTTTGGCGCAGTTGGTACTGGCTTCATCAAAGAAAATGCCATCCACCTTATACCAGGAATAGTACTTCGACAATGTCATCTTTTCGTATAGTTGTCATTGCGAGGAGCGTTTTTTTGCGACGAAGCAATCTCCTTGCAAGCCAGGAGACTGCTTCGCTTTGCTCGCAGTGACAAAATGCGTAGAGTTTATAGAACAAGAGTTTAACTTGACATTGTCAAAGTATTTAGACTTGCAATCGAGGTGACAAGAGTGCTGGAAACAAACAACGAAGCCGAGATTGTCGAGCGTGCCTTGCAAGGCGATAAGGAGGCCTTTGGCATTCTCTACGAACGGTACGTAGAACGAATTTATAACTATATCTACTACCGTACCGGAAACGTCCATGACGCCGAAGACCTGACCGCAAGGGTCTTCTATCGCGCCCTTAACCATATTCACCACTACACCGACCGGGGCGTCCCTTTTTCAGCCTGGCTGTATCGCATTGCGCACAACCTGGTCGCTAACTGGCATCGCGATCGTTCCAAGCATCAAGAAATTCCGCTTTCAGAGGTTCCTTCCTTGACTTACAAAGGGGCGGCTCCAGAGACTTCCATTGTGCAAACGCAGGAGCAAGAGGCCCTGTTACGTGTCATTCGTCGTTTGCCGCCCGAACGTCAACATTTGCTGATTTTGAAATTTGTGGAGCACCTGTCGAACGCTGAAATTGGTGCCATCATGGGAAAAAGCGAAGGGGCCATTAAAAGCCTCTACCATCGCACTCTGCTCATGTTACGAAACTACCTTGAAAGTGTTGATTCAACAGGAGAATAACCGTATGGAAGAAAACTTGATTGAATCTCGCCTCTCGAACTTGTTAAAACCTGTTGTCCCCCGCCCGGAATTTGTTCAAACCGTTGGTAACCGCATCCATGCCGTGCGCTCAACAGTGGTTCAGGCCCCAACGACTCCCTGGAAATTGCTTGTTTTACTGGCAAGTTTGCTTTCTTTAGGGATTTTACTCTCCCTGGTCGGGCGCGGTTTATTCGATTTGCTCATCAGCCAAAAACGCCAGGCAGGTTCGTGACCACGACAGGCGTCAGGCAGATGTGACGCCTGTTTTCTTTGCCAGTTCTTCGTTCGTCGGTTCCACCAGCATGGAACCATCCGGCCAGAGAAGAGTGGGGACACTTCGATTACCATGATTGAGACTTTCGACCAGTTTTGCGGCAGATTCGTCCTGGTCAATGTCGATGTAGCGGTAGGGAATCCCGTGTCGGTCGAGGAAAGCGCGCGCCCGGCGGCAATCACCGCACCAGGAAACGCCGTAGAAAATGATTTCAGAAGAATGGGCATCGAAGGAAGGAGACATGGCGGTGAGTCGGTTAATCAGGAATTCGGCTTCGGCAATTAAATCCACATCCACTGGCAGGGTAAATGCCTCGGTGAGGCGCAGAGTCAAATGGGCCGCGGCAGACTGCAGGTCTGGATCGAGGCCCGGCAAACGCACCAGCGCCTGCAATGCCTCGTAGGCAGAGGCCGACCGGAGAGGCACGCCGCGCCGGGTCAGGAAATCGTAAGCCACAGCACCCGCCGCCCGGCGGGCACAGACGCGGGCCTTGCCTTCATTGCCTTCCTGACGGGCATGGCGAGCATTTGCAAGTTCGATCTGCCAGTTAATTTCCATTGGTTTATAATAGTGCAAATCCAATCAGGAGAAGAATGCCGTGAAAAAGTTTACTTATTTTATCAGCCTGTTGGTTGCTCTGACAGTGATTCTGTCAGCCTGCGTCAAGCCGACTGTCGAACCCACGCAAGCAACCACAGAGAACGAGCCTTACCTTGTCAGGGGGACAATGGATTTCACCAATTCTTTCATTACCGCCATCTTTGAAGAACACGCCGTTGCTCTCGTGGACATGTACGGCTTCGTCATCCGGGATGAAGAATGGGAAATTCCGGTCGAATCGCAAACCCTCGGTTTCATGAAGATGGACGAAGAGAACTTGCATGCCGAATATATGCTGCAGTTGCCTGCTCGTCCAACCGGCACGTTTGCGGATGTGGATAACGACGGTGAAACCGATACCGGCGTGCAAATTTTTGCCGTGGCCTACTGGCCCAACGTCTATGGCGGCCCTTACTCGGAAGGAGATGACCGCTCACGAGGTTGGGTAGGCGGCTTTGCCTCGGTCACCTCCGACCCGGAGCGGGAGGACGAAATCAACGGCGGCATTTTGCTCGTCTGGGCGCCGGATGGGAATCAGTCCTTCCCCACCGGTTTCGGCGAAGACAATCTTCTGTTCACAGCCGATGACCCGGTGGCTCCTATTCCAGCGGGCTGGAACATTGTCAATCTCAATGAGTCGCCCTTCACCTTCACAAAAGAGCCAGAACCCGAAATCGTCCTGACCGAACCGTCGGACTATGCCGTCAAAGATTACTCTGGTGATACCTACACCGAAGCCTTTGACAAATTAATCGAGTTCTTGCGCAAGAATTATGCCTTCAACGGCATTGAGGGCAAGCAGCCCGATTACGACGCTCTGGTCGCCGAACTCCGCCCACGCGTGCAGAAAGCCGAAGCCGATAAAGACCCGCAAGCCTACTACCTTGCTCTGCGCGACCTGACCTGGGCCTTCAAAGACGGTCATGTGGGTATAGACGGCGGTGACTACTGGTACGACCTGTTCATCGCAGCCACCGAAGGCGGGTACGGCTTTGCCATCCGCGAACTGGATGACGGCAGTTTCGTGAACATTTACCTGACCCCCGGCGGACCCGCCGAAAAGGCCGGCATGCAGGTCGGCGCGGTGGTAACCGAGTGGAACGGTGAGCCGATTGCGGATGCCGTCAGCAAGGTGGTGCCGTGGACATTGCCCCAATCCACCGACTGGCTGATCCGCTACCAGCAAGCGCGTTACCTGCTGCGCGCTCACCCGGGCGATCAGGCTACGGTCACATTCATCAACCCCGGCGGAGAACCGCAAACCGTTACCCTGACAGCCATCGCCGAACGGGATTCGTTTAGCCGCACCTCGGTCTATTACGGCGCGCCTGACAACCTGCTGCCGGTAGAGTTCAAGATCCTCGACTCGGGCGTTGGGTATGTCGCCGTCTATTCCGAAGCCGATGATATTCAGTTGACCATCCGCCTGTTCGAGCGTGCCTTGCAGGCCTTCGAAGCGGCTGAAGTGCCGGGCATCATCATTGACATGCGCTATAACGGCGGTGGTACACCGCTTGGACTGGCTGGCTTCCTGACCGATCAGGAGATTCCGCTGGGCCAGGCTTATTATTACAACGAGAATACCGGCCAATTTGAACCCGAAGGCCTGAGAGACAAGATTTTGCCCAACCAGAATCAATATCGTTTTGACAAAATCGTTGTGCTGGTCGGCCAAGCCTGCGCCAGCGCCTGCGAAGAGGAAGCCTACGGCTTCAGTCAGGTGCCCGGGGCCGAAGTAGTCGGCATGTTCCCGTCCTCCAGCATGTTCGGTGAGGTGAGCCGCGGCCAGTTCATCATGCCCGAAGGCTTCTCGATGCAGTTCCCCACCGGCCGCTACCTGCTGCCCGATGGGAGCATTTTCCTGGAAGGGATCGGCGTCCAACCCACGCTGTGGGTCCCGAAGACCTTCGAGACCGTCTCTTCGACCGAGGATGTGGTCCTGCAATTTGGCGAGCGTGCCGTCCTCCTGCCGCTTGGCGCCGGAATCACGCCCTCCAAGCAGCCCACCCTGCTCACCCCCGCCGAGACAGAGGCCAAACTTTCCAGCCTCAAACAATTCGAAGACAAAGCGCGTGAACAATACACCACCAATGATTATCTCCAGGTTCCCAAGACCTTTACGTTCACGGTTGCTCTCAACAAGTCTGAGCCCCTGCTTTGGGCCTGGGGGTGGTGCGCTGCTGACCAGGCAACGCTGGACGACAACTTGAGCAAGATGGACATCAAGTTCACCCTCAACGGTCAGGATGTGCCGCTGGAGCAATTCCTGCGCCTGGATTACGACTCCCAGGATGGACAAAAGTGCGCGGCTTACCTGGCTGGCGTCACCGACTGGGTCGGCGGTCAACATCAGGCGGTGACAACGTTGACCTTCAAACAACCCCTCAACGATGGCACCTACGACTTCCCTGCGGGTCAACAAATTTTTGAGTACAACATCTACGTCAAGCCGTAGGAAGCGCCTGCTTGCATAACACAGAGACCCTGCATCAGCAGGGTCTCTGTTCTTTTCAGATCTGTCTTGTGGAACTCAGAAGATAAACTGCCCGTTGCGATAGATAACTTCTCCATCGACCAGGATTTCCGAATCTTCTTTCATGCCACAAATCATATCCCAGTGGATAATGCTTTTGTTCTTTGAGCCTGTCTCCGGGTAGCCAGCCCCCAGGGCCATGTGGAACGAACCGCCAATTTTCTCATCAAACAAGATGCTGTGGGAGAAGCGGTCAATCTCATAGTTCGTGCCGATGGCAAACTCGCCGACATAGCGAGCGCCAGGGTCTGATTCGAGCATTTCAAGCAACATGGCCTGATTCTTGGCGGCACGCGCTTGGGTCACCTTGCCATCGGTAAAGGTCAGTTCAACCCCTTCCACCATCACGCCGTTGTAAATCGCGGGGTAACTGAAGCGCACCCAGCCATTGACCGAATCTTCCACCGGGCCGGTGTAAATTTCGCCATCCGGCATGTTATTCATCCCGGCGCCATTCAAGAACTTGCGGCCCTTAATTGAGAGCGACAGGTCCACATTGGGGCCACGCAACACAACCTGATCGTGGCCCTCGATGCGCTGGATAATGGCTCGCTGGTTGACTTCCACCTGCTTCCAATACGCCACGGGGTCTTCCTGGTCAGTATGGCAGGCGCGAAAAACAAAATCTTCGAACGCACGCAGGCTTTGTTCGGCCTCCATGGCATACCCCTCGGTGGGGAAAAGGGTCGTCACCCATTTGAAGGAACGATCAGCGCCGCGGCGCATTTGCGCCTCGAGGATGGGGGACAAGGCACGCTGACGGCGCTTCTGGCGGGCGGGCAATACGCCGGAGAGGGCGCGGGTATTGGTCGCCGAGTGAATGCGAATGCGGCTCTGGAACTGCTCATAGGCCAGTTTACGGAAAATCGGGACTGCATCCAATTGCTCATCACTGGCAACGCGGAAGAAAATTTCGTCCTGGTCAGGCAGTTCGAGCAAGAGGTACGGCTCTCCGCCTCGCTCTAAAATCGTTGCATACAGGGCACGCACGAGAGGCTCTGCGGCGATAGTCGCTTCGATCGCTACCCGGTCGCCAGGCTTGATTTGGGCAGAATGGTCAACAAGGATTTTTGCCAGCCGTTCAACGCGAATATCAATCATGTTTTTCTCCTGATTCTCAGTACAGTGTAAAGATTATATCATCTCTCAATCATCTGCTCACGTTCGGGGCCAACCGAAACGAAGCGCACCGGCACGCCACACAAGTCAGCGATTCGGTCGAGATAGGCACGCGCGGCAGAAGGCAAGTCGTCCCAGCAGCGGCAGGCAGAAACCGGTTCGGCCCAGCCGGGCAATTCCTCGTAAACCGGCTGGAAACTTTGCAGGGAAAACGGGCCGGCTTCCAGGTGCTCGTGGCGGCGGCCATTCGACTCATAGGCCACACACAGGTGCACCGTCTCCAGGCCAGAGAGGATGTCGAGTTTGGTCACCGCCAGGTCGCTCAAACCGTTCAGCCGAACCGCATACCGCAAGAGAACGACATCGAGCCAGCCCACGCGGCGCGGCCGACCGGTGGTGGTACCGTACTCATCCCAGGGATGGGCGCCTGTTCCCCGCAGGCGTTCCGCCAGGGAGCCGCTGACCTCGGTCGGAAACGGTCCAGAGCCGACCCGGGTCTGGAACGCTTTGACGACGCCAATGACCCGCGCCCCAGCCGCAACGTCCAGCCCCAGCCCGAGGCCGGTCAACGCGCCCGGGGCAATGGTGCTGGAAGACGTGACAAAGGGATAAGTGCCAAAATCGAGGTCGAGGAGAGTCCCCTGTGCCCCTTCGGCCAAGACGGTCTTGCCAGCGCGAAGAGCGCTGTGGAGTTCGCGGGAGGTCTCGGTGATGTAGTCCTTGAGTGCAGCGGCATACTGACCGTATTCGCGGCAGACCGGCTCAGGGTCCAGGGGAGGAGCGCCCAGCAATTCCAGCATGCGGTTGGCTTCGGCCAGATGTTCGCCGAGTTGTTCGACAAAGTTCGCATCGAGCATGTTGCCCATGCGCAGACCGCGCCGCGCCGCTTTATCGGTATAGGCCGGGCCGATGCCGCGACCGGTGGTGCCGATGCTGGTCTTCCCGCGAGCGGCCTCAAGGGCGGCATCCAGCGCCCGATGGGCAGGCGTAATGAGATGGGCAAAAGAGGAAATTCGCAACCGACGCGGAGAGACATCCACACCCGCCTGGCGTAACAGGGCTATTTCATCCAGCAAGGTGCGGGGGTTGATGACCATGCCATTCCCCAAGACGGCAATCACTTGGGGATGGATGATTCCAGAGGGCACAAGGTGCAGTTTGTACACCTGGCTTCCCACCGTCACGGTGTGACCGGCGTTGTCGCCGCCGTTGTAACGAGCCACGTAGTCGGCTCCGGCAGAAAACCAATCTACAATGCGACCTTTGCCTTCATCTCCCCACTGGGTACCTACTACGATTTGAAGAGTCATATCGCCTCCTGTGCACAGGGCGATTATACGCCAGGAAGCATCCAGAGAGGCAGCGAGATGATATAATCTTTTCAGGAGCGCACATGAAAAAGAGACTGCTTATCCTTTGTCTGATCGTAGCCAGCGTTTCGCTGCTATGGCTGCAACTGCCCGCGGCAGCCTCGCCAGACCCACAGGCACAATATGCTACCCCGACCGCCTTGCCCGATGGACGCATCATTTACATCGTCCAGGCAGGGGATACTTGCCTACGCATTTCGCTTTTGACGGGCGTCTCGGTGGATTATCTGCGCACGACCAATCAATTGAACGAAAATTGTGACTTGCGGGAGGGGCAACAACTGCTGATTGGCATCGGCGGACCGGCAGTTGTCTCTCCGACGCCGGGACCTTCGGCAACTCCAGCGCCAACAAAACCGACTCCTACGCCCGGCTCGGGAGGAACCGGGCGCGTTTGTGTGCTCATGTACCTGGATGCAAACGGCGACGGTCTGCGGCAGGAAACGGAAATGGGCGTTGAGGGGGGAGCAATCAGCGTGGCCAGCAGCAATGGGCAGTACTCGCAAACGCTGAATACCTCATCTGCCATTGACCCCGATACAGAAGATGCCCAGCGCACCTGCTTTGTCAATCTCGAGCCCGGCTCGTACACGGTCAGCGGCGGTGTCCCCGATGGGTACAACCCAACAACGACACTGAATGTTGCCGTCGAAGTCGCCCCCGGTGACACCCGCTACGTGGACTTTGGCGTGCAGTTACGGACAGCGACTGCCACGCCCGACGAGAAACAAAATTCGCCGTTGTTAGGAATCGTGGGGATTTTGTTGCTGCTGATCGGGGCAGGTCTTGGCGTGTATACCTGGAAGACACTGAGCAAGAAATAACGATGGATTCTTCTGGCTACAAACAAATGGGACGGCTTCGGGTGTGAGGGGCCGTCAAAGGATGTGTGACGAAGAATAAACGAATCGCCACGGCTTTCGTTTATTTTTTCAAAAGCATCGGTAATTCAGTTCAGCCACAGAAATGCAGATCAACTCTGATTTTGATAAACCCAGTTTGCTGATATGCAAATTGTCTGTTTTTATTGAGCAAATCGTAACTATTCAGCCATCCACTCGAAACAGGGGTGTCACTGCGAACGAGCGCTTTTTGCGAGTGAAGCAGTCTCCCAAAGCATGGTTTTTCCTGTTCAACACGAGATTGCTTCGGGCAAAAAACGCCCTCGC
>DAOTZT010000233.1:0-7441 GCA_034434255.1 Anaerolineales bacterium | reverse complement strand
TACTTACTCGTGTCTCCGTGTCTTTGTGGTTCGATTTTCACCTTTTTGCAGGAGACTCTTTTATTCTAAACCTCTTGCCCAGAAACGCCATCTCCCATTGGAGTCATACCGTGGAACAAAAAAGCCCTGGCGATGGCCAGGACTTTGACAGCCAGAAAAATCAGGCGAACAATCACACCGCAGCGGCGACCGGGTTGACCAGTTTCCCCAGTCCCTCAACTTCAATCTCAACCCGATCCCCTGGCTTGAGTGGGCCCACCCCTGCCGGCGTGCCGGTGAAAATCAAATCGCCGGGTTCGAGCGTCATCACCGAAGAAATAAACGCCACCAATTGCGCCACGTTGAAGACCATATCCCGCGTCGAGGCCATCTGCCGCAATTGACCGTTGACCCGACAGGTAATCACCGCATCCGAGGAATCGAAGTCGGTATCTATCCAGGGGCCAAAGGGACAGAATGTATCAAAGCCTTTGCCGCGCGTCCACTGACCATCGCTGCGTTGTAAATCGCGAGCCGTGACATCGTTCCCAATTGTGTAGCCAAACACGTAGGCGCTCGCCTCTTCCGCCGGGATGTTCCGTCCCCGTTTGCCAATGACCGCTACCAGTTCCGCCTCATGCTCCACCTGTTGTGATTGCGGCGGCAGCAGAATCACCCCATCTGGATCCAGAATAGCCGAAGGCGGCTTCAAGAAGATGAGCGGCAGTTTGGGCACTTCCACATGATGCTCTTTGGCATGTTCGACATAATTCCGCCCAATGCAGATAATCTTCGAAGGCTGCGATGGCGCCAGCAGACGGACTTCCGCCAGTGGGATGGTCGCCTCCAGCCGGCGATATTCTCCATAAGGATCGCCTTCAATCGGACCGACTTTGTCCTCCAGCAGCCAGCCATAGCGGGCAGGCTCATTCCTGGTTTGGTAACGGATGATGCGCATGGATCACTCCTGACAAAAATTCTGGGGATAGACTTTTGAATACAAACAGACAGGCATAGTTTAACGCCATCACAGAAAAAGGGGAAGAAGATGTAATTCTTATCCTATGGCTTTCTCAAAGTCCCTTGATGCCCTGTGCGAAACACGGCAATTGAGAATTTTGACCGCTGAGACGCAGAGTTCGCCGAGATTTTTTGTGGTTTTCTTTGCGTTCTAAGCGGCTCTGCGGTGAAAGAGTTGACTTTGAGAAAACCACGAGGCAAAGAGGTATGGTTTTCTCAAAGTCCCTGGATGCCCTGTACGAAATACGGCAATTGAGAATTTTGACCGCTGAGACGCAGAGTTCGCAGAGATTTTTTGTGGTTTTCTCTGCGTTCTCAGCGGCTCTGCGGTGAAAGATTTGACTTTGAGAAAACTACGAGGCAAAGAGGTATGGTTTTCTCAAAGTCCGAGATTGCGGGGGCGAATTTGGTGAAGCAATCAGTTTTTGCAGTTTTTTGCCAAAATCGCTCTGTCGCTCCACAAAAGCCAAGACTTGTCAAGCGACTTTGAGAAGGCCATATACGTTACCTGCCCAAAGACCGTTATCACCGTTGCAAGCCTTCGAGCAACGTAATACAATGCGCCACCACAATCACAGAGAATTTCCCGCTCTTGGGTTTCCCCTTGCGCATCCAGAATCATTTGTAAACTCTGTCAGCCCACTTCCTGTAAGAGTTCGCACATTCCCTGCTCGATTTCTCCAACGTGCTGGCCTTTTTCCAGCGTCTCCATAAATAGAGCTGCGACCTGTTGAGCCAGACTTTGTATGTTTTTGGGGTTATACTTTGACATGGCATAACCTCGCATAGGATTGGGTTTATCCTAATTTTTACCGCAGGTTCTGCCTCTTTATTCTCATTGTTTTCTTACAACTTTTGCGTGGACACAATTCGAAGCATCGTGTTCAACTTCTTGCAAGACCAGATTACCCAGAGGTACAATGACCATGCCTTGAACTCCCGGTGTTGGTTTTGAGAACAGAATTTTACAGGAGTTCAAGATTTTCTGAATTTGTAACAATCTACCATCACAAGTTGGGTTGATAATTTGCTGAGAAAACCGTCCACGAATTGACCACAAATAAACGAATGGAGGCACTATTCGCGGACGTTCTGTCCTGCCAAATAGAGCCTTTGTTAGATAATTACCTTAATTTCCTGAACGAAAGATACAGTACCCAATTTTTTGAAAAAACTGCTCCTTTGTACCCGTTGCGGTAAAAAAGGTTTTTACAGTGAAACTCATTTGATTCCTTTGACATTCTGCCCCCATAGGGCTAAAATGAAAGTAATCCATCCCCACATCTTCGAGGAAACTGTGAGCAACTGGCCTGGAAAATACGTCATTGGTCTAACCGGGAACATCGCGACGGGCAAAAGCGTTGTACGACGCATGTTAGAGCACCTGGGCGCCTATTCCATTGACGCGGATGTCCTGGCACACCGCGCCATTGCCAAAGGAGCGCCCGGCTATGCCCCTGTGTTAGAAGCATTCGGCAAATTTATCCTCGACCCACAGGGAGAAATTGACCGGGCGAAACTTGGACGGATCGTCTTTAGCGACCCCGAAGCCCTCGCCCAACTCGAAAAAATTGTCCACCCCCTCGTAGAAAAAGCAATTGACGTGATGATTCGGCGCGCTACGCAACGCGTCATCGTCATTGAGGCCATCAAGCTCCTCGAAGGAAAATTGGCCAACGCCTGCGATACCATTTGGGTCACCTACGCCAGCGAAGCAACCCAAAAAGCCCGCCTGATGCAAAAACGCGGCATGAGCGAGGCCGAAGCCTTGCAGCGCATTCATGCCCAGCCAGACCAGCAAATCAAAATTGCTGCAGCAAACGTCGTCATTCAAAACAACGGTTCCTTCGAAGACACCTGGAAACAGGTAGTGGCCGCCTGGAAGACCATCTCGCCGATTACCGACACAATGCCGGCGACCAAAACAGTCCAGACAGGCGAATTCTCTGTCCAACGCGGCCGGCCGCGTGATTCGGCCAATATCGCTGCCTTCATTACCCGCTTAAGCGGCGGGGCGCAGCCTATGACCGAAAGTGACATCATGGCCGCCTTCGGAGAAAAAGCCTTCCTCCTGCTCTTCGCCGGCACACAACTGGTCGGTTTGGCTGGCTGGCAGGTGGAAAATCTGGTCGCCCGCACCACCGACCTGTACATTGCCCCGTCCGTCCCCGCTCCCCAGGCCCTGAAAGCCCTCCTCAGCGAAGTCGAACGCGCCTCGCAAGAATTGCAATGCGAAGCCTCGCTTGTCTTCATCCCCCCAAAAATGGCCGGCCAAGAGGCTCTCTGGAAAGAACTCGGCTACGTTCAGCGAACCCCTGCTTCACTCGGAATACAAGCCTGGCAAGAAGCCGCTCTCGAATCGCAACCGCCGAACACCATTCTTCTTTTCAAACAACTGCGCCAGGATCGGGTTTTGCGCCCTATTTAACATGGGGTAAAAACGTCAGCAGGCGATCAAAAGCCGGGGTGTTCTCTTCCCGTTCCAGCGCCCGGGTATTATTTTGCTTGTTCAAGAGATTGGGTGAATCCCCCAACTCGTCTTCGAACTCATGACCGAATTCCTAAGCGATCTCTTATTCATCTTCCAGCGCCTCGATTGGCTGGGGATTATTGACATCTTGTTGGTCACATTGACCTTCTTCTCAATTTTGTATCTGGTCCGTGACACCCAGGCCATGATGCTCTTGAGGGGCATTGTCTTCATCATCGTTATCATGGCCCTCCTCACCAGTCTGGTAGAACTACCAGCCTTTTCGTGGCTTCTCAAGACAGCCCTACCGGCATTGATTTTTGCCATTCCAGTCATTTTTGCACCCGAAATTCGTCGCGCCCTGGAACGGATCGGCCGCGCCGGTACCTTCATGCGCTCAACAACCCAAACCATCAGCGAAGACATCCGCCATACCATCCAGGCTGTTGTGACCGCTGCAAGCCGCCTGTCGGCTCGTCAGCACGGCGCGTTGATCGTTCTCGAACGCTTTGACCGACTGGATGAATACCTGCGCAGCGGAGTCATCGTTCGAGCAACAGTCACCCCTGAACTGCTGATGCAAATCTTCTACCCCAACACTCCCCTGCACGATGGAGCGGTCATCATCGCCGACAACAAAATCACCGCTGCGGCCTGCGTGATGCCCCTCTCTGCCAGCGGCATCCTGGCCCGTTCCCCCGAACGGAAAATGGGCCTCCGCCATCGCGCCGCCCTGGGCATTTCTGAAGTCAGTGACGCAATCGCCGTCGTCGTCTCCGAAGAGACCGGCAGCATTTCCATTGCCCACGCTGGCCGCATGATCCGCCGTCTCGATGCTGAACGCCTTGAGAATGTGCTGACCGCCTTTTTCACCCCCGCCCAGGAGCGACAGGGAAATTTCTTCCAGCGGCACTTCCCCTATCTTTTCCCCAAAAAAGAGGAATAAGCATGCTCCGCTGGTTGACCACCAACTTACGAACCTTCCTGCTGGCCTTTATCCTGGCCCTCGCCGTGTGGGTGACCGCTGTCACCAGCGCCGACCCCGACGAGACCGATACCCTCCCCGCCCCGGTCCCGATCGAATTCATTGGTCAAGACGCCAGCCTGGTCCAGACTGCCAGCCTGCCCAGCAGCGTCCAGATCACCCTGCGCGCCCCCCGCTCGGTCTGGGAACAGATCCGCGCTGACCCAAGCGCTGTGCGCGCCATCGTGGATATGACCGGCCTGGCAGCAGGAACCCACCGGCTGGAGGTCGTGGTACAGGTCAGCGTCCAGCCGGTACGCGTCCTCTCGGTCACGCCCTCAACCGTCAACCTGGTGCTGGAGCCGCTCGCCTTCGCCACCCTGCCGGTCCAACTGGTCGTGAGCGGCGAACTGGCCCCTGGCTATCAAATCGGCGAGGTCGTCTTGACGCCTCAGAAAGTAGACTTTTTCGGCCCTCAATCGCTGGTGAAGCAAGTTGCATCGCTCCAGGCTGCCATTACCCTCCAAAACGAACGCGTGAGCATCGAAACCGATTTGCCCATCACAGCCCTGGATGCCAGCGGTAACCCCATCAATGGATTGACATTTTCCCCTCAGAGCATCCAGGCGACCATTCCCGTTGTTCAACTCGGCGGCTATCGCGACCTGGTCGTAAAAGTCGTCACCACCGGCAGCCCGACCAGCGGTTACCGGCTGGAAAGCGTGGAAGCCTATCCCCCCATCGTGACCGTGTATTCTGGCAATACAGACTTAATTGAATCATTACCGGGCTACGTCGAAACCATGCCCCTAAGTCTCAGCGGCGCCAAAGAAGACATCGAAACCTACCTCAATCTGGTTCTTCCTCCGGACGTCACCATCGTCGGCGAAACCAACATCCTTGTCAAGGTCGGCATTGCCCCCATCGAAGGCAGTTCGACTATCTCCAACCGTCCGGTGACAGTCTCCAACCTGAGTCCTGGATTGAAAGTAGAAATCTCACCGGCCACCGTGGACGTCATCCTCTCCGGGCCTTTGCCCCTGCTCAACACCCTGCGAGCCAGCGACATTCTCGTCAACATTGACCTGAAAGGGCGCGGCGCCGGTTCCTACCAACTGACCCCAACGGTGACCGTTCTCGTCGAAGGGCTGCGGGTCGAATCGATCCTGCCCAGCGCTGTGCAGGTCACCATCACCCAGAGCACTCCCTGAAAATTGCGAATCCCATGAAACCTGTTGTTGCTTTAGTTGGCCGCCCCAACGTGGGCAAATCTACGCTCTTCAACCGCCTGGCAGGCGAACGCCTCGCCATTGTGGACGATACTCCCGGCACCACGCGCGACCGCATCGTGGCCGAGGCCGAATGGCTTAACCACCCCTTCACGATCGTGGACACCGGCGGTATCGATCCCACGCACGGCGGCAAGACCCCTCTCTCGGTCGATTCGGCTGCGTTTATCGAAGAGATTCGTTCCCAGGCGCTGGCTGCCATCCAGGACGCCGATGCCATTCTATTCCTCACGGATGGGACGGCAGGCATCACTCCCCCCGACCGCGAAGTGGCCGAAATTTTGCGCCGCCACCAAAAAATGGTCAACGGCAAACCGTGGCCGCCCATTTTTGTAGTCGTCAACAAATGTGAAACCGCCACACTACGCCAGGCGGCCGGGGAGTTCTATGAACTTGGCCTGGGCGACCCTTATCCGATTTCCGCACTCCACGGCACCGGCACCGGCGACCTGCTGGATGCCCTGACGGCAACCTTTCCTCCCACCTCGAGCGAGGAGGAAGAAGATGAGTCGGTCAAGATCGCTATCGTCGGCAAGCCGAACGCCGGGAAATCAAGTTTGCTCAACCGATTGGTCGGCGAGGAGCGGGCAATCGTCAGCCCCATTCCTGGCACGACGCGCGACGCCGTGGATACGCGCATTGAATTCAATGGCATCCCCGTCACTTTGATTGACACTGCCGGCATCCGCCGACGCGGCAAGATCGAACCCGGTGTGGAAAAATACAGCGTCTTGCGCTCTTTCAAAGCCATCGAACGCGCCGACGTCGTCTTGCTGATGATTGACGCCCAGGCTGGAATTACCGACCAGGACACCCACATCGCCGGATTCATCCTTGATGCCTGGAAATCTTGTGTTGTCCTCGTCAACAAATGGGACGCAATTGAAAAAGACACCTACACCATGCAAGAGTACACCCAAATCATCCGGCGTGAACTCAATTTCATGGACTACGTCCCGCTTCTTTTCATCTCCGCCAAAACCGGTCAACGCGTGGACCAGGTGCTGCCTCTGGCCCTGCGCGTCCAGGAAGAGCGTCTGGCACGCATTCCCACCTCCATGCTCAACAAAGTGCTGCGAGAAGCCCAGGATACCCACCCCGCCCCCACCCACGCCGGGCGGCAGTTGAAAATCTACTACGGCGCCCAGGTGCGGACCGACCCGCCGACCTTTCTCCTGCACGTCAACGACCCCGACCTGTTCCACTTTTCCTACCAGCGCTATCTGGAAAACAAGTTCCGCGAGGCCTATGGCTTCATCGGTACTCCCATCAAACTTATCGCCCGCGGACGCGGCGAGGAGCAAAAACTTTGAATAACAAATGACTCTCCTGCAAAAAGGGCTGAACCACAAAGGATTTCTAAAAGGCTCAATTGAAAATCTTAAATTTCAGCCCACAATTGTTTGAAAAGCGTTGTGCTTCTTTGTGCCCTTTGTGGTAAAAAAATTTTGCAGCAGACTCACAAATCATTCAAGGGACGGTTTCAGAGGATCTCATGTCCTGCTTCTCCCGCTCTCTCGCCCTTGTCCTTTTGCTTGTGCTTCTCGTCGCTTGTGAACCGCAAACCGCCAACGTCAATCAGCAGACCGCCTCCCCCCTCCCCCCGCCTTTCGTCCCATTCCTCCAGCCTCTCCCCAAAACCCAGGTCCTGCTCGAACGCCCGGGCTGGCACATCCTCCGACACACTCAAAACTCCCACTCCCCCTTCGGCTAGAACAC
>DAOTZT010000232.1:0-13327 GCA_034434255.1 Anaerolineales bacterium | reverse complement strand
TGGAGTCGTCCATGCAACCGCCGCTGATTGGTTTGACCACTTATAACCAGAAAAATAAAGCCGGCTATCCGATTAGCGCTTTGATGCATCGGTATATCGAAGCCGTAGTTGCTGCTGGAGGAACGCCGGTTCTGATTCCTACCGGTCTGGGGGCGAGAATCCTGCGTGCGTTATTCGATCGTCTCGATGGTATTCTCTTCACGGGCGGGGGCGACGTAGAACCCCGTTATTATGGCGGCGATGCCCATCCTGAGGTCGGCGGGGTTGACCAGCAGCGAGATGAGACCGAGTTGGAGTTAGTCCGCCTGGCAGTGCAGACTGGTAAGCCGTTTCTCGGTATTTGCCGTGGCCTGCAGATCATCAACGTTGCCCAGGGCGGGGCGCTTTATACCCACGTCCCCGATCAGCACCCTGGCGCTCTCAAACACAACCGCGATTCGGCCACAGAACGGGAGTACCTGGCCCATGGGGTGGAAGTCGTTGGCGAAAGTCGGTTAGCCAGTGCTGCGGGGGCACTGCATTTTGAGGTCAACAGCCTGCACCATCAGGGAA
The DNA here is from genome assembly GCA_034434255.1 of Anaerolineales bacterium. Taxonomy (GTDB): domain Bacteria; phylum Chloroflexota; class Anaerolineae; order Anaerolineales; family Villigracilaceae; genus UBA877. The sequence goes on along the minus strand of DAOTZT010000232.1, from coordinate 12,775 downwards.
TTTCGCGGCTGGGAACGGGCCTCCGGCCTGTGGCGTATGCTCCCGATGCGCTCATTGAGGGGATTGAACTGACGGATCATCCTTTTGGGCTGGCGGTGCAGTGGCATCCGGAATGGCTGCTGAACTATGAACATGCTCGCGGCTTGTTTGCAGCGTTTGTGCACGCCGCGGCGCGAAAAGCAGGGTAAAATTTGCACGCTATGTTTCCGGCTCTTGGCGTTTTTGACTCAGGCGTGGGGGGGCTGTCTGTGTTGCGGGCGATCCGTGCTCGTTTGCCCGCTCAACCGGTGATTTATTTCGCTGACCAGCAGCATGTTCCCTATGGCCCTCGCCCGCTCGAAGAAGTGCGGCGTTTTGCGCAGGCGATTACGGAATTTCTGCTGGAACAGGGGGCAAAGGCCATTGTTGTCGCCTGCAATACGGCATCTGCAGCGGCGCTTCGTTCGCTGCGGGAGACTTTCCCCCACGTGCCGTTTGTGGGCATGGAACCGGCCGTCAAACCCGCGGCAGAAACGACGCGAACGGGTGTGGTGGGCGTGCTGGCGACCCCGGCGACGTTTCAGGGCGAGTTGTATGCTTCGGTGGTGGAACGTTTCGCCAGCGGTGTGACGTTGTTGCAGGATACGTGCCCGGGGCTGGTGCAGCAAATCGAGCAGGGGGAACTTGACGGTCCTTCGACGCGCGCCATCCTGGAGAAATCACTGCGACCGATGCTCGCGCAGCGCATTGATACCGTTGTTTTGGGCTGTACCCATTATCCTTTTGTCATTCCGCTCATTGAGCAAATTGTCGGGCCGGAGGTGCGGGTGATTGACCCGGCGCCGGCGGTGGCGCGTCAGGTGGAGCGGGTGCTGGCTGCAAACGGTTGGCGGGCAGAGGGTCCGGGAAACGGGCGGGTGGAGTACTTTACCAGTGGCCGCCCCGAGGCGTTTGCTTCAGCGTTGTCGGCCTTGCTGGGGGAAGAGGCGAGCGTCCGGCGGGCAGAGTGGGTCGGCGAGCGGTTGGTCCGCCGCGACTAGACGATGTTGAGCAGCGGTTGCTTTTGTTCCACGCTCTCGCCGGCTTTGACGCGTAAGCGGCTCACTTTACCGGCGCGCGGGGCGCGCAGTTCGTTTTGCATTTTCATCGATTCAAGAATGACTAAAATTTGACCTTTTTCAACCTGCTGGCCTTCTTCGACCGGTACGGCGATGACCAGGCCGGGCATGGGGGCTTTGAGGGTGAATTCGCCTGTGGGGGAAACTGCTGCGCCCGCTGTGCGCAGACGCTTTTCGCGTTCGTCCATGACCCGCACTGAGTAAAATTGCCCCATCAAGAGCACCTGGAGGAAGCCTTCTTCGGGGTAAACGTAGCCTTCGTAGGATTCGCCGTTCACGAGCAGGGAGTAAATCGGTTGCCCGCTGACGGCAGCCAGGTCCACTTCGATGATTTCCTGCCCAAAGCGAACGTGGTGTTCGTCCAGGATTTCAATGGGAAACTCGAGTCCGTCTATTTCGGCAATGTATTTCATCGTTTTGGCCTTTCAGGAAAAAGTCCCCATTTCCACAAGGAGGGGCGAGGAGGACGCGAGTAGATCTGGGAGCGGCGTTCTGTCTCGTGGTGGGTGACCAGGGTGGCCATCAGGGCGGCGATGTCCAGGTAAAGTTCGCGGTTTTCGGCGGCGTCTATACCTGGAAATTGTTCTTCGACGAAGCGCGTGTTGTATGCCCCGCTCAGGAAGGAGTACGACGCCATCATGCTCTGATGGAAGGGGATGTTGGTGCGTACGCCGGCGATGCGATATTCTTCCAGGGCGCGGCGGAGACGGAGAATGGCCTGGGTGCGCGTTTCTCCCCAGACGATCAGTTTGGCGATGAGAGGGTCGTAATAAGGGGTCACTTCGTAACCGACGTGCACCCCTGTATCTACCCGCACGCCTGGACCGGTTGGGAATTGTGTGAGCGTAATTCGACCAACGGAGGGCATAAAGTTGTTGTAGGGGTCTTCGGCGTTGATGCGGCATTCAATCGCCGCGCCGCGCCAGCGAATGTCCTCTTGGCGGTGGCTGAGCGGCAATCCGCTAGCGATGCGGATTTGCTCGGCGACGATGTCGATGCCGGTAACCATTTCGGTCACCGGATGTTCGACCTGCAGGCGGGTGTTCATTTCCAGAAAGTAGAAGTTGTAATTGTTATCTACCAGGAATTCAATTGTGCCAGTATTGAGGTAGTCCACCGAGCGGGCAGCTTGCACGGCGACCTCGCCCATCCGGCGGCGAAGCGCCTCGTTGTTGCCGAGAAAGGGAGAGGGGGATTCTTCAATGAGTTTCTGGTGACGTCGCTGGATGGAGCATTCGCGTTCGCCGAGGTGGATGACATTGCCCCACTGATCGGCGAGAATCTGGAATTCGATGTGGTGTGCGCCTTCAATGAGTTTTTCCAGGTACACATTGCCATCGCCAAAGGAGGCTTCGGCTTCCCGGCGTGCCGATTGGAGCAGTTCGGGCATTTCTTCCAGGCTGTTGACTTCTCTCATTCCTTTGCCGCCACCGCCGGCGGTGGCTTTGATGAGCAACGGAAAGCCGATTTTGGGTGCCAGGGTGAGCAGTTCTTCGTCACGCAGGTTGCCCTGGCCTTCTGTGCCGGGGACAATTGTCACGCCTGCTTTGGCAACCGTGGCGCGGGCTGTGGCTTTATCGCCCATGGCGGCGATGGAGGACGGCTTGGGGCCAATGAAGACCAGGCCGGCCTCGGCGCAGGCGGCGGCAAAGTCGGCGCGTTCGGCCAGGAAGCCGTAGCCGGGGTGAATTGCCTCGGCGCCGCTTTTGCGGGCGATGTCAATCAGTTTGTCGCCGCGCAGGTACGATTCGCGGGAGGGGGAGGGGCCGAGGTAGTATGCCTCGTCGGCGTAGCGGACGTGCATGGCCTGGCGATCGGCATCAGAGAAAACGGCGACCGTTTTGATGCCCAGTTCGCGGCAGGCGCGCTGGATGCGGACGGCGATTTCGCCTCGGTTGGCAATCAGAATTTTTTTGAACATCAGGTCACACAGGATCGCGAGCAGGGATGGTTATAGCGGAATGTTACCGTGCTTTTTGGGCGGATTGGTGTCGCGTTTGTTGCGGAGCATTTCGAGGGCGTTGATCAGGCGAGGGCGGGTTTCATGGGGTTCGATGATGTCATCCAGGTAACCGCGCTGGGCAGCCACGTACGGATTGGCAAGTTTTTCCCGATACTCGGCGGTCAGGCGGGCTTTTTCTTCTTCTGGATGTTCTGATTTTTCCAGGTCTTTGCGGTAGATGATGTTGACGGCTCCTTCTGGCCCCATCACGGCAATTTCGGCTCCCGGCCAGGCCAGGTTTAAGTCGCCGCGCATGGCTTTGCTCGACATGACGATATAGGCGCCACCGTAGGCCTTGCGCAAGATGACGGTCAATTTGGGGACGGTGGCTTCGCAATACGCGTAGAGCAATTTGGCGCCGGAGCGAATGATGCCGGCGTGTTCCTGGGCTGTACCAGGCATAAAGCCGGGCACATCTACAAACGTGACGAGCGGAATGTTGAACGCGTCGCAGGTGCGGACGAAGCGGGCGGCTTTTTCGCTGGCGTCAATATCCAGCACCCCGGCCAGGACTGCTGGCTGGTTGGCCACAATCCCGACCGCGTGCCCTCCCAGGCGGGCGAAGCCAATCACAATGTTGGGCGCAAAACTTTCCTGAATTTCGAAGAAGTCGTGCTTGTCCACCACGCGGCGAATGATGTCTTTGACGTCGTAGGGCCTGGATGGATCCTCTGGCACGAGCGTATCGAGGTCGGCGTCTTGCCGCAAGGGGTCATCGTCGCTGGGGACGAAGGGCGGCTCTTCCGTGTTGTTTTGCGGCAGATAACCCAGTAATTTGCGGATCATGTAGAGCAGATCGGTTTCACTGGCGGCAACAACATGGCAGACGCCTGATTTTTCGGCATGGACCGCTGCCCCTCCCAGTTCCTCGGCGCTGATTTGTTCATGGGTAGCGGCTTTTACCACATCGGGGCCGGTAACGAACATGTTGGCCGTGCCGCTGGCCATGAAGATAAAGTCGGTCAACGCCGGCGAATAGACCGCGCCCCCGGCGCAGGGTCCGAGAATCGCCGAAATCTGGGGGATGACGCCCGATGCCAGCGTGTTGCGCAGGAAGATGGATGCGTAGCCGACCAGCGAGACGACCCCTTCCTGAATGCGCGCTCCGCCCGAATCGTTCAAACCGATGAGCGGCGCGCCGTTTTTAAGGGCCATGTCTTGAATTTTGCAAATTTTCGCGGCGTGTGCCTCTCCCAAACTACCACCCATCACGGTGAAATCCTGGGCATAGACATAGACCAGGCGACCGTCAATGGTGCCCCAGCCAGTAACCACCCCGTCGCCGGGGGTGTTGCCTGGCATTTCGCGGCTCACCACAAAGGCGTCAATTTCGTGGAAGGAACCGCGGTCAAGAAGGTGCTCGATGCGTTCGCGGGCCGTGAGTTTTCCTTTTTTGTGCTGGGCATCGATTCGTTCTGGCCCTCCGCCCTGTTGAATCAGGGCGCGCCGATGACGCAGGTACATGAGTTTATCTTCGTCCATGGTAGAAGTTCCTGACAGTGGGTGAAAATAAGAGCAGAGCAAGCAGGCTCAGTATAGAAATGTGTAAAACCAGGACAAACAAGTTGTTTGCATGTGCTTGCTGGAGTGCCAGCCGGTCGAACCAGAACCAGAGTTCGGCCGCGAGAAAGTAACCGGTTGCGGCTCCCCACGCCCATGCTTTGCGCAACCAGAGCGCCGCCCCGGTGAACACACCCGCCACTCCCCACGCGGCTCCGCTGATGAACAGGTAGAGGGCACCGCCTCGCGGCTGGTATTGATTGAGCGTTTCCCAAAAACGGAGTGCCATACCGGCGCGCAGCAAATACCACGCGGCCTGAAGCAGGACAAGCGCAATCAAAAGTTGGGCGGCTTTTGGGAAAAAGCGTTTTGTCATCGTTGCTTGCATTCCTGATAGCGCGGATTACGCGGATTACATAGCGCGGATTACGCGGATGAGTCCACTGCAAAAACAGTTTTACCACGAAGGGCACAAAGGAACACGAAGTTTTTTCAAACAATGACTCCACTGCAAAAACCCTGAAGTTTCACCACGAAGACACGGAGTCACAAAGTTTCCTTTCATTTACTTACTCGTGTCTCCGTGTCTTTGTGGTTCGATTTTCACCTTTTTGCAGGAGACTCAACAATTGTGCGCTGAAATTCAAGATTTTCAATTGCGCCTTTCAGAAATCCTTTGTGTACTTCGTGTCCTTTGTGGTTCAGACCTTTTTGCAGGAGAGTCGCGGATTATATAGCGCGGATTACGCGGATTGGTTTACCAAAGCATTCGCGGAATCCGCCACGGTAGAGAATTGGCGTTTATTTCTGTTCTTCTCCGATTGGCAACACTGTAAATTCTACCGGGGCCATAGAAATGCCCGGTTCTCCCCATGAGTCTATCAGTTTGTTGCCATCAAAAACTCGCACACTCCAGCGATATTGCCCGGGTGCAAGCCCTTCCACCAGGTTGAATCGGCCCCCCCCACCGCTGACTTCGGCCTCGGCCACCATTTTCCAGATGCTGTCGGCGCCTGGTGTCTGTACAAGGTTGGTGGTCAGCAAAATCGAGTCGATGAAGACGCTGTATTGCTCATCCTGCCCATAGGTGCGGCTCATCGCCAGCGTCACCGGACCGGCGGGCAGGTCAAAGGTCCCGACCTGCTCCCAGACCCACGTATCGAGGGCATTGCTCTCGCCTGCAAAGGGATAGCTCTTGCCGTTGATGACAAGATAATTTTGCTGGTCGTTGTAGCGGCGCTTATAGGAGCGGACCCACACGGCATATTCACCGCCTTCTTCAAGAGTCAAGGTGTATTCGCTGACTCCTGACTGCCAGTTATCGAGTAAGAATCCATTGCCGGTAAAGCCGGTGACGAATTCGGCGCTGGAATACCAGCCATTGCCCAAAAAGACGTCCTCTGCCTCAATCCAGTAGGAGTTGGGCTGCTTCTGCTCCACCCGCACGAGTGCGCTCGTCTGGACCAGGATGGGGCTGGCCCATGTAAAGGTGACAGGCTGGTTTGCATAGATGATGGCATCGCTCAGCGGTGAAATGGCGGTTGGGGAGGGCGCCTGGTAGCACAGGGGGGCGGTCAACGTCGCAGCGTCCAGTTGGTACACATTGAAAAATTTTCCGCTTTCTACCAGTTTTGCGCCTGGGTAGCAACGGAGGAGCACTTGCATCGCTTTCTGGCGTTCTTCTGCCAGCGGCAGGGCTGATTTATCGAAGATAACCGAGAGACTGCCGACGTCTCGATTTTGCCAGAGACTCAGCAACAGATTCTCGAAGGGAACCTGTTGATAGTACTCTTGGGCTTCCAGTCCGCTGTTCCGTCCGCCGGCGACCGAAAAGAGGAGGACGTGCCATTCCAGTTCCACCGAGTCGTTCTGGGCGGGGAAATAAGGATAGAGTATCAGGTCGCTGTTTGCCGCAGCCGCGGCGCTGAAATCGGCCAGTTCGCGGCGCTTCACCCGGTCCACGGGGTCGTTGATGCGGTGAGTAAAAACGAAATAATCACTGGCAAAAATGGTCACCAGCGACAGGAGCAAAACTGGCGCGGCCAGCCGTGAGCGGGAACTGTCCAACCAGTTGCGGATCGCGCCGAAGGCGACCCACAGCCCCATGGCTCCCCAAATCATCAGCGGGGCGAGCGCCGTGTAGAGCACGCGCGGCCAGACCGACCCCAGGAGAATCGGACCAGGCAGAACGTTGATGACGAACCACAGCGGCAGGAACAGGGACAACGGACGGCGCAGATGGATGAGGTTATCCACCAGACCAATGACAACAAACGGCAGCAGAAATTGATTGACGAAAGAACCGTTCCAGCGCAGGAGAGAGTCGTCAAGAGTAACTGATTCGAAAATTGCTTTCAGCAGCAGCACCACGTTGTTCAGAATGAACTGCGCTGCTCCACCTGGCCCGCCGCCATTTTCGGCGGCCTGTTCAAGCCAACCGAAGTGATACCCATGGCGTGCCCGCAGGTATTGTTGGGTAAACGTCAGATAAACCACCAGAATCGGCCACAGGACCAGCAGCAGGCGCGGCAACCACTGCCCCAGATTCGCACGCCGTTTCCGAATCTCGGTCAGGGCCGCGCCGAACAAGAAGACCATTGCCAGGCCGACTGTGGGGTAAAACGTCTCATAGGTCAGCATGCCCAGCGCCAGCACGATCCCAGCGGTCTGAAATTGCCATGACTTCTTCTTTTGCACAGTCAGCACCACAAAATACAGCCCGGCCATCATCCACGCCTCGAGGGTGGTATTGTGCAGGGCCTGATGGCTGGCATTTAACTCAACATACGAGAAAGCATACAGCGCTGAGGCCACCAGCGCGGTCGCCGGGCTGGAGGTCAGGCGCCGTACCAGCAAGTAGAGAAAGACGACTGCTACCAGGCTCAAAACAGCGCTCTCGATGCGCGCCGAGAGGAAGTTCAGCCCGAAGAGGCGCAAAAACCCTGCCCGGATCCAAAAGTCCACGGGCAGCGGCTTGTAGTGCATCGTTGCAAAGTCGCCAATGTCCTCCCCCAGGATGACCGAGAACCAGGCCTGCGCCGTCCATTTCGTCTCATCGGCTTCCAGGCCATAGACGCGGTAACCGAGATCGTAAAAACGACTGAACGCAATAGCCACCAGGAGCAGCAACCCAACAACGATTTCTGCCCGCGGCGCCATGCGCATCTGATGAAGCAAAGCCCCTTTCCAGTTGGGGTGCAGGCGCCCCCACGTAAGCATCGCTCCAGCACAGAGCGCATACAGCACAATGCCGGGTAAGAAATTTCTTTGAAAAACGAGAATCTGAGCCAGGATGGCCGAAACGGTTGCCATCAGCAGTAACAACGCCCCTGGAATTTTCAGCGGGGGGATGGTGATTTGCCAGCCTTGCGACAGGCGTAACGCTGGCAGGTGAATGTGCAGATAGAGATCGCTCCCCTCGCTGGTGCGGACCGGGCGGATGCGGACCTGGAACCTGCCTCTGCGCGAGGCGGCTTCGTCTCCCTCCGGAGCGAAGACCTGCGCAATCCACTCCGGCGGTTCCGGGCTTTCGGCGGGCGTGCCCGGACCGGTGGCCTGTTCCCCGGTTTCTGCTTCAGGTTCCATCTCGAGCAGGCCTGTTTCGGCCTCCTCCGGTTGGGCAGCCGCGACTGCCTCCACCGGCGCGTTGATCCAGCGGGCAAAAGCCTCGAGAGGGCGCGGCAGGCACCGGGTCCAGGCGACCGGAACGAGGGCCACGATTCCAGAGAGCAGCCAGAGGATCCCGAACAGGATCAGCAACGGTGGGCGCAGATACGATTCCCTTAGCACTTCTCCCAAAGACCGTTCACGCTCGAAGGTGAAGGGGGTGTTCATGCCTGCTGCCAGGACGGGAATGCCATCTGGGCTGTAGAAATCTCGTTTAATCAGTTCCTGCTTCCACAGTTCGGTCAGGGTGGCTTCGACCGATTCTGCCAGCGTTGGGGAGTAAAAGAAGATGTACTTGCCATTGTTGGCAAAGGTCGTCTTCTGAGATTGAAATTCCTCGTAAGAAATGGCCCGGTACGAAACGGAGGGGCGAAATTCACGAGCGATGTATGGCTGGGTGTGATTGGCTTCCTGTTCGTTCTGGTAGATGTAAATCAGGGTCTCGTCTTGCGCATATAAACTGGCCCAGGAGATGATTTGATCGGGTTGAGGATGGTAGTGGCGCGGCATGAGCAGGAAGTAATCGTAAAGGCCACCTGTGGAGAAGACGGCAATCAGAACTCCCAACACAATTTCTCTCCAGCGCCCCAGGGCGGGGAGGGCCGCTATGCAAGCATTGGCGATGACGTTTGCTCCCAGGCCGATGAGCAGGGCCAGCAGGGGAATAATGTTGACCATGTGGGTATGCCGCGGCGGGACGGTGTTGAGGATGCTCAGCCCAAAAATGACCACCAGGAACCAGAGCGCCAGCAGCAGGCCGCGTGGCTCTTTGAGCCGTTTGAGCATAGCCCCGCCGCCGATCAGGTAAAACATCACACCGACTGTGCCTGTCAGCGGGAAAGCAATGAAATGTTCAGAAACCAACCAGGGCTTTTGGAAGACAAGGAGGGTGCGCAAGATGCCGCGCACAATTAAGACGAGATAGATTTGCGGGTTGTAGAAGAGTTCGTTGCCATTGATTTCGAAAAACGGCGCCACCGCAGTCAATTCGGCGTCTGAGTAAAACAGCCGGCCGTTGAAGGTGTTGAAGAAGACGCTCTCAAAGACCTTGAATCCCATGCCGGCAGTGTCATAGATTCGGCCATAGGCAAAATATGGCCCGGCAATCAGGCTGGCGCCGATGAGCAGGACCAACCCGACGAGGGCTGACTGCCGAAATTTTAGTTTGCGGGCTATCCACAGGGCGGCTATGAACAGCAGGGCAATGACGAGCGCCATGCGGGCGGCAAAGTAGGTGTAAAAGCCGAAGCCAGCGGCGCAGCCAGCCAGGAACAGGTAAAAAATGCTGGAGCGTTGAATGCCGCGATAGAGCCAGTGGAGGGCCAGGGTGGTGATGAACAGCGCCTGAATGTTGTTGTACCCCAGCCGGGCAAATGCCAGGAAGTAGGGACTGAACGCCAGCGCAAAGCAACTGGCAATGGCGGTCTTGCGATCGAAGGCGTCGCGTGCAAGCAGGTAGAGCGGAAAAATGGTCAGCGCGCCGGAAAAGACCGTGCCAAAGCGCCAGCCCCACAAGTCCAGACCGAAGAGTTTCAGGGTGATGGCCTGACCAATCGAACTCAGTACGGGGAACGTATAAACCCCGTTGGCAAACACCGGCGGTCTGAACTGGCCACTGGCAATATCGCGCGCCGCTGTCCAGAATGAGCCTTCGTCGCCTATCAGCATATCGGGCAACCCTTGCAGGCGGTAGGCGCCAACCAGGAGGCTGAGGAAGAACAGGCCGAGCATCCACAGCAAATCCCTGCGCTCCAGGTGAGGCGACAGGTCAACTCGCCGCTGGTGGTCCCAGAGGGCTGCGGCTACCAGGAAGAACAGCGGCGCAACCAGCCACTCTCCAACCATCAGGCCGGAATAATCCAGCCGGTTGATTTGCCACAGAAGAACGATGAAGAGGCCGGTTCCACTGGCCAGCCAGGGCCAGAGCGAGCGGAGCGGTTGCAGGGAAAAAGTAAGTTCAGCCGGCAAAGGGGCTTCGGGGGGGACCAGCCGCAGTCGGCGGAGTGAGAGGAAAAGCAGCACCGCTCCTGCAATCAGGTAGGGCAGGCCGTTCAGGACATTGTCAACGCTGGGAATGGCGAGATGGATGACTTCGGTCAGCCAGGTGGCCAACCGGCTGGGTGGGGTGGGGGGGATGATTTCGCTGGCGAGGCGCGTTTGCCCGATGATGAGCAAAATCAGTCCGGCCAGGGTCACCATCCAGCGCAAAGAGCGCCATTCTGATTGGGGAGAATGCACTGTGGGTTGCATGGCTTTTTGAGAGAATTCGAATTACCGATACATTTTTCGCATTTGCTTGCCGACAAGACGAATGGCTGCCTGGCGGGATAAGATCCGGCTGGTGATGAAGAAACTGATGCGGTTGCGCCAGCCTGGGATGACAACTGGCTTTTTGCCCAATGCGTTGAGGGCGATGGAGACGGTTTCTCTGGCTGTCATGAGCGGCACCAGCGAGGTGAGGCGTGGCTGGTCGGCGCGAAAGCCGGGGGTATCGGTCGAGCCAGGCGGAAAAGCCAGAACGTCCACGCCTTTGGTTCTCAATTCGTCCCAAAGCGATTCGCCTAAAATCAAATTGTAGGCTTTGGTGGCTGCATAATTTGCCACCAGGGCAGTGCCCTGCATGGCTGAGAGCGACGAAAGCAGAATGATGCCGCCATGGCCGCGCTGCACCAGGCGTTGGCCGAATTCATACGCCAGAATCATCGGGGCGCTAACGTTGACGTCCAGTTCGCGCAGATGTGTCTCAAGCGGAGCGCCTAAAAATTCGACTACCGTGGAAATACCAGCATTGCTGACCAGCAGGCCGATGTCGAGGTCTTGGGTGGCAGTGAGGAGATGTTCTTGAAACCCAGTTTCGGCCAGGTCTTGCACAATCGGACGTACTTCCACCGGGTATTTTTGCTGCAAGGCTTGGGCGGTTTGCAGGAGGGCTGCGCCGTTCACATCCACCAGCACCAGGTTCAGGCCGCGCTCAGCCAGTTGACTGGCGAACTCAGCGCCCAGTCCCATAGCGGCGCCGGTGATCAGCGCCCAGGGGCCATACGTTTGTACAAACGTCTTTTTTGACATGAGGCAATTTTACAACGGAAATGCACCATTTGCATCCTTTCAATGTTCTTGAAGGGGCTCTGGTATAATTTTTTGTGTGTGCTTTTCGCCGTTTCGACCCTCTTTCTACTGGCGCTATCCTTTTGTGGCTGATAACGATGATTGCCACCCCTCTAATTCATCGGGCCGCTGGGCAGGGAGCGCTGTTCTTGATGATTAACCTGGGAGTAATAACGCAGGCCGCGGCGGTTGTAATTGTCCTCCTGCGCGGCACAGATTCGGAGGCCGCTCTGCTGACTGTCTTGTTGCTCCTGCCGCTGGCCTGGCTGGTAGAGTTTGTTGGAAGTTCCAGCGGTTTTCCGTTTGGGCGTTACCACTATACAGACGTCCTCCAGCCGCAAATAACGGGTGTGCCGCTGCTCATCCCGCTCGCCTGGCTGATGATGCTTCCACCGGCCTGGGCAGTGGCTGCTCTGGTGATAAAAAGCCGGAGGCTTTCTGCGCCTTTGCCTGTCCGTGTTGCCCGTGCCCTGGTTGCAGCCCTGGCCTTCACTGCTTGGGACCTGTTCCTCGATCCGCAGATGGTCGCGTGGGGCTTTTGGGTCTGGGAACACCCGGGCGCATACTTCGGTATTCCGCTAGTTAATTACCTCGGCTGGTTCCTGGTTTCCTTTGTATTTTCCTTCTTCTTTGCCCCTTCTTCCTTGCCGACCATGCCACTCCTGCTCATCTACGCCCTGACCGCGTTTCTGCAATTCTTTGGACAGATGTTCTTCTGGCGAATGCCTGGCCCGGCGTTGTTTGGCTTTCTCGGCATGGGTGGAATGTTGTTGTGGGCTATTTTATGGCGCAAGCATGCACCCAACGCTGGTTAACATCTTTCTCTGGACAGTTTTTTCTTTTTTGTGTGGCTCGCTGCCTTTTTCGGTCTGGATTGGCCGCATGGCAGGCAAGGATGTGCGCGCAGTGGGCGATGGTAATCCTGGCGCAACGAATGCCCTCAAGGCAGGTGGCTGGAAGGTCGGGATGGCCGCCTTCCTGCTAGATGTTTCCAAGGCTGCTGCACCGGTTGGACTGGCATATCAAATGTGGAACTGGCGCGGCTGGGAAATCGTCCCCGTGACCCTCGCGCCACTGTTTGGCTCGGCCTTCTCTCCCTTCCTGAAATTCCGGGGTGGACGTTCGCTCTCGGTTTCTCTCGGCATTTGGATCGGACTGACGCTCTGGGAAGCGCCGCTTGTCATCTTGACCAGTCTGACGATCGCTTTTCTCGTCCAGACTCTTCCTGGCCTGGCTGTCCTTGTCTCTTTCCTTTCCACGGTGGTTTATCTTATCCTGCGCGGCTCCTCCCTGCAGTTTGGAGTGATTGTCAGCCTTCAGGGGCTGTTGCTTCTCTACACCCACCGCACCGACCTGCACCAGCGTCCGCGCCTGCGCAAGTGGCTGACCGGCGAAAAACGGA
>DAOTZT010000231.1:0-6764 GCA_034434255.1 Anaerolineales bacterium | reverse complement strand
CTGGAGTCTGCGCTCGAAATGGCGCAAGGCCGCATGAAGAAGAAAGTGCTTGGCGCGCAAGAAGCCCTGCAGGGCGGGGTGCGGCGCGTCATCATTGCCGATGGGCGCGTGGAAAAGCCGATTTCCAATGCTTTGAACGGGCAGGGAACGGTAATCGAGTAAAGATTTGTCTATACACTGTGCTATAATCGGCGAAATTTATCTGGGATTTGGCGCAGGTCGTTGCGGCGAACAGCCGATTTACAAATTGATGTTACGCACCATCTCGAAGGTTTGGGCAAAATCCAAACCTGATTTACGTGAGCCTTCGGGACGTTTTGCGTAAGGTGAGTTACAAAGAGAGAGGAGTACCAAGATGAACAGTCAACACAAGGAGGAGTACCAAGATGAACAGTCAACACAAGGAGGAGCCTTTCCGTTCAGGCATGTACCAGCCTGAGTTTGAGCATGATGCCTGTGGATTGGGTTTTGTCGTCAATATCAATGGTCAAAAATCGCACCGCATTCTCGAACAGGCCTTAACGATGTTAGAGAACCTGACACATCGCGGGGCGCGCGGCGCCGAGCCGAATACGGGGGATGGCGCTGGGGTTTTGGTACAGCTGCCTCACGCTTTTTTGCGCCGCAAGGCCGAACGGCATGGGTTTTCTTTGCCAGAGCCGGGTTGGTATGGGGTAGGGATGGTCTTTTTGCCGCCCGACCCCAATCAGCGGCGCGCCATTGAGGTTCGCTTCGAAAACATTGTGGTTTCTGAAGGACAGCGTTTCATCGGCTGGCGCACGGTCAAGACCAATAACAGTGGCCTGGGCGCTTCGGCACTGCGTGCGGAACCCAAAATGCGCCTTGCGTTCATTGAGCGTAATCCGCGCCTGCAGGATGAAATGGCTTTCGAGCGCAAACTGTACGTCATTCGCCGCCGGGCCGAAAAGGAAATCCGCTATGGCGGCACATTTCAGGGTGGCAGATATTTTTACATTGCCAGCCTCTCTTATAAAACCCTCGTTTACAAGGGGATGCTGGTTTCAGACCAGGTGCGCGGCTATTTCCCAGACCTTTCGGAACCGGATTTCGAGAGCGCATTGGCTGTCGTTCACTCCCGTTTTAGCACCAACACCTTCCCAAGTTGGGAGCGGGCGCATCCGTATCGCTACGTCTCTCACAATGGTGAAATCAACACTTTGCGGGGCAACATCAACTGGTTTCGGGCGCAAGAAAATTTCCTTGAATCTTCGGTCTTTGGCAGCGATTTCAAGAAGGTTGTGCCTGTGCTTCAGCCGGATGGCAGCGATACCGCCATGTTCGATAACCTGGTGGAGTTGCTCACCCTTTCGGGGCGCTCTCTGCCGCATGTGATGGCGATGATGATTCCCGAACCCTGGTCGAAGGACGAGGGCATGCCAGATGCCAAACGCGCGTTTTATGAGTTTCATGCCAACTTGCAAGAACCCTGGGACGGCCCGGCAGCCATGTGTTTTACCGATGGCGTGATGGTGGGCGCTTCACTGGACCGAAACGGTCTGCGCCCGGCGCGTTACTACGTTACCACCGATGGGCAGGTGATTCTGGCCTCCGAAGTGGGCGTATTGGAGATTCCGCCCGAAAATGTGGCCTATAAGAACCGTCTCAAGCCGGGGCGCATGTTGTTGATTGATACTGCCGAAGGCCGTATCGTCAGCGATGAGGAAATCAAACAAAAACTTGCCTCCGCCCATCCGTATCGTGATTGGTTGAACAAATATCAGGTCTCTCTCGAAGATATTCCCAAACCCAGGCCGGAACTTGTTCCACAGTCTGACCCGGAGACCCTGCTGCAGCGACTGAACGCTTTTGGTTATACCGACGAAGACCTCAACCTGATTCTGACCCCCATGGCGCGTGATGGCGTCGAGCCGGTCGGTTCGATGGGCAACGATGCCGCTCTGGCCGTGCTTTCGGAACAGCCGCGCTTGCTTTATGATTACTTCAAGCAATTGTTTGCTCAGGTAACCAACCCGCCGATTGACTCGGTACGCGAGGAGTTGATTTTTGCTTCCGAAGTGATGGTAGGTGCTGAAAGCAACATCCTTGAACCCACGCCGCAAAGCTGCCACCAGATTCGCCTGGAATATCCTCTGCTGAAAAACGAGGACATGGCGAAAATCTATCACAGCAAAATTCCCGGTTTTGCCGTCATGCGTCTGCCAATTCTTTTCCCGGCAGGTTCGGGCGGCGCCGGATTGGAGCAGGCCATGGAAGACCTGTTCCAGGCCGCCGATTCGGCCATTGCGCGCGGTTTCAATCTGCTGGTGCTTTCGGATCGGGGAATGGACAAAGACAATCTGCCCATTCCTGCTCTGCTGGCGGTGGCCGGACTGCATCATCATCTCGTCAGACAGGGCAAACGCACCCAGGTTGGCCTGATTTTGGAGAGCGGCGAGCCGCGTGAGGTTCATCACTTTGCCGCGCTCATCGGCTATGGCGCGACGGTTGTCAATCCCTACCTGGCCTATGAGGCCATTGAATACCTGGCAGAGCAGGGTTTCTTAGGGAACGTGGATAAAAAGCAGGCTGTCAAGAATTTCCTCAAGGCTGCCACCAAAGGAATTATCAAAACCATCTCGAAGATGGGCATTTCTACCATTCAAAGTTATTGCGGTGCGCAAATTTTCGAGGCCCTCGGTATTCATCAAAGCGTGATAGACAAATACTTCACCGGGACTCCCTCGCGCATTGGCGGCATTGACCTGGAAATCATTGCTCGCGAGGCTGAAATGCGGCACAAGACTGGTTATGGTGCCCGCCGAATCTACTCATCCACTTTGCCAACCAGGGGCGAATATCAATGGCGCAGTGACGGCGAATATCACCTGTTCAACCCGCTCACCATTCATAAGCTGCAAAAAGCGGTTCGGACGGGCAGTTACAGCGAGTTCAAAGAATATTCTGCGCTCATCAATTCCGAAGAAGCCAAAAAAGGCACGCTGCGCGCCCTGCTCGAATTTAGAAAACTGCGTCCACCTGTCCCGCTGGAAGAAGTGGAGCCGGTAGAGGCGATCATGCGCCGCTTCAAGACCGGGGCGATGAGTTATGGTTCAATTAGCAAAGAGGCCCATGAAACCCTGGCAATTGCTATGAACCGCATTGGAGGCAAGAGTAACACAGGTGAAGGCGGCGAAGACCCAGAACGCTATGTACCATTGCCCAACGGCGATTCCAAAAACAGCGCCATCAAGCAAGTGGCTTCGGCTCGCTTTGGTGTGACCAGTGAATACCTGGTGAATGCAAAAGAATTACAAATCAAAATTGCGCAGGGCGCCAAGCCTGGTGAAGGCGGGCAATTACCGGGACGTAAAGTGTATCCCTGGATTGCCAAAGTCCGCCATTCTACCCCCGGCGTGGGTCTCATTTCACCGCCGCCGCATCACGATATTTACTCCATCGAAGACCTGGCGCAGTTAATTCACGACCTGAAAAACGTCAACCCGCAGGCGCGCATCAGCGTTAAACTGGTTTCGGAGGTGGGGGTAGGGACGATTGCGGCAGGTGTTGCCAAAGCCGGCGCCGATGTCGTTCTCATCAGCGGTTACGATGGCGGGACGGGCGCTTCGCCTTTAAGCAGCATCAAGCACGCCGGTCTGCCCTGGGAACTTGGCCTTTCTGAAACGCACCAGACCTTGCTGATGAACAATCTACGTGACCGAATCGCTGTCGAAACGGATGGTCAGCTGAAAACCGGGCGCGACGTGGTCATCGCCGCCTTGCTCGGTGCGGAAGAATTCGGCTTTGCCACTGCTCCGCTCGTCTCGTTGGGCTGCGTCATGATGCGCGTCTGTCATTTGGATACCTGTCCGACTGGCATTGCCACCCAAAATCCGGAATTGCGTAAGAGATTCACCGGTGAGCCAGAGCATGTCGTCAATTTCATGCGTTTCATTGCATCTGAAATGCGCGAAATTATGGCTGAACTCGGTTTTCGGACGGTAGATGAGATGGTAGGGCATTCAGAATTGCTTCAAATGCGCTCCTCTGCTCTCCATTGGAAATCGAAAGGGTTGGATTTCTCCAATCTGTTGTATCAGCCGGATGTGGTTGAAAACGGTGCCTTGCAGACCTGCCGCAAACCGCAGAATCATGAATTGGACAAGACGCTCGACGCTTCTGTTCTGCTCGATGCCTGTCGGCCCGCGCTGGAGAGCGCTCAGCCAGTACGCGCCGAATTTTCCATCCGCAACACTCACCGCTCGGTGGGCGCGCGGCTGGGCGGCGAGGTCACGCGCAAGTATGGCGCGGCAGGCTTGCCTGAAGATACCATTCATCTGACTTTCCATGGCTCGGCGGGGCAAAGCTTTGGCGCTTTCCTGCCCAAAGGTCTGACTTTTGTCTTGCAGGGCGATGCCAACGATTATGTCGGAAAAGGGCTTTCGGGGGGGAAAATCATTGCCTACCCGCCCCAAGATTCAACCTTTATCCCCGAAGAAAATACCATCATCGGCAATGTCGCTTTCTATGGCGCAACATCGGGCGAGGCCTTCATTTGTGGACGGGCTGGCGAGCGCTTTTGTGTGCGCAACAGTGGCATAACCGCCGTCGTGGAAGGCGTGGGCGATCATGGCTGCGAGTATATGACCGGCGGGCGCGTGGTGGTGCTTGGGCGCACCGGGCGCAACTTTGCGGCGGGCATGTCGGGTGGCCTTGCCTATGTCTTCGATGAGCGCGGCGAATTTCCGTCCCGCTGTAATCGAGAGATGGTGACCCTGCAAACGCTTTCCGACTCAGAAGAAATTGCCTTCATTCAATCTCTACTGGAACGTCATCTACATCTCACCGGCAGCGATTTTGCCCGCCGCATTCTGGCCGATTGGCAAACCAGTCTCAAGAGATTCGTTTGCGTTGTTCCGAATGATTATGCCCGCATGATGGCTTTGGTCAAGGAAGCGCAAAGTGTCAGTTTGAACGGCGAGGAGGCGGTGATGGCTGCGTTCGAGGCCAATCTGCGCGATGTTGCGCGGGTGAGTGGTAATTAGGCAAGGAGAATCTTTATGGGAAAACCAACCGGTTTCATCGAATACCAGCGGGAAACCCCTGTTGACCGTCCACCCGAGGAGCGCGTTCAGGATTGGGACGAGTTTCACCTGCCGATGGCGCAGGACAAACTGCAAACGCAGGCCGCGCGCTGCATGAATTGCGGCATCCCGTTTTGTCATACCGGCGCGCTGATTAATGGCATGACGGCAGGCTGCCCCATTCACAACCTGATTCCAGAGTGGAATGACCTGGTGTATCGCGGCTTGTGGCGCCAGGCGCTGGAAAGTTTGCTCAAGACCAACAATTTCCCCGAATTTACCGGGCGGGTTTGCCCTGCTCCGTGCGAGGGGTCCTGCACGGTGGGCATCAACGACCCGCCGGTCACCATCAAAAGCATCGAGCTGGCCATTATCGAGAAAGGCTTTCAGGAAGGCTGGATCACCCCTCATCCTCCAGCGTTTCGTACCGGCAAGCGGGTGGCGGTCGTTGGCTCGGGCCCGGCCGGGCTGGCCTGCGCCGACCAGTTGAATAAAGCTGGACATTGGGTGACGGTCTTCGAGCGCGCCGACCAGATTGGTGGTTTGCTGCAGTATGGCATTCCCAACATGAAGTTAGATAAATCCATCGTCCGCCGCCGGGTAGATTTGATGGCAGCGGAGGGGGTACAGTTCATCACCAACATCGAAATCGGCAAAACGTATCCTGCCGAAAAACTGCTCGAAGAGTTCGACGCCCTGGTGCTGACTTGTGGGGCCACCAAACCGCGCGACCTGCCCATTGAAGGCCGTCATCTCAAAGGCATTCACTTTGCGGTGGAGTTTCTGCACGCCAACACCCGCCGCCTGCTCGATAGTCACTATGGCGGAGCGCAGAGTTGGGGGGCTTTTGTTTACCCGTACATTTCGGCGCAAGATAAAGATGTCATTGTAATTGGCGGCGGCGATACCGGCACTGACTGCGTGGCGACTTCCCTGCGGCAGGGCTGCAAAAGCCTCACTCAGCTAGAAATTTTGCCTCGCCCGCCTGCTTCTCGTCAACCCAACAACCCCTGGCCCGAATGGCCCAAAGTCTATTTCCTTGATTATGGTCAGGAAGAATATGCCGCCCTGCATGGCCGCGACCCTCGTGAGTATTTGCTGACCGCCAAACGTTTTCTGGACGATGGCAATGGCAACGTGGCCGGTGTCGAAACCGTGCGAGTGGAATGGACGAAAGATGAGGCCGGGCGCTTCGTTCCGCGTGAAATTCCTGGCAGTGAGCAGGTTCGCCCCGCTCAACTGGTTCTGCTCGCAATGGGTTTCCTGGGGCCAGAAGATACCCTCCCCAACGCATTGGGCCTGGAACGGGATGCCCGCTCGAACGTCAAAGCGGATGGCCGCTATGCAACCAGCCGTCCGGGCGTCTTTGTGGCCGGGGATATGCGGCGTGGTCAGAGCCTGGTCGTGTGGGCTATTCACGAGGGGCGCGCCGCTGCCCGCGAGTGTGACCGTTACCTGATGGGAGAAACTGTGCTGCCGTGAGGCAAGGCAGAATGAGGAATGAGGAGTGAGGATGAACAATGCAACGCTTGTTCTCGAAGACGGCACGACGCTAACCGGTCAGGCCTTTGGGGCTGAAGCCGATGCCGTGTTTGAACTGGTCTTCAATACCAGCATGACCGGCTACCAGGAAATCATCACCGACCCATCCTATCGCGGACAGGGTGTTTTATTCACCGTTTCGCACATCGGCAATGTGGGAATCAACCTGGAAGACGACGA
>DAOTZT010000230.1:0-1782 GCA_034434255.1 Anaerolineales bacterium | reverse complement strand
CTGATGATGTCCCAACTGGCCGAGAACGGCGACCTGTACGACGTCTTCGCCGATCTCTTCGACCCCGAAGGCTCGGAAATTTACCTGAAACCGGCGAGCGATTACGTTGAACCCGGCAAGCCGGTGAACTTCTACACCGTCGTCGAGGCGGCGCGCCGCCACGGGGAAACGGCCATCGGTTACCGCCTGATTGCCGAGGTCGGAGATGCGGCCAGGTCGTATGGCGTGCACACCAATCCGAAGAAATCGGAGCCGGTGACCTTTACCGAAGGCGATAAAATTATTGTGGTTGCTGAAGGATAAAATTGTACTTCTGCCTTTCATCGTAACCGCCGCCGCAGGTGGAAATTGCGAAGCGTCCCCGAAGGGGATGTCATTCCCTTGCTTGCGGGGAGATTGCTTCGCTTGCAATGACAAACAGAGACAAAATTTTCTATCTCATTGCTTCCAGAGCAGATCATTTCATCAAAAAATCTCCCGGCTGAGGTCGGGAGATTTTTGGTTTATCAATCACCCAGGCGTCAACACGCTCGGCGTTTCCTGGCAGGGGAGAGATGACAACGCAATGCCCTTTTGTGATTATTATCACATTGACACATCTTTCTGGATGTTTTATAAGTTTGAGTCTCCTGCAAAAAGGTGAAAATCGAACCACAAAGACACGGAGACACGAGTAAGTAAATAATTTGACAATGTCATCTTTTCGTATAGTTGTCATTGCGAGGAGCGTCTTTTGCGATAGCATCCCCTTTGGGGACGAAGCAATCCCCTCGCAAACCAGGAGACTGCTTCGCTTTGCTCGCAGTGACAAAATGCGTAGAGTTTATAGAACAAGAGTTTAACTTGACATTGTCAAATTACTTACGCTACCTGGAAAACGCCCCTCTCCCCGAGACAGGAATTGTCTTTGTAGCCGTGCGCTCTAACGTGCACGAATTGCCTAATCTCTTGCGCGTTGCCAGCCGCTATGGGATTTCACATTACATGGTGACCAACGTCCTGCCTTACACTCCCGAAATGTGTGCTGAGATGCTTTACACGCGTTCACTCGACACGAGAGAAACCCAAAATTCAGCATGGTTGCCTGAGGTACGATTGCCACGCCTGGACTGGGATGAAAGCACGCTCATGCCCCTCTATCAAACCTTTCGCACGCAGAGTAATATCCAACTCAACGGCGTGCGATTGACGCCGGCAAAAGGCAGGTGTCCATTTATCGAAACAGGGGTCGTCGCCGTTTCCTGGGACGGTGCGGTGAGTCCCTGCCTGGCGCTGATGCATAGTCACGTCAGTTACCTGTACGAAAAGCCGCGTACTGTCCGCCGCTATGTCATTGGCAATCTCAACAACGCAACACTGACAGAACTGTGGAACGATGCCGATCATCTCGCGTTTCGGCAGCGGGTGCATGCATTTGACTTTTCTCCCTGCACCTTATGTGGCGGTTGCGATATGGCTGAGGCCAACCAAGAAGATTGTTTTGGCAACACTTTTCCCACCTGTGGGGGGTGCTTGTGGGCATGGGGAGTCATCCAATGTCCGTGAGGCAAACGTTGCAGGTCACAACAGATAGCGTTTGAAACGAACTTGCTGCACTTCTTTACACGCTGCCAAATTCTCGCGCCTGTGGTAAAATCTTTTCTGGCGATGAGGCTCGCCCAAATTGTCGGTTTGACTGATAGCCTCTACTGGACAAAGTTCAGTAGAGGCTTTTGTTTCATCTTGTTACAGTAGCATCTCTTCCGGACGGCATCGAAAAACCCGTGGCACCTGCACCTACAA
>DAOTZT010000229.1:0-5859 GCA_034434255.1 Anaerolineales bacterium | reverse complement strand
CAGGGGTGTCACTGCGAACGAGCGCTTTTTGCGAGTGAAGCAGTCTCCCAAAGCATGGTTTTTCCTGTTCAAGACGAGATTGCTTCGGGCAGAGAACGCCCTCGCAATGACAGCCTGAATAGTTACCAATTTTTCAATTATTTTCAGGAGAGTCCTATGACCGCTCAACTCATTGACGGAAAAGCCATTGCCCAGCAGGTGCGCCAGAGCGTCGCTGAGAGAGTAGCAGAACGCGTGGCGCAAGGAAAGCAGCGACCAGGTCTGGCGACGGTGCTGGTCGGCGACCGGGTCGATTCGGCGACGTATGTCGCCTCCAAACAAAAAGCCTGCCAGGAACTGGGGATGGTCTCCTTCCATCACCACCTGCCCGCCGATGCGACCCAGGAACAGGTGGAAGACCTGGTGCGCCGCCTCAACGCTGACCCCAACGTTCACGGCATCCTGGTTCAACTGCCCTTGCCAGCGCACCTGAACGAAGAGCGAGTCCTGTCTCTCATCAATGTGGAGAAAGACGTGGACGGCTTTTCGCCCATCAACATCGGGCGCCTGGCCCAAAAAGGGCGCGAGCCTCTCTTTGTGCCCTGCACGCCCTATGGCTGCATCTACCTGCTGGAACAGGCCGGTGTCCAAATCGAGGGGGCGCATGCTGTTGTGTTAGGCCGCTCGAACATCGTCGGCATGCCAGCAGCCCTGTTATTGATCAGCCGAAACGCGACGGTCACCGTCTGCCATTCGCGGACCCGCGACCTGCCCGCCGTGGTCCGGCAGGCCGACATTCTCATCGCCGCCATCGGCAAGGCCGAGATGGTGCGCGGCGACTGGATCAAACCCGGTGCGGCGGTCATTGACGTCGGCATCAACTCCAGGCCTGACCCCACGAAGAAGAGCGGTTACCGCCTGGTCGGAGATGTCAACTTCGAAGAAGCCAGAGAAGTGGCCGGTTTTATCACCCCTGTCCCCGGCGGTGTCGGCCCGATGACGATTGCCATGCTGATGAAAAACACACTGCGGGCAGCAGAAATCCAGGACCCGTAGCCTGCCAGGATAAACGTCATGTGATGCTCTGTTGCACGAATGTCATTGCGCGGAGCATTCCTGAGCACGAAGCAATCTCCTGACCAGTCAGGGGATTGCTTCGTCTTTAGGGCTGTTTTGCAGTCGCTGCCTGCGCTGTCGGCGTCATCTGCCCCTCTGCGTTCTCATCATTTCCCTCTCTTTGTGGTTTAATTGACCCATGAGCACCCTTTACCTTGTCGCCACGCCGATTGGCAATCTGGAAGACATGAGTCCCCGCGCCGTGCGGATTTTAAGTCAGGTGACTCTCATCGCGGCCGAAGACACGCGCCTCACCCGGAAATTGCTGGCTCACTTCGACATTCATACCCCCCTCACCAGTTACCACGAGCACAACAAGCGTTCCAAACTGGATGCCGTGCTTGCCGCCCTGGCCGAAGGCGATGTGGCGCTTGTTTCTGACGCCGGCACCCCAGCCATTAACGACCCGGGTTACGAACTGGTACGGGCAGCGCTCGATTCCGGTCACACCATCACGCCCATTCCGGGTCCCTCGGCGCCCATTGCCGCCCTGTCTGCTTCTGGATTACCCACCGATTCCTTCCTCTACCTGGGTTACCTGCCGCGCAAGGCAAACGAACGAGGCGCCTTATTAAAACAAGTGGCCAATTTTCCCTACACCTTGATTTTTCTCGAGGCCCCTCATCGCCTGCTCGAGGCCCTCACCGACCTGGAAGCATCCCTCGGCGATCGGCAAATCGCCATTGCCCGCGAACTAACCAAAGTGCATGAAGAAATCTGGCGCGGAACCATTCGCCAGGCACGGGAGCATTTTGCCCAGAACCCACCGCGGGGCGAGTTTACCTTGGTCATCGCCGGGCAAAAGTCCTCCTCCCCAGGCCGATGGTCAGAAGAAAAAGTCCTGATTGCCATCAAATTTGGCTTGAAATTTGGTGAATCCCCTTCGGCTCTGGCCAAGCGTCTGGCACAGGAAAGCGGCTGGAGCCGCAAAGAAATCTACTCTCTCATTACGGAAATTCAAAAATGAACCTCGATGACCTGAACCTCATTCAACAAATCGATCAGCACAACATGCTGGCCGAAATTGATCACCTGCCCGAGCAACTGGAAAAAGCCTGGCAACTCGGGCAGACCTTGGAACTTCCCCCGATGGAGAAAATTTCGCGGCTGTTGATCGCTGGCATGGGCGGTTCGGCCATCGGCGCGGACCTGGTATCGGCGTACGTGGCCCAGACCTGCCCCATCCCCGTTACCGTCCACCGCGACTATGGCCTGCCGGCCTGGGCGCGCGGCCCTGAGACCCTGGTCATTGCGTCCTCGCACTCCGGCAACACAGAGGAAACGCTCGATTCGTTCTCTGCAGCGCTGGCGGCACGCTGCCAGACGATTGCCATTTGCACGGGCGGCGAACTGGCAGAGCGTGCGCGCGCCGCGGGCGTGCCTGTCTGGAGATTTGAACACGCCGGGCAACCACGGGCAGCAGTTGGCTACTCGTTTGGCCTGCTCCTGGCCATTTTGTCGCGCCTGGGATTAATCGCCTCCCCCGGGCAACTCACGGCAGAAATCGCCTCGGCTGTGGAGGCGATGAAACAGCAACAAACCCGGCTGCAGGCTGGGGTAGCGACCGTCCACAACCCGGCCAAACGGCAAGCCGGTCAACTGATGGGGCGGTGGGTCAATGTGTACGGGTCGGGGGTGCTGGCGCCGGTCGCGCGTCGCTGGAAAGGTCAAATCAACGAACTGGCCAAAGCCGGAGCCGGCTTCGAGGTCCTGCCCGAGGCCGATCATAATGCCCTGGCCGGGCTGGAAAATCCCGATCTCCTGCTGCAGACAATCACCCTCTTCCTGCGCTGTGCTTCCGATCATCCGCGCAACCGTCTGCGCTCGGATCTGACCCGGCAAGCCTTTCTCCAACAGGGCCTGAACACCGATGTGTACGAGGCGACGGGCAACTCGCCTCTGGCGCAGATGTGGACGGCGATTCACTTCGGCGATTACACCGCTTTTTACCTGGCCATGGCCTACGGCGTGGACCCGACGCCCGTGAACATCTTGCAAGATTTCAAGGCAGCCATGAAGGCAGCCAGATAGCATCAGGGCAGGTGTAAAACCTGCCCCGATGTTTGAGTACGAGATTTTGAGCCGTTAAAGGAGAGCGTGAATTTCTAAAGTCAGCAGCCCTGCCAGCAGGCCAATCCCTACGCCGGCGAGAATATCCGAAAGGTAATGGACGCCCATTGCCACGCGAGCCAGGGCCACCAATGGCGCCCAAATGCACAAGACCAGCGCCAGCCAGGCCGGTCCAAAACCGACGGCAAATACGGCAATCAACACGGCACGAGCGGCATGGCCGGACGGGAAGGAGTGCGGATCGGTGGCACGGTAGAACTGTCCCCACTCTCCTTCTGGACGGCGGCGGCGAATGGTGAATTTGATGAGCAGGACCAGGACGGCCAGAGCAATAATGCTGACGAGCAATGTGAGGGCCCATTGCCGCCAGAACTGGTTTCCCAACCAGGCCAGCAAGGCCAAACCTGCCCACCAAAACCACGAGTCGCCCGAGTGCGCCAGGAAAATGCACACGCTGCGTAAGAGCCCCGGCCGCTCGGCCACTCGCATGCGGGCAGAAAGTTGAGCATCAAGCGCTAGGAGACGCGAAAGGTTCACTTCTCTTCGGAAGAGTCTGTTTCAGCAGATTGAGAGTCGGTGTTCTTGCGGCTTCTTCGGGCGCGGGTCCTGGACATTGCCTTGACTCGTTTCTGCAAGTCCTGCCGCATGATCTCCAACTGGTGGGGTTTATCCACATCCATGCCCACTTCTGCATAGGGGCAGATGATGGCCCGGCCAGTGACGTTCAACTTTTTCATGATTCTTTCTTCCGCTTCGTGGAGAGTCAACTGACGGAAGAGGAGACGAATGGCCGTTCCCAGGCCAATCAAGGCTGCTTGCTTGAGCGGGCTTTTGCGGGCATTGGAGATTTTTTCCCACCACAGGCTGTTTTCGCTATCATCCAAAACAACTTTGATGCGCGCCACGTTCATGTCACCGCCGCAGACTTCCACGTCTTTGAGTTTTGTCCAGGTGCGCTTCGAGCCAGGGAAACGTTTTTCCATCGTCTCTCGCTCGATGACGTTGTAATAGATGTCCTCATCGGTCTGCATGGCCGTATTGACCACCCAATCAACCATCTCCGCCGTGATGGCCGGGATGTCAGCAGAGACAAAGAGAACGTGTTTACTCTTGCCGCCAAGTTCCAGCGATTTGCGCACCCCGGCCCGGAAGTTGTCCAGCATTTTGCCCTGATTGGGGACGTAATACAACGGTTTCTTGCTGGTCAGGCCGGCTTTCTCGGTGAGACCGACTACGATGATATTGTCAATCGTGCTGGCGTCTGAGAGGGCATCTAAGACCCACTGAATCATCGGCTTACCGGCAATCTCAAGCATTGCCTTGTTATGTCCTTTTGTTTCTGTGTAGAGCGGCTCTTGAGGGAGCGGAATTCCACCAGCGGTGACAATTGCGTCCATAAAAAATCTCCTTAGACCAGGATGGACTTACAAACCTCGAGCCATCAGTTCAATTCTTGCAGGGTTGGCTCAAAGTTGAGTTTTTGCAGCAATTCTTCGTATTCCGCAGAGGTCAGGACACGCCCTTTGCCAGAAACGGCAATCAGCGCCGACTCCATCATGTTCGTACCAAAGGAACGACCGTCTAACACCGGTGTCGTCGTCACAAGATACTTAACACCACATTTGCGGAAAAGTTCGACATCGGCTTCGGTGGTCGTATTGGTCACCACCACCTTGCCTTCCATATCGTCAGGCATGTAGCGTTTGATGTAATGGCAATCCCCGGCGACGACGGTAGCCCAATGGAACCATTTCGGGTATTTAGGTTTGCGTTCTTCCTGTTTCTCCCCAATCGGATAGACCCACTCAAACGGGAGGCGTCCCGCGATGGGCATAACGAGTGCAGCCAGAGTTTTCAGTTGCTTGTCTGTGTGAAGCGGAATGTTGATTCCAAGCGAGAACATAAAATCGCCAAAAGTGCATTCATAGCCGGCGTCCAGGAAAGAGCGGGTCAAGCCCCAGCGATCAGCACCTGTCATGATAAACGCCTTGCGGCCACGAGCCTGGATATAGTCGCCAATGTGTTTTTCCAGGAAAGGCGCCGCTTTTTTCTCCAGAGTGATTTTCAAACCTGTGCCATCCACAATTGGCGTCTGCTTCACAAAGCGCACCATCTTCTGGACCGAGTAAAGGGGGTACCATTTATCGTCCACCAGAAGGCCCAGGTCGGCCCCCCCAACCCCAAAGGCATCAACTTTGCCGTCCAGTTCTTTGTACTTGAGGGCAGCGGCTTCCATGTCGCCATCGGTGCCAATGCGCTCGATGCTGACTTCTTCCCCCAACAAATTGACAACAACTGCTTTGTTGCGTTTGGATGAACCAAGGCTGATACTGACTGCTCGTTTCATCGGATTACTCCTTTTGTGTGGGATTCGCGGCGTGAGTATTTTGACAATGTCAAGTTAAACTCTTGTTCTATAAACTCTACGCATTTTGTCACTGCGAGCAAAGCAAAGCAGTCTCCTGGTTTGCGAGGGGATTGCTTACCCTTTGGGTACGCTTCGCGGTCGTCGCAAAAAACGCTCCTCGCAATGACAACTATACGAAAAGATGACATTGTCAAACTACTCTTCTTTCACAATTTTCAAGTACTGCACGCCGTCAAAGACAATTGCACACCATTGGCCGGATGCAATTTCTACCCACGCGCTGTGCGAATACAGTTTTTTGCTGGACACCTTTGTTCCACGCTTCA
>DAOTZT010000228.1:0-4477 GCA_034434255.1 Anaerolineales bacterium | reverse complement strand
AAACAGGGGTGTCACTGCGAACGAGCGCTTTTTGCGAGTGAAGCAGTCTCCCAAAGCATGGTTTTTCCTGTTCAAGACGAGATTGCTTCGGGCAGAGAACGCCCTCGCAATGACAGCCTGAATAGTTACTCGAAATTCAAGATTTTCCGTTGGGCCTTGCAGCAACCCTTTGTGTACTTCGTGTCCTTTGTGGTTCAAGACCTTTTGGCAGTAGAGTCATTTGTGGATCTGTTGCCCGGACCGACCTGTTTGGCTTTGGCTTCTCAGGCCCGATGGGGGCTCGACTGGACAAAATGACCGACAATGACCCCAATCAAAATAAGCGAGAATGCCAGCAATAACACGCCAGCCGGCCAGATGGCCAGCCAGACCGTCCCCATGCTGGCCAACACGACCACCGTCAGCGTCAACATAGCCGGCCACGCTTCCTGGGCATGGCTGACGGTTGGCGTTGAGAGTAGCCACAAACCGCACCCTGCCGCCATTCCCACCAGACTGATCAACACCGTCAACCCAACAGCCTGTTTACCGGTCAGACCGGGCAGGTCGAGCACCAGCACGCCACAAGTCTGCTCCACATCCGGTGCCGGGTAAGAGGCATATGTCATCATTTTGGCAAAAATGAAATTCTGATATGCAAGGTCACGTCGGGTGATTTCCCATTGCATCGTGACCCTGCCGCCTGGGGGAATGCTCAACGAATTGACTTCCGTCCGAAAGAGCGTTGGGGTGCTGCTTTGAAAGCGTACCGTGGGACGAATTTCGCGATCGGTTGGATTTTCAATAACGGCCAGAATCACGCCCGTTTCGCTTGAATCAATCATCACCGGGCAGTAGAAAGCCGAGGTTGGTTTGTTGCCGAAGCGATCGAAACCATAGAACACGGCTTCAACGTCGGCAAATGTGGCACCGGCTGTCAGGGCAATCCCTGTCAGTACGCCTGCGCCAAATAAAACAAGGGACAAAAAGCGAATGATTGTGGTTTTCATAGTTTTGATGGGATTATAAAGGACTTGGCCCTCTATTGTTTTTTCTCTCATTTTCGATTTAGCGTTCGGTAAAGACCTCGAAGGTAATTCCATCGGTTTGAATTTCAATCCAGCCATCGCGGTCGGTGCGCAGGAGCGTGCGGCCCTCGGTCAGGCGCAGGACAGACTCGTCGGGCAGGCCGAACTCATCATCGGCGGCTACACTGAGAAGGAAGGCCTGCGGCTGCAGGTTGCCGATCCAGTCTGCCCGGTTCAGTGGCGCATAGCCCGAGTCGGCCAGGAGCAGCACATCCACCGGCCCGACCTTTTCCCCGTAGTCCAGTGCTTCCAGGGAAGCGTAATTCAGACCGACCGGCAACAGGGCGCGGAAATCGCCCCAGGTGACGAGCAGCACAGCCCCGCGCGGCGTGGCGCTCAGGACCTCGAGCCGGGCGCCGTACCCCAGGTCGAGAGCGTCTCCGGCTGTAGCGTAGTGGATCGGCACGCTGTTCTCTGTCAGCCGTGCATGCAGTTGCAGGGCCGGGTAGGAGGCTTCCGAATTTCCAGCCCAAAGCACCTTTTCTGCCGGGAAGCGTTCCAGCACGGCAGGAAGGGCGGCTACCTGTTCCTCCTGCGGCGCGGCGACAATGAGCCAGTCGAGTGAACGGTTCAGGGGCGAGAGCCGCCGCCCGAGTTGGTTGGAAAGGGTTGAGGGGCTGGGTCCGCCGTTGACCAGGACATATCGTCCATCGGGCGTTTCAAGCAAAATCGCGTCCGCTGAACCGACGTTCAGCACGGTCAGGTGCAGGCGTCTGTCGGGAGCGGCGAAGGCTGCGTTCCAGGCCAGGAAAGTGACTACCCCCAGAGAGGTCAACAGCGCTGCCGGGCTGACGGCTGTGCGCAGGACGGCTTTCGCGCGGCCCTGGCTGAAGGTCCAGGAAAAGAGGATGGCATAGAAGAGCAGGACGAACAGGGCGGAGAAATCGCCCAGGACGATGACGCCGTGTGGCAGATGGTCGAAGAATTCAACCAGCCGGATGGTGTAGGCCGGGAAGGGCCAGGCAATCCAACCGCAGAGTTGGCCAAACGGCAGGTAAACGAAACTGGCCAGCAGTGCCAGTCCACCGAGAATCATGACCAGGGGCTGAACAGGCAGGATGAATGGATTGGCAAGGATGGAGACGAGCGAAATGCGCCCAAAATGCCAGGCCATGATGGGGAGAGTGGTCAATTGCGCGGCCAGTGTAAAGAGGATGTACTCGGCGACGGGCGCAGCGATTTTTTCAGCAATTTGGGGCAGGGTGAAACGGCTGAGGAGGCGAATGGCCCACTGGTGGAACGGTTCGGCGTAGAGGATGAGGCCCAGGGTGGCGAAGAAGGAGAGTTGGAAGCCCACATCCCAGGGCGTGAAGGGGTTGGCTGCACACATAACCGCTGCGGTGAAGGCCAGGGTATTGATGGCTGTCTGGCGGCGTCCGACCTGACGGGCGAAGAGGCCCAAGCCACCCATGATGGCCGCACGCACGACGGCAGCGTCAGCGCCGACGAGGATGGTGTAGAGGGCAATCCCAACCACTGCGGCCCAGGTGCCGTGTCGCGGTCCCAGGATGCGGCTGAAGAAGGTGACAAACAAGGCGGCGATAATGGCGATGTTGAAGCCCGAAATGGCTATGATGTGCGCCGTGCCGGTATTCTTGAACGCCTGCTGCAAGTCGGCAGGCAGGCCGGTATCTACGCCGAGCAAAATCCCGGCCATGAGCGAGGCTTCGGGGTCGGGGAAGATGGTGTAGAGGTGGGCCAGGGCCTTGTCTTTCAAGTCGTACACCCATTGCAGGAGGAGGTTCCCCTGCCGCGGAAAAGGCAGACGCGTGACCGATGCGGAAGGCAGGTACGAATGAATTCCCTGCCGGGCAAGGTAATCGCGGTAGGAAAATTCCTCATTTTCAGGCGGCGTACGAAGTTTGCCGCGCAGGCGAATGACCTCCCCGTAGCGCCACGTTTCGCTGTTGTTTACCCGGGCCAGGAGGAGTCCGCCTGCTTCCAGGTCACCGTCGCCGGTATCTATGGCACTGACGCGCACCCGCAGGTTGGTGTAGGCATCGCGCACATCGGGCGGGGCAATGATTGTGCCGGTAATCAGCAGGTCATACTGCCGGTCGTTGTACCAGGCAATGTGATAGGCATCTATTTTGGGCTGGGCGGCCTGGTAACGGGCTGCGCCGAGGAAGAGACTTGTCAGACAGAGTAGGAGTAACGAAAAGCGGGGAGAAAGGTTTGTGGTGGAAAAACGCCCTAACAAGCGGATGACTACAGTCAGGATTCCCCCCAGGCCAGCACTCAACAACCAGGTCCAGGCAGGCCATCTCATTTGGGAGGCAATTAAAATGCCGCCAACAAAACTCATGGATACCCATAGCAACGGCAACATCGAAACAAGGTGGCTGGCCTGGCTGGACAGGGGGGATTCACTCGTCTGATTATCCATTCTGAGTTTTGATTGTACAGGTGAAGAAAATGAATGACAAGCCTTTTTTAAATCACGGATGTAATGATGCTGTAAATTTTTTCACGAGGAATTGATAGGTTATTGTAAAACGAGGTTTCTGTATAATGAATTTGCCACCACATAGAAGCATCTCGTATGGATCGCTTGTTCAAGTAATTGTAGACCCGGCTCACCGGGGAAAGGAGACAATTATGTTCCGAAATTTCAAAATCTTCTTGATTGCCTTATTAGTCCTGATTGCGATTGGGGCTGCCTTTGCATTTGCTGCCAGCAACACGGTGCCCGACAGCGCAGCAGGTTATAAGGCAAATGTCGTCCCAGGCTATACAGTAACCAACCTGGTGTATGACCTGGATGCGACAGATCCGACCATCGTGGACGCCATCACCTTTGACATCACGCCCAGCAGTGGTTCAGCAGCAGCCGTCATCGTCAAGATCCAGACCGCCACGGGGGGAAGTTGGACAGACTGCACGCTGACTGATGGGACGTTGCCGACCAAGCATGTGACCTGCACCTTATTGTCACGTATCGTGACCCGCAGATGAATGCTTATGTGATTCATCGTATGAGTCCACTGCAAAAACCTTTTTTACCACAAAGGGTACAAAGGAGCACGAAGTTTTTTGAAACAATTGTGCGCCAGAATTCAAAATTGTTAATCGAGCCTTTCAGAAATCCTTTGTATACTTCGTGTCCTTTGTGGTTCAGACCTTTTTGCAGTAGAGTCATCGTATTATTGCCAGAGAAGACAACCGATTCACGCTTCAAGGGGATAATAATTCATGGATTAATGTCTATCAACCAACCCAATGTGAAAATGGCTACATTTACCTCAAGGGGGGAAGGCGTTGCTCTGGCTGCGTAAACCATTCAATCTGTTGATTGTGCTGGTTTTCTCGGGAGGTGTTTTGATGGCAACCACAATCACAAAGCCGAATAATCGAAATCAAATGTCTGATCGGACGCGATTAAATTCTTTTGAATCCTCGCTCTTTTTTTT
>DAOTZT010000227.1:0-4217 GCA_034434255.1 Anaerolineales bacterium | reverse complement strand
GTGGAGCGCCTCTTCCAGACCTATCAGTTTGGCGAGGCTGGGCGGCAGATTTACGAGTTCTTCTGGTCCGAGTTTGCCGACTGGTACGTGGAGGTGGCCAAACTGCAATTGCAGGACGAACGCACCAAACGGCAGACCGCCGAGACCCTGGTGCGCGTCCTCGACATTTGCCTGCGCCTGCTGCATCCCTTCACCCCGTTCGTGACCGAGGAACTGTGGGGCCACCTGCGCAAGGCGTTAGGGCAAAATGCGGCTTTATCTTACCTTGCGAAAGACTGGCCCGAGGCGCTCATCATCGCTC
The DNA here is from genome assembly GCA_034434255.1 of Anaerolineales bacterium. Lineage (GTDB taxonomy): Bacteria > Chloroflexota > Anaerolineae > Anaerolineales > Villigracilaceae > UBA877. The sequence continues at coordinate 3,916 of DAOTZT010000227.1, read as the reverse complement.
CCTGGCCCACGCCGCGCGACCCTGAAGGCTGGGAGGAGGCCAAAGTAGCCGATTTCGCCCTGGTGCAGGAGATCGTCCGCGCCATCCGCAACGTGCGCGCCGAGAAGAAGGTCGCCCCGGCGAAGCGCATCCCGGCGCTGATGGCCGGCGGGGCGAAGACGTCCCTCTTGCAGGAGCAGGCCGCGGTCATCGCCGCCCTGGCCGGGCTGGACGCCGCCGCGGTGGAGATTCGGCCCGCCTTCGAGCGCAAGCCCGAGCAGGTAGTGGCGTTGGTGGTTGGCCCGGTGGAGATTTTCCTGCCCCTGGCCGGCCTGGCCGACCTGGAGGCCGAGCGCGCCCGTCTGCAAAAGGAACTGGCCGAGGTCGAGGTGCAGATTGCCCGCCTGGAGAAACTGCTGGCGAGCGACTTCGCTGTCAAGGCCCCGCCGCCGGTTGTCCAGAAAGAGCGCGAGAAACTGGCCGCGTATCAGGAAACGGCCGAAAAGTTGCGAGCACAAATTGGGTAAAAGAAAACAGGTCACGTGTGAAACGTGACCTGTTTTTTATCAGCGGCTCATGCTGGAGAGCACGGAGGTGCTGATCTTAGGTAAGAGCACCTTGAACGTTGCTCCCTTGCCGCGTCCTTCGCTTTCAGCCCACAATTTGCCCCCATGGGCTTCGATCAGCCCTTTGGCAATCGGTAAGCCGATGCCCAGTCCCCCATGCTTGCGCGTCATGTGTGCTTCCACCTGATAGAACTCGTTAAAAATGCGGGGGAGTTCATCTGGCTCGATGCCGATACCGGTATCCTGGATGGTAATCAGCATGTCTCCGCCTGGGTTGAGGCCTGCATTGACGGTGATGCGGCCGCCCTCAGGCGTGAATCGCACGGCATTGTCGAGTAAGTTGACAAAGGCGGTATTGAGTTTTTCTGGATCGCATTTGATGGGCAAAGGTTGAGCCGGAAGATTGAAAATGACTTGCTGCCCCTTGGTTTGGGCCATTTTTTCAACCATGCTGTAGGCTCGCCGCAGAATTTGCTGAACAGGAACCATCACGCGGTGCACCACCATTTCCTTTGAGCGCAGCAAGTTCAGGTTGGTCATCGCGTCCACCAGGGCGCGCATTTGCATGGCTGCATTCAGCACTTGCTTGGCATGCTCCGAAAGTTCCCCCTGCGACTCTTCCTGCAGGAAGGTTGCGTAACCGATGATGATGCCCAGCGGCGTGCGCAATTCGTGAGAGGCCAGCGCCAGGAAATTTGATTTCAGATAGTTTGCTGCGCTGATTTCATTGTAAGCCTCGCGCAGGGCCTGGACGAGACGGGCGTTATGAATGGCCACTGCTGCCTGGGAGGCAATAATCGAGAGCAGGTCCTGGTCCATTTCGGTAAACTTCCCATTGACTTTGTTCAAGGCTTCCAACACCCCCGTGGGACGGTTTTTGATGCTCATCGGGACGACCAGCATGTTTTTGACTTCAAAGGAGACGTGTTGAGCAGCGACGACAAAATGTTTCTTCTGGGCCTTGACGTCTTCCAGAATGACGGGGCGGTTTTCGAGGAAAACTTCTCCCGCGATGCTGTTTTCCAGAGGAACGGGGATTTCTGCCAGGCGGCGGGGGTCTGATCCGCTGGCCGCCGCGAAATTCAGTTGCGCCCGCTTTTCATCGTACAGCAAAATCGAAACCGATTGGCATTCGAGAATCTCCTGGGCTGTTTTGATGATGAATTGAAGCAACTCGTCCAGATTGAGAGTTGAATTGAGCGTAACGCTGACCTCAATCAAACGGGCGAGTTGCTCAGCCATGCGGCGTAACTGGGACGTGCTTTCTTCCATAACTTCAAGTTTAGTCGTAAATCTCCCCAAAAGCAATATGAATTGAGAACCTTTTTGTTAGAACTTATGTTCTATAATTCCTGATGACGAAACACCTGCCAGGCGGCTGTCAACGAGAGGACGATCAAGCCAGGGCTGACCCATAGGGCGGCCCAGGCAGGTTCCCCCTTCCCTAACGCCAGCGAACTGTCCCAGACGAACAGTTGGCCGGGAAAATAGTCTCCGAGGCGCGGCAGGGACCCGAGGCCTGCCACCAGAACCAGGGCGGCGATCAGCACCCGAATCCATTTTGGGCCGCCTGTATGTTCGCGGCGGGCGAGAGCGACCAGGGCGGTGATCATCAGGACAGTTGGATGATGATCACCGGCATCAGGTAGGGAAGGCATGGTTGAATTTCTGAAAGTTCCATGGTTTCCCCTATCGTGACGTCGAGCACCGGCGGAATTTTGTTTCACGTGAAACAAAAAGCAATGGAAGTTATTTGCTTCCCGGTTGCTCTTCCCGACGATACACAAAGTACGAATAGATCACAGGAACCAGCACCACAACAAGAATGACGGCGAGCATGATCCATACACCGGCTTCTTTCAGGAAGGCAGTAAGCAAGATCAGAAGGCCGGCAATCTGGAACAGACGTGCGCCAAGGCGGTGTGTTTTCTCCCATACGGCGTCGCTGGCCAGAGTCCAGGGCGTGCGAATTCCGATGAAGAAATTGCGTTTCGCCCGACCCAGCAAAATACCCAGGAAGGTGAAAAGCAATCCCATGGCTGGCAACATGGCCAGCGAAATGTTGAAGCGCGCGCCAAGGTTCCAGATCAGCGTGATCAGGTGCAGGTAGAGCAAGAACGCGATGAAAAGGACGATGAAGGCGTTATACATCTCGCTAAATTGGGCGATATTGGCTTTGAGGGGGTCTATCTTGGGAATGAGCAGGAAGAGGATGGCCAGCCCCAGGCTCACCAGCGGCATCAGAGCCACGCCCCAAAAACGGGACATGTAGCCGTTCACAGCGCCGTTTGCATCCCAGTGGGAGGCCATGGTTTCAGGCAAATGGGGGAAGAGAACGGCGCTGATCAGGGCAGCCGCTCCAATCAGCAGGATGGTCAGGAGGATCGTAGTGCGGGTGGACATTTTTTTCTCCTTTTACAGGTCAAATTCATGTAGGAGGATGGTCAACATGCGTTACGAATTTTGTCCGTTTTTCGCTTGTGGCGCATGCTGCTGTGCCAGCGAAACCATGCCGCTCAGGCCGCCGAGGTTCATCGTATCTACTGCGCTGGAGGGGACAATGACCAGCGCACCTTTTTCCTTGAGGCCTTCAAAGAGCATGTTCATGGCGCGCAGGTGTAACGCGGTGGGGTTATCGGCATAGGCCTGTGCAGCCTCGGCAAAGGAAGCCGCAATCTGCTTTTCCGATTCGCCCAGGATCACGCGCGCCTGGCGTTCGCGTTCGGCCTGCGCCTGACGGGACATGGCGTCTTCCAGGTCCGGCGGGATGACGATATCGCGGATTTCCACCGACTGGACGGTGATCCCCCACGGGGTGGTGCGTTCGTCAATGATTTTTTGCAGGTCAGCGTCCATTTTGGCGCGTCCAACCAGGATGTCGGCCAGCATGCTTTGCCCGATGATTTCCCGCAGCGCTGTTTGCGCAGCCCAGGCAATGGCGGCGCGATAATCGGCCACCTCGAGGGCGGCTTTCTCGGCGTCCCAGACCACCCAGAAGAGCACGGCATCCACATCTACCGGCACGGTATCTTTGGTCAGGGTCTTCTCTGCCGAGAAGGGCGTGACCATGACACGGTGGTCAACCCAGTTGGGGATGGAGTCGATAATCGGGATGATCCAAAAGGCACCGGGGCCAGCCAGGCGATGGAATTTTCCCAGTCGCAGGACAACGGCTTTTTCCCACTGCGAAGCCACTTTCAATCCAAAGAGAAAATACATGCCGATCAGCGTCCAGGTGAGTATTTTGACAATGTCATCTTTTCGTATAGTTGTCATTGCGAGGAGCGTTTTTTGCGACGAAGCAATCCCCTCGCAAACCAGGAGACTGCTTCGCTTTGCTCGCAGTGACAAAATGCGTAGAGTTTATAGAA
>DAOTZT010000226.1:0-3544 GCA_034434255.1 Anaerolineales bacterium | reverse complement strand
ATGAATTCAAGCGACTCATCTGCAAAGATAGCAAGTTCTTCTTCTTGCTCTTCTTCCTCCAAAGAAAACTCTTCCAATTCGGAAGACCGCCCAAGACGATCTTCCTCTACAAACCGCGGGCGCTCCTCCGGCCGGGTCAACAGTTCCTCGGGATTGGCGCCCTGCTTCGCTGCCAGGCTCTCCAACCATGCCAGCGTGTCATCGCTAATGTCGAGCGGTTTCGCCTCGCCCTCAGCAATCGGCGGGATCGCAGGCGCAGCCTCGGGCTCCCACCCGGCCACAGGTTCCTCCTCCGTAACCGGTTCAGCCGCAGCCGCAGCAGGCGTCTCCTCCGCAACCGTCCCCTTCAGCCAGTCGGGAATCTCCTCCGGGTGTTCCTCTTCCACAACCTGAGCAGACGGCTGTGCAAATTCTTCACCACCGCCAAGATCTTTTAACCAATCTGGAACATGCTCTTCTGATTCTTCGTTCAGTCCAGACGCGCCCGCCGCAGAAATGCCTGACCAGGACAAATTGTCCTCTTCTAAGGGCAGTTTGTCGCCCCTTTCAGCCGCGAGGGATGCTTCTGGCCCTGCTACATCGCCCAAAGCACCTTCGTCGAATACATTGTCCGCCCCTTTCAAGGCATCCAAGCCAGCAAACATTTTATCGAACTCAACGCTCTCTTCTTCGCCCTCTGTCGTTTCTGGGGAAAGTTGGGGCGGAGCCATCGATTTAAGCCAATCGGGAATCTCGGCTTTGGCAATCTCATCTTCAGCAGGCAGTTCTTCAACAGCCGCAGAAGAGATAGACGAATCCAGCGGTCTCCAACCAGCCTCACGCAAGAAATCGGGGATTTGCTCTGCCGGCGCTGGCGCAGGCTCCTCAGAGATAGAGGCGCCGAGAGATTGCTCTGGCATTTGCTCGCCCGAGAAAGCGAGCGGGGAGGCCGGCTTTTCCTCATCAAGGAGTTTAATGCCCAACGACGCTGCCCAGGCAGGTTGAGAAGCAGACCCTTGCAGGGGAGGCTGTCCGGGTTGATACTCTAAACGCTCCAGACTCACGGCAGCATCGGCCACTTTGTCCGATTCGAACACAGATCCGGTAACAAAAGCCGAATACGGGTCAAGCATGCGCAGACGCTGGCGATATGTCTGGGTCTCTTCGGCACGAGCGGTTCCAGGCAACACTTCCACCAGCACCCGTAGCGCGTCCACGCAGTAAGAGTATCGTTTCAGGAGTTGCGCAGCGACTTCTGCCGCTTCTACTTTATGGCCCGCACGCAAATAACAGCGCGCGAGCAGAACTTGCAGGTCAGGGCGACGGGGATCATCGGCCAGAATAGAGCGGATCTCGGCGATGGCCTGAGAGTAGAGTTCTCCTTGCGCGTACATATTGGCCAGGGCCTCGCGGCTCAGGCGAATTTTGGGCGGTTCCACCCCATCCCGGCGCCCATATAACCGGCGCAATTCAGCCTGAATCGCAGCGTTCGAAGGCTGCACCTGGAAAGCGCGTTCCATGTGCCAGATCGCATCATCCAACCGGCCTTCATCGTCACGAATAATGCTCATTCCGACATGGGAGACAAAATCATCTGGGACAGCATTCAATACCCGCTGAAAAATATCAGCAGAATCAGCATATCGCCGTCCTTCCAGATAGGCTTTGCCCAGGAGACGGTACGTCTCAACATACATGGGAAAAGTCATCAAAATGTGCTGACAATGGGCAACAGCCTCGTCTAATTGTCCCGCCTCGATCATGCCTTCGATATCGCGGTTATATACACGCAAGGATATTTTGGCCATGGCAATCTCCTGCTTCTATTATGCACCAAACCTGCCAATTATGCAATTGTCACACAGGGAGTAGATGCGCCAAAGGCAGTGCAGGGGACATCATAAAACCCTGCCCCGGCACCTTGGCACATTTGAAGTCAGTGCTCTTTTAGCGCTCCCATTCTGCCGCTCTGGCGAGGAGGAAGAAGAAGCCTACTCCTCATAAAACAGAGGCAAAGGAGGAACCGGTGTCTCACTCCAGCCAATGGCGGTACGCAAATGCTGCCGGGCCTCTTCCAGGCGAGCCGAATCATTGGCATAAATCGTATATAACGGCTGACCAGCAACCACTCGCTGCCCGACCTTGACATGCGTTACCAGACCGACAGCATGATCAATCGGATCACCTTTTTTGGCGCGTCCGCCTCCCAGGAGTACCACGGCCTCGCCAAACAGGCGAGCATGAACCTGCGCAATATACCCGTCCTGCTCTGCCGTCACCACTTCTACCAAACGGGCCTTCGGAAGCCTGGAGGGATCATCTACATAAGCGAGGTCTCCCCCCTGGGCATGAACCAGGAGGCGGAATTTCTCAAAAGCCGTCCCGGCAGCCAGGGCCTGCTCTGCCATCTGGCGCGCCGCCTGAAGGTCCGCAGCACGACGGCCCAGGAGCAAAAGATGCGCAGAAACATGCAGACAGTGTTCGCGAAAATCAGCGGGGCCTCCCCCTTGCAACGTATCAATGGCTTCGCGGACTTCCAAAGCATTGCCCACCGCCCAGCCAAGGGGTTGATTCATGTCAGAAAGCAGGGCAACGGTCTCACGCCCAGCCAGACGGCCAATTTGCACCATCAGATTCGCCAGCGTGCGGGCATCATCAAGCGTCTGCATGAACGCCCCCAGGCCGACTTTGACATCCAGCACAATTGCTTGGGCGCCAGCAGCAATTTTCTTCGACATAATCGAAGAGGCAATCAGCGGGATAGAAGGCACAGTCCCGGTCACGTCGCGCAGGGCATACAGTTTCCCATCTGCAGGGGCCAGGTCGAGGCTCTGGCCGGTCAGCACGATGCCCGCCTCTTTCAACTGACGTTTGAATTCCTCCGTCGTCAGGTCGCAGCGATAGCCGGGGATGGATTCCATTTTGTCGAGGGTGCCGCCGCTGAAGCCGAGGCCGCGCCCCGACATTTTTCCCACCGGCAAGCCGCACGCCGCGACGACCGGCAGGACAACCAGGGTGGTCTTATCGCCCACCCCACCAGAAGAATGCTTATCTACAGCCAGGTCAACCACGTCCGACAGGTCGAGGAAAGCCCCAGAATTTGCCATTGCCAGGGTCAGGTCGGTGGTCTCGCGCGGGGTCATACCGTTCAGCAATACCGCCATCGCCCAGGCTGCGGCCTGGTAATCGGGAATTTCGCCGCGCGTGAATCCACCGATGAAAAAATTGATTTCCTCCGTGCTCAGTTCCTGTTTGTCGCGTTTTTTGATAATGATGTCAACAGCACGCATAGGAATCTCCTCGCAAAAAGATGTTTGCCAGACAAAATCGGATAGCGAGGCTATTTTATCGCATTTTGTCTGACAAACTGAAACTACGCAACCATGTCATTATGGCTTTCTCAAGAAAATGTATATATCACGAAATGTTGTAACTATTTTGACAATGTCATCTTTTCGTATAGTTGTCATTGCGAGGAGCGTTTTTTGCGACGAAGCAATCCCCTCGCAAACCAGGAGACTGCTTCGCTTTGCTCGCAGTGACAAAATGCGTAGAGTTTATAGAA
>DAOTZT010000225.1:0-1987 GCA_034434255.1 Anaerolineales bacterium | reverse complement strand
AATTATTTCGATGTCATCCTGCATCACAGCGTCATCGTCTTTGTCCCCTGGTTTATCACCTGGGCATGGCTGCTGAAACGCTACGACTTCAAACCATTTTGGGTCTTCCTGTTGACGGGCTTGAACGGGTTGTTTGCCGAAGCACTGACCTTTGGCTGGGAACACTTGAGCGAATTTGCCTTGTGGATTTTCGTCTATGGCTTGATGGTGTACCTGCCTGCCTATACCGTCCCGGCCGGGCGCGGCGCTCGACCGCCCAAACTGGGACACGGCCTCCTGGCGTTCCTCTTGCCCTTGCTGGTTGGCATCCCCTGGGCGGTGTTAGTCAACCTCGTTTTCCCGAACCATCCGGCCATCCACTTTCCCCCAATTCAAATCGAATAGGCACAGGTTAGAAACCTGTGCTACAAGGGGTCGCGGTTTGGTACAAAAAATCTGCCTCGTTGGCAGATTCTGGTGCCCCCAAGCGGGGAATTTTCTTTCGGGCGATTCAGGCTATTCGGGATAGAACGTTGAAAACGCTGTCACCTTCTCTCTGATTTTACGCTAAAATAAACAAAAAACCCCGCCGCTGATCCCGGCGAGGCTTGCTGTGCTACGCGGTTGCGGCGCGTAGCGGTTGAGGGAATTGTATCATAGCCCTTTTTCCGCCTGCGTCCGCCCGCGATGCAGGCGGTGTTGTTCGTAAAGGGACATCTCATTGAAACGCGCTATGGCAAAAATTTACCCACAACGTTTTCCCCAATGGGCACTTGAGCAAACCAATCGCTCGGCGGAGAGAAAAGTTTTCGAGAAACTGGCGCAATTGCCGGAGCCGTATGTCGTATTTTACAGCGCGGCATGGCAGGCGCGCTCGTCCCGCGAGGGGGCGCAAGATGGCGAGGCCGATTTCATCGTTGCTCATCCTGAGAAGGGCGTCCTGATTCTCGAAGTGAAGGGCGGACGCATCCGATATGACGCCTCTCTGCAACAGTGGTATAGCCGTGACCGAAACGGCGTGGAACACGCCATCAAAGACCCGATTCAACAAGCGCGCAACAGCAAGCGGGCGCTGCTCCACAAGCTGCGCGAACTCCCCGGCTGGCGTGACGATTATCTGACCATCGCTTACATGGTTGTTTTTCCCGATGTGCTGGCCGGGCAGGCCTCCCTGCGCCCTGACCTGCCCCGCGACTTGCTGATAGACGTATCAGATTTGGAGAACCTGGAAGCGCACATCGAAAACGGCTTTGCCTGGTTCGTGGGAGAAGAACGGCGCAGCGGCGCATTAGGGGTACATCGCCTGCACCTGCTCGAATCGCTGCTGGCAAATTCCTTCACCCTGAAAACGCCAATGGGCGTGGAACTGGCGCAAGACGAGGCACGCATCATCGAACTCACCGAACAGCAAATGCGTCTGCTGAATTTCATCCAGCGTCAACGCCGCGCGGTGATTGAAGGCTGCGCCGGGTCCGGTAAGACCACGCTGGCCCTGGAGAAAGCCCGTCGCTTGAGCGAACAGGGCTTCGAGACCCTGTTGGTGTGCTTCAACGCTCCGCTCGCCGAATACCTGCGTCAGTGCGCGCCCCAGGGCGTGGATGTGTATCACTTTCACGGCTTGTGCACCGACCTGGCGAAAAAAGCCGCGCTGGGCTACCGCGCCTATCGCACCGAAGCGGAATTTTACGATACTGTCTTGCCGCAAATGCTATTCGAGGCGATTGAAGAATTGAGAACACAGTATGACGCCATCATCGTGGACGAAGGTCAGGATTTTCGCCCGGAATGGTTCGAGACGCTCCTGTTCCTGCTCCACGACTATAAGCAGGGCATTTTCTACGTTTTTTCGGACAGCAATCAGAACCTCTACCGCCGCGCCGAACATCTCTCTGCGCTGCTGGGTGTGGAGCCGTTCACATTGTACGAAAACTGCCGCAATACCCGCGCCATTCACGAGGTCGTGCGCGCTTTTCACCATCAGCCCGAACTGTTGACCTGCCGTGGGCCA
>DAOTZT010000224.1:0-6351 GCA_034434255.1 Anaerolineales bacterium | reverse complement strand
AAACAGGGGTGTCACTGCGAACGAGCGCTTTTTGCGAGTGAAGCAGTCTCCCAAAGCATGGTTTTTCCTGTTCAACACGAGATTGCTTCGGGCAAAAAACGCCCTCGCAATGACAGCCTGAATAGTTACAGCAAATCTATTGCATCGATGTTCATCTGTGGCCAATAAAACGAATTGCCGAACGCTCTCTTTGCTCTATGCAGACCAATCCAAATCTCTTCTAGAAAGGTTTTGCTATGTCCATTACCACCCCCGATTGGGTTCGCGACGCCGTTTTTTACCAGATCTTCCCCGATCGTTTCGCCCGCAGCGCCCGCCTCGATTCGTTCCGGGCTAACCTGCACTTTGAGCCATGGGAAACCCCTCCCACCCCCTACGGCTTCAAAGGCGGCGATCTGTATGGGATTTTAGAACATCTCGATTACCTCCAAGACCTGGGCATCAACGCCATTTACCTGAATCCCATCACCGCCTCTGCTTCCAATCACCGTTACCACACCTACGATTACTTCAAAATTGACCCCCTCCTGGGCGGCGACGCGGCCTTCCGCGAATTGCTCGACGCCGCCCATGCCCGCAACATGCGCATTATCCCCGACGGTGTTTTCAATCACGCCAGCCGCGGCTTTTGGGCCTTCCACCACGTCCTCGAAAACGGCGAGGGCTCGCCCTACGTGGACTGGTTCCACTTCCACCCCGATCGCCTGAAAAGACAAAAGCACTGGGGCGCTTACCCCACCCCACAGGAACAGGAACTGCTCAACAAAGGCGTCAATTCTTACGAAGCCATCGGCTACCGCGCCTGGTGGAATTTGCCTGCCCTGCCCAAATTCAACACCGCCACCCCCGCCGTGCGCGAGTACATCTTCAACGCCGCCGTGCATTGGATCCAATTTGGCGCCGACGGCTGGCGCCTGGACGTACCCGCCGAAATTGACGACGACTCCTTCTGGCAAGAATTTCGCCGCCGGGTCAAAGCCGTCAACCCCAACGCCTACATCGTCGGCGAAATCTGGCATGAATCCAAACGCTGGCTGCAGGGCGACCAGTTCGACGCCGTGATGAACTATCTGCTGACCGGCGGCCTGATGGGCTGGCTCATCGGTGACCGCCTGCCACCTTACATCTTCACCATCGGCGACTACCACAAATACCTGCGCCCGATTGACGCCAAAGGCTTCGCCGATTGGATTGACTACCTGCTCGGCCTCTACGACCCGGCCATCAACTACGTGCAATTCAACCTGCTCGACAGCCACGACACCCCGCGCTTCATCACCACCGCCGGTGGCGACCAGAGCGCCCTCAAACTGGGCTGGTTCTTCCTCTTCACCTACGTCGGCGCGCCGTGCATCTACTACGGCGACGAAGTCGGCCTGGCTGGCGGCCCCGACCCCGCCTGCCGCGGCGCTTTCCCGTGGAACGAAAAGGAATGGGATCACGCCCTTCTTGGTTATGCGAAGTCTCTCGCGGCATTGCGCCACGCCCACCCGGCCCTCCGTCGCGGGACCTTTGAACGGCTGCTGGCAGAAGGCAACGTCTTTGCCTACGCCCGCCGCACGGACCAGGAGACCCTCCTCGCCGTTATCAACGCCGGGACAGAAACCGTCAACGTGGACATTCCCCTCCCCGCCCGCGCCCTGCCCGACGGGCCGCTCACGACCCTTTTCGGGGAGGCGACAGCCGCGGTTACAGGCGGCCAGGTGCAGGGTCTGAAACTCGCTCCCCGCTCCGCTGCCGTTTTCGGAAAGTAGACAAATGGGTCTGACAAACCGGCTCAAAGCAGCCCAACCCGTCCTCATCGCCACCCTGCTGGCGCTCTTGTTGCGCGCCTGGGCGGTGATTGTCCTGCCTGCCGATTTTGATGAGCCGGTCTATCTGCAAAATGCCTTCGACTACGCTCAGGCCCTGCGCGCCGGGCAGATTTCAGCAGCGATTGACTACCCACAGAACAGTGAACATCCCCCGCTGGTGAAACTGTTGTACGCTGGGGCGGTGCTGGCGCTGCGCGACTCGGCAACGTGGACCAACGTCTTTTTTGCCAGTCGCGGCATTTCAGCGCTGTTCGGCGTCTTGGCCATTCTCTTCCTCGCCCTGGCCATCGACCCCCTGGCAGCCGGTTTGCTCGCCATTCACACCCTGGCCATCAAGTACACCAGTCAGGCCTACCTGGAAGCACTCCCCCACGCCATGACCCTGGCAGCCATTGTGGCCTTCCTGCGCGCCGAACCAGACAAGGGAGGGCGCTGGCTGTGGATTTCGGCAGTTGCGCTGGGCGTGGTGGCAGCCAGCAAGTACTCGTATTTGCCGGTCACCCTGGTTGTACTGGTGTATCTGGCCCTCTTTGACAAGAAAATCAAGTTTCGTACCCTCTTGCTCTACGGCCTGCTGGCACTGGGAGTCTTCTTCGCCCTCGATCTGCACTTGTGGCGCGAGCCATTGAGTCGCCTTCTTCAGTCGCTGACTTTCCATACCCAATATGCCCAAAGTCAGCATGTGCAGGAAGTCAATTTCCCCTGGTACCAACCCTTGATTTGGGTATTTACCTCCAGCCCGGCAGACTGGCATCCCACCGTCTTCTTCTATGGCGGTTTCGATGGCCCGATGGCGATCCTGGCCAGCCTGGGACTGTGGCGAGAATGGAAAGAGCGCCGCTGGTTAGCCATCTGGTTTTTAAGCGGCCTGTTGTTCCTGCTCGTCTGGCCGACCAAATGGCCGCAATACGCCATGACCATCGTGCCTGCCCTGACGTTGATGGCTGCCGAAACCATCCGACGTATCGGGCACTGGATTCGCGCTCAGGAAACCTACTGGGGCTGGTTCAGCGCCATGCTCCCGCCGCCCAGCCGTTGGGTGTGGGGTGCCATCATCGCCTTTGCTGCCTTTGCCATTTTCATCTACGCTTCAGCGGTCATTCAACTGACCCTGGGGCGCATCGGCTGGTCGAATCTCAACAGCGAGAACTCTCCCCTGCCCGGAGATACGATTAACGCCCTCCTGGCGCTGCCCAATGACCAATTGCTCATTGCCACCGATTCAGGCGCCGCACTGTGGACGCTCGCTGAGAGTGAGACCAATCAGCCATCCGAATGGACGACGTTTGACACAACAAATTCGGGGCTGGCAGATGACCGTGTCACCGCGCTGGCACTGGGCAAAGATGGGAGTTTGTGGTTCGGCACGCCAGTTGGTGTGAGCCGCTTTGACAATTACACCTGGCATACCTTTACCGCAGCCGATCTCGGCCTGCCCGACGCAGCCATTCTCTCCCTGGCAAGCAATGAAAATGGCATCGTGTACGCAGGAACACGCAGTGGCGCGGCATTTTTTGACGGAGACGCCTGGCACCCCATTGACTACGCAGCCGGGCAACCCGTCTTTGCCATTGCCTGCCGGGCGGACGAACTGTGGTTATCAGTGCCCACAGGAGCGTGGCAGATTGACCTGTCCTCCGCGCAGGCCGTCTTTCACGAAACAGAAGCGACCATCCGACAATTTGCCTTCGACCAGAGCGGCACGCTGTGGGCAGCCACCTCTGGGCAAGGACTGGCGCGCTGGGATGGCACAACCTGGACTTACCTGACGCTGTCAAATTCCGACCTGCCACAAGCCCTGGTCAACAGCATCGTACAAGGCCCATCGGGCGAGTTATGGGTAGGAACATCAGCCCCTATCGGCCCCGGCGGCGCAGTCGCACGCTTTGACGGCAGTCAGTGGCAGGTCTTTCTAACGAACAATTCCGGTGCATCGGGCGCAGAAGTGACTGCCCTTGCCATCCAGGCCAACACCGTCTGGATCGGCACGCGCACCGCCGGGATAGACCTCTTTCAACTTGGGAGAACGAAATGAAAAAGTATCTTGTGATGATTGGAATCGTCGTCCTGCTCCTCGCGGCAGGCGCGGCGGCTTATTTCCTTGCCCGCCCCGGTCTGGCGCCTGCTCCGGCGGCGCAGCCGGTCGCCCCCGTGACCGGCATGCCGCAAGGCACTGACGGTTATCCGTGGTGGAACGACACCGTTTTCTATGAAATTTTCGTCCGCTCCTTCTACGACAGCGACGGCGACGGCATCGGCGACTTCAACGGCATCACCGCCAAACTGGATTACCTGAACGACGGCAACCCGGAGACGACCTCCGACCTGGGCGTGACCGGCATCTGGCTGATGCCCATCCACCCCTCCCCCTCCTACCACGGCTACGACGTGACCGATTACCTGGCCGTCAACCCCGAATACGGCACGCTGGACGACTTCAAGAACATGGTCAACGAAGCCCATCGGCGCGGCATTCGCGTCATCATTGACCTCGTGCTCAATCACACCTCCCGCGAGCATCCCTGGTTCGTGGCCTCGCGCGACCCCGCCTCTGAATACCGCGACTACTACATCTGGGTGGATGAAAATCCCGGCTACAACGGCCCCTGGGGACAAAAAGTCTGGATTGCCCATTCCACCGGTTACTACTACGCCCTCTTCTGGGACGGCATGCCCGACCTGAACTACAACAATCCCGAAGTCACCCAGGAGATGTACGACATCGTCTCCTTCTGGCTCACCGAGACCGGCATAGACGGCTTCCGCCTCGACGCCGCCCGCCATCTCATCGAAGAAGGCGCCCTGCAGGAAAACACCGCCTCCACCCATGCCTGGTATGAACAATTCCGCACCATGTACAAAACGGTCAATCCCCAGGCCGTCACCGTCGGCGAAGTGTGGGACGACCTGAACGCCATCAAGGCCTACGTCGAAGGCGATGAACTCGATCTGGCCTTCCAGTTCAGCCTGGCAGAGGCCTTCGTTGCCTCAGCCAATGAGGGCAACGCCGGCACAGCGCTGGGCGAACTGCGCCTGACCTACAAACTCCTGCCGCCGCTCCAGTACGCCCCCTTCCTGACCAACCACGACATGAACCGCGTAATGAGCCAACTGGGCGGCGACGTAAACAAGGCCAAAGTGGCTGCCTCCATGCTCCTCAGCGCGCCCGGCGTGCCCTTCCTCTACTACGGCGAAGAAGTCGGCCTGATGGGCATGAAACCGGATGAAGACATCCGCCGCCCGATGCAGTGGTCTGCCGAAAAGAACGCCGGCTTCTCCACCACCTTCCCCTGGCGCTCGCCCGGCAAAGGCTGGGAGGTGAACAACGTCGCCCTCGAAACGGACGACCCCACCTCGCTCCTTTCCCACTACCGGACTCTGATCCACATCCGCAACGATCACGCTGCCCTGCGCGTCGGCCAAACCTGGACCCTGCGCGCCGATACCCCTGCCCTCTACCCCATCCTGCGCGCCAGCGCCGAAGAGAGCGTGCTGGTGGTCGTCAACCTGTCCGATAAACCAATCAGCGGCTATACCCTGTCTCTCGAAGAAAGCGGCATGGCCCCCGGAGCATACCGCGTTTTCCCCATCCTCGGCGCAGCCGACGAACTCGCCCCTCTGACCGTCAACGACAAAGGCGGCTTCTCCGCCTACGCCCCCCTGCCTGAAATCCCAGCCTACGGGACGCTCATTCTGCAACTCCAGGCAAATCGGTGAGAGTAGAGAGGAGAGAGGAGAGATTAGAGAAGAGTAGTTTGACAATGTCAAGTTAAACTCTTGTTCTATAAACTCTACGCATTTTGTCACTGCGAGCAAAGCGAAGCAGTCTCCCGTTCGACGGACAAAACTGACCTTGAGGAGATTGCTTCAGCGGCACAAACCGCCGCTTCGCAATGACATGGCTATTTTGTCAAGCATTCTTGAGAAAACCATGCCTGTTTCCTGTCAAGGCGGCTGCACTTTTCACAAAAAAAGTCGGCCTGTTTTCCAACAAGCCGACTGACTATCTGAGTATTGACTGTTTGACTACTTGATTAACAACTTATCCGCCTCTCATCCCAAACTTTTTCTTCAAAATATCCTCCAGCGTGGGTTGGCCGATTTCCTGCAACTCGTAACGAACGCGCTGGTGAGGCTTGTTGATTTTGATGATGCGTGTCAGGTCAATTGGCGTGCCGATAATGACCATGTCTACATCGGCCTGGTTGATGGTGGCTTCCAGGTCTTTCATCTGTGCCTCGCCGTAGCCCATGGCTGGCAGGACGGGGCCGGTCTTGGGATATTTGGCGTAGGTGGCCGCGATAGACTTGACGGCAAAGGGGCGTGGATCCACGATTTCGGCAGCCCCGAAGCGGCGGGCAGCTACATAAGCCGCACCGTAGGCCATTTCACCGTGTGTCAGAGTCGGGCCGTCTTCAATGACCAGGGCCCGTTTGCCCTGAATCGCCGAGGGATCCTCTACGAACAGCGGCGAGGCGGCTTCGATGACCGTTGCGTTGGGGTTCCGGCGGCGCAAGTTTTCACGCACCTTGATTAC
>DAOTZT010000223.1:0-3896 GCA_034434255.1 Anaerolineales bacterium | reverse complement strand
AAACCCAACAAAATCAGGAAGAACAGAGCAACAATCAGGCAAAAAAGGCCCTGGCGCAGGCTGGTGAGGTTATTTTTTTGCTTTTCCGCCGCCCGCTCCTGCCCCCTTGGCGGCGAGCTGGGTCACTTTTTGGTTGGTCATGTTCAGCCTTCTTGCAGAGGAGTCGAATATCGAATCCAAAATTTTTGCCCCGTCAGTCTTGTCTGACGGTTTTTTTATGCCGCGAGTACCCATTTAGGTAATATCAGCAGATTCACACTGCCTGCAACAGACAAAAACTCCCCATAGGGGTAATTTCTTTTGGGATGCGGCTTTCATATAATGCTTCTATAGCATTCAATTTCGGTTCTGGAGGCCGCTATGATGATCTTGGCTGTCGTCATCTTCCTGATTACATACACAGTCATCGTCAGTGAAAAGTTCCCCCGTCACTGGATAGCGCTGGCTGGGGGAGCAGCCATGCTCCTCTTTGGAGTCCTTACGCCACAAGACGCCATGACCTACGTCAACTGGGAAACGCTTGGCCTGCTTTCGGGCATGTTCATCCTGGTTTCCATTTTGCACGAGGCAGGGTTTTTCTCCTGGCTGGCAATTGCCGCCATGCGCCGGGTGAATTATCGGCCAGTCGCCTTGTTTGTTGTGTTGGTGTTGCTGGCGGCTTTCCTGGCTATGTTCATTGATAGCATCACGGTCATGCTCTTCCTCTCGGCATTGACCTTGCAAATTGCGCGCTTATTAAAACTGGACCCGGTGCCAGTGGTGATTGCAGAGGTCTGCGCGGCCAATACCGGCGGCGCGGCAACCCTGGTTGGAGACCCGCCTAACGTCATCTTGGGCACCTCGCTCGGTTTTGGCTTTAGCGATTTCGTCACCCATACCGGGCCAATTTCTGCGCTGGTGACGGGGGTTTTATTGATGGTCTTTTACCTGATTAATCGAAAATCCTTGCAGCACGCCCACGAAGCGCTGACGCCAGGAACTATTGAAGAGATTGAGCGATTGCATAATGAGCCTGTCCATGCGCACCTGACTCGTGTTGGGCTGATTGGGTTTGGAGTCGCCGTGTTCCTGCTGGTATTCCGCCTGCCGCTAAGTCACCTAACCGGCCTGCACATCCATGCGGCCGGGGCCGCGCTCGCCCCAGCCATCCTTTCCATTATCGCGCTCAAGCCTGGCGATGTAAAAACCGTCATCCTGAAAGTGGATGGCGAGAGCATCCTATTCTTCGGCGGCCTGTTCCTCTTGATTGGCGGACTGGAGAAGGTTCACCTGTTCGAAATGATGGCCGCAACGCTGGCAGGCGCATCCACCTCCCACAGCGGGCTGGTCATGGCGCTGCACTGGATTCCCGGATTGGCAAGCGGGGTATTGGATAATGTGCCGTTGGCGCTGGCAATGAGTTATGTACTGAAAGACCTGGCGAGTTTACCCGGAATGCCAGCCCTGGCACTGATGGTCTGGTCGCTAGCGTTGGGCATCGATTTGGGAGGCAGCCTGACGCCCATTGGGGCGTCCGCTAACGTCGTAGCATATACATTCATGGAGCGCAACCAGGTCAAAATCGGCTGGAAGCGTTGGATATTCCTGGCTGTGCCGCCGACTCTGCTGGCAATGATGATTGCCTCGCTGTTGGTCGTGGTCAAGGGACACTGGGGCTGGTACTGACCCGTTCTTACCCGTTTGGGTAGCATACCTGCCAAAAAACGGAAAAATATGACCTTTTCGGGTCATCCAACGCGAACGCAAAATTCTCCTTATGGGTAATTTCATCAAAAGAACGGATTCCGTATAATGCAACCAATCAAATGCAAAGGAGGAGAACTTCATGAAAACAAACTTACTCAAAAGTCTAAAATGGATGCGCTGGGTGCTGCTCCCTGCCATTTTAGCGGTCTCGCTGCTGGCAGTCTCGCCCGCCTACGCCCAGGAGCCAGGCCCGGTTGCCGAGTTGACGCGCAGCCTGAACACAGTCTGGGTGCTGGTCGCATCCATCCTCGTGTTCTGGATGCAGGCCGGTTTCGCCTTCCTGGAAGCAGGCCTGACCCGCGCCAAGAACACCACCAACATCCTGTTCAAAAACGTCATTGACTTTGTCGTTGCCTCGCTCGTCTTTTGGGCCATTGGCTATGCCTTTATGTTCGGCGCATCTGCTGGCGGCTGGATTGGCACAAGCGGATTCTTCATCAGCAGCGGCGAGGATGTGGCCGGTCTGCCTGTGATGGCATTCTGGTTCTTCGAGCTGGTTTTCGCTGGGACTGCCGCGACCATCGTCTCTGGGGCTATGGCGGAACGTACACGCTTCGTTTCCTACCTGGTATATAGCATTCTGATTTCGGCCCTTATCTATCCCATCGCCGGGCATTGGATGTGGGGCGGCGGCTGGCTGGCGACCCTTCCTTTCGGCGGCGGCTTCAAGGATTTCGCCGGTTCGACCGTCGTTCACAGCGTTGGGGGCTGGCTATCATTAATCGGAACGCTGGCGCTCGGCCCGCGCATCGGGCGATTCGCCAAGGACGGCACGCCGAAAGCGATTCCCGGCCACTCCATTTCGCTGGCAACTCTGGGCGTCTTCATCCTGTGGATGGGTTGGTTCGGCTTCAATCCCGGCAGCCAGCTGGCAATTCACGGTGGGAACGCGGACGCGGTGGCGCTGGTAGCCGTCAACACCAACCTGGCTGCGGCGGCAGGCGCGCTGGTCGCTATGATGTTGACCTGGGCCTTCGTGACCCACAAGCCTGACCTGGGCGCGACCCTGAACGGGACGCTGGCCGGACTGGTAGCCATTACCGCGCCCTGCGCCTTCGTCACCCCGGCGGCCGCGCTCCTGATTGGAGCAATTGGCGGCGGCATAGTGGTCTACGGCGCGCTCTTGCTCGAAAAACTCAAAATTGATGACCCGGTTTCCGCCGTGCCGGTTCACCTGATGAACGGCGTTTGGGGTACGCTCGCGGTCGGCATCTTCGCCACCGAAGGCGGCGTGACCGGTCTGATTGCCGGGAACAGCGGGCAGTTCATCGCTCAACTCATCGGCATCCTGGCTGTGGGCGCGTGGTGCGTAGCAACCGGTTACCTGTTGTTCTTCGTCCTGCTCAAACGCTTCGTCGGACTGCGCGTCTCGCGCGAGGAAGAGCTCAAAGGCCTGGATTCCCAGGAACATGGTTCCGAGGCTTACCCTGGCGATGTGGTCAGTTCGGCAGGCGCAGATTAGCGAGACATCCTCTTCATCTTGGTGAAAGGTGGATTCAGCAAAAGGGGCAACCCGGCGCGAAGTACCGGCATGGGTGAGTGCCGGTACTGTTTTTCGTCCCAAAAATACCCATTTGGGTAATGGACGTTGGCCGGTTGCGCCCCTATAATCACAACAAGCAATGGGAAACACACTACATTCAATCAAATCATCCATGAGTCCACTGCAAAAACTCACCACGGAGAGCACAGAGCACACAGAGCGTGTAAGGTTTATGAATAAAAGGATAATTTTTGGCCACTTGGAAAATTTTCACATCCATATTTTTTTTTGATGAAAGATAAAATTATCTTTAGTCTCTGTGATCTCTGTGGTCTCTGGGGTGAAAAGATGACCTTTTTGCAGTAGACTCATCCTTTTATTCATAAATCTTGCGCGCTCTATATGTGCGCGGTGGGTTTTTTGCGGTGGGCTCGATCTTATAAATCATACCCGATCCTGTCAATATAGATTTATGCAGAATTTTCCAGGCGGAAATAAGAAACCTCTTCGTGGTGAGAATGCTTGAAGTCCGATTCTGAAGCAAGCGAAGCGAGGGGATTCGTGCTAAAATTTCCGCTATGCAAGAGAACCTGGAGCTTGATGCGCGCCTGTTGGAAGCACTTGCCAGCTTGAATCAGGTGAGTGCCACGATCAACAGCCTGGCGCC
>DAOTZT010000222.1:0-6080 GCA_034434255.1 Anaerolineales bacterium | reverse complement strand
TCTCGCGAGCATACTTCATCATGCCAGAAGAAACGTCCGCAACAATGGCATCGTCGACATAGCCGCGCAAGGCGGCAGCCACGCGTCCGGTCCCGCCGCCGGCATCGAGGAACAAGCCCGAGGCAGGCAACTCAAGCATATTCAGCAGGTCATCATCCAGCCTGAACTGAGCGGCCTCGTCATAAAAGCGAGCAATCCAATTGAAGTGTTCGTTTGACATTTAGGGTCCTACGGTAATGTAATCTTTAATCGCCTCATACGTGGCCGGCCCAACGCCCGGCACGTTTTTTATCTGCTCGATGGATTGGAAATTTCCATGCTGGAGACGATAGTCCACAATTGCCTGGGCAGTGGTCGGACCAATCGAAGGCAGGGTATCCAGTTCATCCACGGTAGCGGTATTGATATTGATCCGGCCTGCATTGACATGGCTGTGAGTCACCACGCCGGGCACGTCAATTTGCTGTCCATCTTGCAACAGAGTAGCGAGGTTGATTTTATCTCCTTCCGCGCCCGAGGCAAATCCACCGGCTGCCAGCACGGCATCTTCGACACGACTGCCGGCTGGCAGGGAATAGACGCCCGGCGTTTGCACCGCGCCGCTGACATAGACGGTAATGTCTCCGGGGGTTGGGGTGGGCAGCAATTCAACCGGCTTGCCGCGCGGGGGCGAGGCAGTCAGCCAGAGTATCGCCCCGGCCAGCAGGCCGATCAAAACGCCATAGGCGATATAGAGAAAATTTTTTGCATTCATGAGCATCTTACTCCTTAATTATTCCAACTGCATCACCAGGACAGATTTGCGATTAAAGGTGAGAGCCTTGAGCAGGAGATGGATGTGGCGAAAATACGGGGGCATTTCGTTCTCAGAGATGGTGCGAAAGCTGAACTGTGCGTAAAACGTTTCCAAGCCTGGGCGGCACATCAAGTATAACGGACGGGTTGACTCCTGTCGAAGCAATTCCTGGATGATTGCTTGCGCAATGCCCCGACTGCGCGCCTGTTTCTGGACCACAATTGAGGCAAGTTCTCGCGAGCCGTCGCGGTGTATTTTCGCAGCCGAGCACTTCTCCCCTGGCAGAGACCGCTACCAGAAAACGCCGCCAGTTCAACCCGGTGGGGTTAAGATGCTCTCTGAGAATCAGCGAGCGGATCGCGGCGAATTCCTCTTTCCGGGCTGGGCGAATCACGAAATCAGCCAAGGGCACCTGCCGCCACCAGGATGGTGAACGATGCCACGAACCAGTGGATCAGGAACGGATAGAGAAATGATTTTGTCCGCCAGGCCACCCAGCCGAAGGCAAATCCTCCGAAAATGGTGGAGAGAGTCTCCACTTCAGGCTTGCCAACGTGGGCCAGGGCAAACGGCACGGCTTGCAGCCAGAGGGCTTCAGCGCCAAATTTGCGACTGTAGCCAAAAAGGAGCCAACCGCGAAAGAAAAATTCCCATCCCAGGAGGTCCAGGAAAGTGCTCCAGGGCAGGCCTGCCACCTGCGACTCGTAATACGCTCGCATCCCGCCGTCGCCGCGGCTAACCAACCACAGGATTGGCGCGATCAGCACTATCGCGCCCAGCGTGAGGAGGATGCCTGCTTTCCAGTCGCCAGGAGTAAAGCCAAAATCTTTGGGATTTTCGCGAAAGACGACCCGGACAAAGAACAGCGGAATCAGCAAGTACAGCACCGTCCGGTCGAGGACTTTCATGGAAAGATTTGTCTCTGACCAGGCAGGGAACCATTGGGTCCAGGGGAAGAGCGGGTAATGATACGAGTCAGTAATCAGCAACAGGGTACTGACAATGGTCAAGAGAGCGATTTTCCAATCCAGGCGTAGGGGCTCCCCAAACAATTTCTTCATGGTGACCTCATCAGTAAGAAAGATAGAGCGTATTGCCGTTGGGGCCTAGCAGTTGAACCAGGGTATCCCAATCGCGCCACAATTCCCAGCCCCAGTTTGCCACAAGAAGCAGGACAAAAGTCAGCGACACGAGCACGATGATTCTGCCGGCCTTTGACTCGTTCCAGCGCGCCCGCAGCGCAGACCAGCCCGAGGTCCAGAAAAACGCTGCCAGCATGGCCAGGAACGGGACAGTTGTCAGGTGAAAACGATCTTCGGCAATGATGACCAGGTGCGGTGCAATGTAACCGACAAGCAAAAACGCCAGCAGCCAGGTCTCCGGGCGGTCGCGCCAGCGGAGGAGCGCCAGACCCAATGTTGCTGAGGTGCTCACGACCATAAACGGCAGGCAAAACAGCGCCAGCACCCCTCCGACCACTGCAGCAGGCAGGTGCCCGAAGAAGTTGTTGGAATAGAAATACGTCAGAGCGCGGCGCTCCAGACCAAAAAAGTAGCCAGCGCGACGAAAGAAGAGATAAACGACCCGTCCTGGGTCGGCACGGATGAATTCGAGCGCTTTTGCAATCCCTATCTTGTCTCTCTCCGCATCGTTCATCATCGTCATCAAGTCAAGAGATTGCGGGTACTGAAACGTGCCAGTGCCCTCGGGGTGGTAACCGAGATACAAATCATATCCCAAAGCCAGTTCAATACCTGTCAACTTGCCGTAGAGCATGCTGTTGCGAACGATCCACGGCAAAATAACCACAACAGCCATCCCAAACGTCACCAGTGCCAGGCGTTTTTCTTGCAAAAAGAACCACACCCAGACCACTGCAAGCAGGACAAAGATTTGTGCCACAGAACGGGTGAGAGCAGTCAGGCCAAGGAACAGGCCACTTAAGGCAAACCAGCGCGCCTTACGCCAGAACGGTGCATCTGTTTGGGCAAGACTTTCTTTGGCCTTCAACAAAGCCAGTACAGAAGAAAGTACCAGGACGAAAAACAGGTTCTCGGTGGCAAGCGAAAGGGGATAGATGACAAACATTGGGTAGAGCGCCACAACCCAAGCAGCAATGACCCCCACCTGTTCCCGCCCAAACAAACGTCGCCCCACTGCATAAGTCAGTGGAGCCATGGAGGCCGCCAGTGCCGTTTGTACCAGCCGGGCCGCAAAGAAACGGCCCTCCCCCACCCCAAAGACGAAGTAGACCAGCGCCAGAAACGCCGGATACAGCGGCGGGCGGAACGCAGTCAACACACCGCGCGGGTCGTATTCGACCGAGGTGAGATCAAGTTGGATGTAAGGCAAAACAAGGGGTAAATCGCTCTCGGCATACCAGCGATAGCCATTCCCGGCGACAATGGAGCGCGCCAGCATGTCGTACTGGAACATGTCGTCCAGGCCAATACCCATCGTGCGCAGGGCAATCACCGGCGCGAGCCGCAGGACCAGCGCCAGCAGGAAAATTCTCAGCGGAAAGGAAAGCCGTTTCATGGGGTCATTCTACCCCCAGAATCATCTCTGCCGCCACTTTTCCGGACAGGATGACCATCGGCACGCCGCCACCAGGATGGGTGGTCCCGCCAACGAAGTAGAGGCCGTCCACCTCGCGACAACGATTGCCAGGACGCTTGAATGGCGCCAGCCGGTCATTGAACGAAATACCGTACAGGGCGCCGCGACGCGCTCCGCTCATCTGTTCTAGTTCGGGCGGCGCCAACACGCGCCGGACCCGCAACCTGCCGCGCAGGTCGAAACCGCGTTCTGCTAGCCGACGCAGGACGAGGGCGGCATACTCATCCCGCTGCGCCGCCCAGTCATAGCGGCTATTTAGTGCTGGGGCGTTAACCAGCACAAACCAGTTCTCGCAGCCAGGGGGAGCATGCGTTGGATCCGTTTTCGATGTGATGGCAACATAGATGGTCGGATCGTCCGGTGGGAGACCATCGTGGAAGATTTGTTGGAACTCGCGCGGATAATCAGAGGAGAAAAAGATGTTATGGTGCGCCAGTTGAGGATGCTCCCCCTCTACACCTAGCAGCAGGACAAAGCCGGAGCAGGAAAGCGGCATCTTTTCCAGCCGCTTCAATTGATGTTGAAGATGTGTCTCTGGTGGGAGGAGTTTTTCGTAGACAGTTGCTACGTCTGTGTTGGCGATTACTGTTTTTGCAGTTAGTTTTTTGTTGTTTTTCAGGTTGACGCTGGTTGCTTTTAGTTTTTTGTTATCTTGGCTATACGAAATTGATAAAATTTCCGTATTTGTGCGTATCTCGATACCGAGCTCCCTGGCCAGTTTTTCTAAGGCGCGGGCAATCGCATACACACCCCCACGCGGGTACCAGATTCCTTCGTTGAGTTCGACATGGGCAATGACCGATAGCACTGCCGACGCCTGATACGGGCTAGAGCCGACATAGGTAGCAAAACGCCCCAGCAACTGGCGCAGGTACGGTGAGCGAACACGGGCGCGAATGGCGGCATCCATGCTTTGTAAGGAATTCAGCGCCACCGAAGCAGCATCGGATAGGGGAATCTTTGTTAAACTCGCCAGCGACGGCGGGGGCCCAAAGGTGAACACCGGCGAGGTGAGCCGGTGCAGGCGGGCAGCATAGGCGAGGAAGGAGAGATACCCATCCACGTCGCGAGGGTCGAGGGCGGCAATTTGCTCCAGGGTGCGGGAAAGGTCGCGGGAGAGGTCAAGGCGGACACCGTCAGGGTAGAAGTAACGCGTCAGCGGCTCGACAGGCAACAGGTCCAGATACGCATCGAGATGGCGGCCCGCGGCGGAGAAGAGTTCATCCAGGACCGGGCGCATGGTCACGACCGAGGGACCGGTGTCCCAGCGAAAGCCGCTGTCAGTCCATTCGGCCATCTTGCCCCCCACCGAGGAATTCCGTTCCAGCACGAGCACACGGCGGCCGGCCGCGGCCAGCCGAATGGCGGCGCTCAGCCCGCCGATGCCCGCCCCGACGACGATTACATCAGCGTCCATAGGCCCTCCCCTTCCAGCGCGGCCCGCCAGTGAAGTGCCACTGTACAGCGCGGCCAGCAATGACCGTCATCAACAGCACCGAGACAGGCAGGAAAAGCGCATCCGCCAGGCGCTGGCGGGTGACAGCGGCAGTCAGGGCGCGGGTCAGAACGCCCAGGGTGCACAAAAGCGCGGCGGACAGCGGATCGAAAAACAGCCAGACCCAGGGGAACAAAAAGAGCGACCAATGGAAGATGGTAGACAGGGCGAGAAACGCAAGGTGGCTGCCGTGACCGGCAAGGATATTCTTGGCAAAGCCATCGCGGACCTCGGGCCAGCCGCGATACATACGGGCAGAAATCAAGCCGGCCCCATCAGCAGAGCGCAGGCGCAGGCGTTTGCGTTTGATGGCATAAGCAAGAGCCATGTCTTCCACAAGGGCGTTGCGCACGGCGGCATGACCTCCAATTTGTTCATAGGCGGAACGGCGGAAGACAAGGCACTGCCCCATAGCAGCAGCAAAGACCGTCCAGGGGATATAATGAACGGCCAGAACGGGCAGGTAGCCAATGATAACAAAACCCATCAGCGGGACAACCAGTCGCTCAGCCCAGGTGTGGGTTTCCTGGGTGGGCCAGACAGTCAGCAGGTCGGCGCGGGTGTGGGTCATCTCGGCGATCAGGGCGGTCAGCGCCTGGGGCTGCCAGCGCACATCTGCATCGGTAAAAAGCAGGAGATCGCCGCGAGCGGCTTGAGAAAGTTGATGGCAAGCCCAGTTCTTGCCTTTCCATCCATCCGGCAGTGGTTTCCCAGCAAGGATGCGCAGGCGCGGGTCGCCGTTGGCAGCCCGGCAGACCAGGTCAGCAGTGCCATCGGAGGAGTTGTCGTCGAGAATCAGGATTTCAAAATTGGGATAGGTCTGCGCCAGCCAGGAGCGGACAGTTTCAGCAATGAGGGCCGATTCATCGCGAGCAGGAATGAGAACAGAAACGAGAGGATGAGAGACAAGAGAGGACAGGTGAAGGCGAGGAAAGGTTAGGGCGTTGAGAATGGCAATCAACGCAATCAGAACAAGAAAAAAGGTAACACAGGCGATATAAATTTCCATATTTTATTTTGTCAGGTTATGCCGTTTATTTCCGTTTTTCGCCGGTCAGCCACTTGCGCAGGCGCGGACGCTGGTGCAGGTCGGTGCGGTGGGTGTAGAGAAGCAACAGCCCCTGAAGGCTGACAATCACTCCAAACTGCAGGGAGGAGCCGCGCAGGATA
>DAOTZT010000221.1:0-2216 GCA_034434255.1 Anaerolineales bacterium | reverse complement strand
CAGCAGGTGGGAGGTGCGAGCGACGTCCAGGCCGAGCAGCGCCGCCAGCGTGCGCGTCTCGAAGGCGAACAGGTCACGCTCGAGGAGCAGGCGCGCTGTTGAAAGCGGGGTGATGGATTGGGAGATTTCTGTAATTGGTTCAATCATTATCAACAATGATGATACGCCGTGCAGGGCAGGTAGTCAAGGGGTCGCGCAGTCGCATGGTTGGAGGGGTGAAAACACTTTACCACGAAGGCTCGAAGGGGAAAGAAAACTTTGTGTCTTGGTGCCTTGGTGGTTCATTTTTTTTCACCACGAAGAAAACTTTGTGTCTTTGTGACCTGGTGGTTTTTCACGCGGCGGGTCACGCTGTTGAGGGTCAGTTCGTTGTAGACGTTGGGACGGAAAGACATGGGTCACCTCTTTCTACCATGAAGGGAATTTATTCTTTTCTCACCACGAAGGCACAAAGACACGAAGGGTAAAGAAAACCTGGTGTCTTGGTGCCTTGGTGGTTCATTTTTTCACCACGAAGACACGAAGGCACGAAGAGGGCAGGGTTTGCCCTGACAGGACTGCCTGCCATGATTTTTTGGGTGCCCGTCTCCAGGCAACGAGAAGGTCGCGGGGAGACGGGCTTTTTTGTATTCGCCCGGCATTCCTGCCGGACAGGAAGCGCCGGCGCTCACTTCCCTGACACGCGCAGACGGTCCGTGAACAGCCTGCATTCCAGTCGAAGGGCCATAGGATGGAAGTAATCGGGAGCAACGAAACCCGATGTTGTTGTTCCAGTTGTCGGGTTCGTTCCTGTTGCGGTTCGAGGCGCGGACGTTGTTCTCATTGTTGTTCCACGAGCCGCCACGCAACGCTCCTCCGGCGTCCCTACAAGCACAGGCGGTCGGCCTGAACATGTCATTCGTTTTCTGGTACAGTTTTGAGCCAGGCGCCCAGCAGTTTGCCAATTTCCAGCAGAGACTGGGCGGCGAAGTGATACTGGGACAGACTGGTCAATTTTCTGGCCTGCGACAGGCGCAGGTACAGGCGCAGTTTCTCTAATTCTACATCGGCTTGCAACAAAAGACGGCGTTTCTGGCGGCTGGAACGGGTGGCTTCGATGAGCAAATCATAAAACCGAAAGGCGGTTTCTTCCAGGCGTTTTGCCATGCGAAAGCGCTCACTTTTGGGAAACTTCTCGGTGTGCTGGAGCAGCCAGAGAAGAAAATCGAAGGTTTTAGTGAAGATAGGGGATTGTTTGCGGGGTGCTTTCATCCATAAACAGCCTGTTACCCCAGTTGGGTTGAATGGCGTCGAACGTTGGCTTCTGTGCTGGCTGGGCCTAATGGGTGGGCAAGGAGTTTGCTCCGCAGCTGCCAGGTATCGCCGTAGCGGGCATGGTTGACCCAACTTTGGACGCGCTGATTCAGGTCGGCCAGGGTCATCTCGCCGCGCTGGTAACGGGCCAGCATCCAGCGGAAGCGGCGCTGAAAGGCCAGGCCGTTGGCGCGCTTGAGGCGGCGATGATCGGGAAAGACGATAAACCCCAGGAAGGGGATGCCCGTCTCGACCGGGCGGGGCTGGGCGGCGTTTTCGTGCAGGGTCAGGCGCAGCCGCTGCAAGAAACGGATGATTTCGCTGCGCCAGGTGTGCAGCACAGCCTTATCGTCGGCGAAGAGCAGGATGTCATCCACATAGCGGAGGTAGGAGCGGCATTTCAGCCGGCGTTTGGCAAACTGGTCGAGTTCGTTCAAATAGACGTTGGCCCAATGCTGGGAGGTGAGATTGCCAATGGGCAGGCCGCGTGGACGGGCGGCGGCGAAGAGGTCATCGCCGGGAAAGTACACCATCTCATATTCTTCGGCCTGGATGCCCTGACCACTGGCCAGGATGTGCCGTATCAGATTCATGACGCGTTCATCGCCGAGGGTGCGCGCCAGGATGCCAAGCAGGATTTCATGGTCAATGGAAGGGAAGAACTGGCGCACGTCGAGGTGCATGACGTAACGGTGCCGCCGCAGGAAATACGTGCAGCGATCCAGGGCGGCGTGTGTGCCTTTGCCCTTGCGGTTAGCGTAACTGTCGAAGATGAACTGGCGCTCGAAAAGCGGCTCGATGATGTTCATCAGGGCATGATGCACCACGCGGTCGCGGAAGGGGGCGGCGCTGATCAGCCGGCGCTTGGGGGATTGGATGTGGAAATTGTGATAGGCGCCGGGGCGATAGGTTTCGCTGCGCAG
>DAOTZT010000220.1:0-13884 GCA_034434255.1 Anaerolineales bacterium | reverse complement strand
TCCAAGCATGATCTGTAGATGAACAGCCATAGCCGCTGTTCGTGACATCCATTTGCGTCCTGGAACATTCCTGACGGGCAGGCGCAGGCCTTGTGATGTTTGACGAGATTGTAGTACATGTCTTCCCAGGTGGCAGTGGCGCGACAATAAACCAGGTCTTTGGAAAACGCCAAAGTTTGGCGGGTGTGACGGCTATTGAAAGCGGCTGGTCAAATTCCTTCGTTCAATGCAAGCGGTCACGGTACCGAGCAATTCGGTCAGGTCTTCCAGGCTTCCAAAAATAGCCTTGAGTTTTGTTCCGGCAAAATGACCACGCTGATCGCATTGCTGGACCATTTGCAGGTACAACCAGGCTGCACCGGCTTTCTTATATGTGGGTGGATGTCCACACCACCGTCTTCTGGTACCAAGCCATAGACTGCAATCATCGCCTGCTCAATCCCACCCCAACCATCCGAAATCGTTGAGGGCAGTCCGTCGGGATGTCCGCCTCGCTTTAGCATTTCAAACACGCCTGTACTGCTTGCCTTTCGTCTTTCGATTGCACACGCCACCCGCAGGAAACTTTCCATATCCACCACGGTCGAACCCATGAATTGACCACTCTCAGGCGTTTCGGCGGAACTTTTTTCTCCTTTGTTGCCAACATACAGCCAGAACGCATCTAACTGGACACGTTTGACCCGAAAATCCTTCATCAACACTTCTTCTACTTCGCCTGCATGTCGAGCCGCCTCTCCTAATTTAGAATGGTGTCCTCTTGATGTCCTTTGACACGTGTTAGACTGCCAATCCAATTTCCTTCTGCCAGCCAAGCCAGCAACGCAATCATCGTTGCACCGTGGAAGTGAACAGACAAGAAAGACGTTGTATAATTTTTATATGAGTGACATCCTGGGCGCCCGCGAACGATTTATTGATAGCAAAAAGATAGACGCAAGCGTTCCGGCCTCTATTGCCCAATCCTGGCAACGCAGTTGGGGGAAAATCAATCCAGACCAACCTTTGAAAATCGTCTGTCTGAACAGCGATCATCTCTTAGCCCTGCAAATTGCCAATTTTGATTTGATGGCAATTGCCCGCCCCATCATGGAAGACGCTTATCAGTATTTGGAACACACCAGCACGGCCATTTTACTGGTCAACCCCGCCGGATACGTGCTCGATCTGTTAGGTGACGCGGAAATGCTCCAAAACCTGAACCAAATCGGGATCAAACCCGGGGCATTGCTTTCAGAAGAACATAGCGGGACGAATGCCTTTGGGCTGGCAATTGTCGAACAAACTCCCATCTGTGTATGCGGGCCACAGCATTATCACCCTGTTTTTCATGATCTGGCCAGCGTTGCCGCTCCTGTTTTCGATATGAGCGGTCGCCCACTGGGGACGTGGGGATTATTTACACTGGCAGAAAATTATCATCCCTACGCCCTGAGCCTGGTAGCCACCGGAGCGCGCGCCGTAGAGACACAACGCCAATCGGATCACCTGCTGGCCGAACAAAACAGTCAACTTGCACAACTAAATACTATTCTCTCTTCGATCTCAGATGGGATTGTCGTCTGGAATGATGAGTTCAAAATTGTGCAACTCAACGATATGGCCAGTCAATTACTGGGGCAATCCCGTCAATCTTTAATGGGAAAACTGCTAAAAGAACGAATCACCCTGCCCTCTTCACTACTGCAGGCTATCTATAAAGAGGAGCCGCTACGAGATGTTGAAGTCAACATTACAGCAAACAAAAAGACCATCACCTGCGTGGCCAGCCTGTATTTCGTCTTTGGGCCACAAAAAAACCTGGAATGGGGCATTCTGACATTAAAGGCAGAAAAAGACGTCCGCCGCCTGGTGCAAAAACAAATTGGCGCCAACGCCCTGCTTACACTGGATGATATTCCCGGCGAATCGCCCCAAATTCAGCGGGTACGCAATTTTGTGCGTTCCGCTGCCGATGCCGGTGCGAGCATCCTGATCCGGGGAGAAGTGGGTACCGGCAAAAACGCTTTAGCCAACGCGATCCACAATGCCAGCCGGCGACGTGATGGGCCATTTGTGATCTTCCCCTGTTCTTCCATTCCCAACGAATTGATCATCAGCGAACTGCTTGGTTTTGACGAATTTGCCAGTCCTGGCGGTCAGGGCAGCCGGCCCAGTAAATTTGAACTGGCCGAAGGGGGCACTCTTTTCTTCCAGGATGTAGATGCCCTCCCTCTGGAGGCACAGGCGGTGCTGCTCAACGTCCTGGAACTCGGGCTGGTACAACGGCTGGGCAGTCAACGTCCCATCAAAGTGGATGTGCGGGTGATTGCTTCCACCTCCGCTCGCATGGAAAATTTGCTGGCACATGGTCATTTTCGCAAAGACCTGTACTACCGTTTGAGCACCTTTTCTATCACCATTCCGCCTTTACGTGAGCGCAGGCGGGATATTCCCCTGGTGGTAGAACGTGTTTTGCGGCGACTTTCCTCGCAATTGGGTTATCCCATTTCGCTGGGGAAAGGTGTCATGGAGGCCCTGAAACGATATTCCTGGCCAGGGAACGTGCGCGAAATTGAAGCCGTGCTCGGACGTGCCGCTGCTCATGTCAGCGCCAACGGCATCATTGAACTGGGGCATTTGCCCTCCGCCCTGCGCTATAGCCGCCAGCTGATGCAAGAAGAACAACAGACATCCGCTTTGCAAACCCTGCAAGAGACCGAACGCGAAGCAATCATCCAGGCAGCAAAAATATGCCGGGGGAATATCAGCCAGATGTCCACGGCCTTGGGGGTCAGTCGCACGACTTTGTGGCGTCGGCTAAAAGCATTTGAAATTGATCCCCGCGCCTATCGAGAATAGGCCTTAAAAATCTGCAAACTAAGTTTCAATCTGAAACGCATACAGCCATTTTTTGTTTCACAATGAAACACATTTTGGCGCAAAAATTGACTCCCGGCAAACACAGGGAGTAGGATGGGTGTATGTATCTGGGAAATCAATTCAGCCCAAGGAGGATGTGCAGAAACAGATAACACCCCATCTTTCATTAACTGCTGGCGTTTCAAAAAGTGTCCACCCTGTCACCCGATTCTAAAAAAGGAGAATAGCATATGTTCGGCTCGTTGATTGGCGAGATCTTTGGAACCTTCATCCTGATCCTGCTTGGTGATGGTGTTGTTGCCAATGTAGGACTTGCGCCACGCCTGGCATCCCCTGCCTATAACTGGAACACCATCACCTTTGGCTGGGCATTCGCGGTGATTGTTGCCGTTTACGTCTCTGCTGGCGTTTCGGGCGCCCACCTTAACCCGGCGGTGACGATTGCCCTGGCAGTCAAGCGAGATTTCCCCTGGAGCAAAGTGTTCCCGTACATCATCGCGCAGATCTTCGGCGCCTTCCTGGGAGCGTTGGGAGTTTATCTGGTTTACATGGATGGTCTGCGCTCCGCCGGCATGCCCAATGTCTGGTGCACTGGTCCGGGATCTGTCTTTGGCCAGGCCTTTTGGGGAGGCAGCGCTAGCGTAGGGGCCAGTGGTAGCTACAGTTTCACCAATGCGGTCATTGCCGAAATTATCGGCACAGCCGTGTTGCTGTGGGGCGTACTGGCCAGCGGCGATAACAAGAATATCGGCCTGATGCACAACATGGGGCCCTTCCTCGTCGGTGGAACGGTTCTGGCAGTGGGTCTCTCGTTGGGTGGGCCGAGCGGCTATGCCATCAATCCAGCCCGCGACCTGGGACCACGTCTCTTTGGTCTGCTCGCCGGCACACAAGGCTTGTTCAGCGATGGCTATTGGCTGATTCCGATCATCGCCCCCATCATCGGTGCCTTAATCGGCATTTACACTTACGATTGGTTTGTCTCAGCCAATCTTGCCAAGAAGTAAAAAGATAAAGCCTGAGGAGGCTGGAGATGAAAAAATTAATCAATAAACCTGAAGATGTCGTCTTAGAGGAACTTCAAGGAATCGCCGCCGCTCATTCTGATCTGGTTAAGGTGCATTTCAACCCTAATTACATCGTGCGCGCGGACGCCCCGGTCAAGGGAAAAGTCGGCCTGGTATCCGGCGGCGGATCCGGACATGAACCGATGCATGGGGGGTTTGTAGGCATGGGCATGCTCGACGCTGCCTGTCCAGGAGCGGTATTCACTTCACCCACTCCCGATCAAATGCTGGAAGCCACAAAAGCCGTAAACGGCGGCAAGGGCGTGTTGCACATCGTCAAAAACTACACCGGCGACGTAATGAACTTTGAAATGGCCGCCGACCTGGCTCGTGCCGAAGGGATTGAAGTGGAAAGCGTGATCATTGACGATGATGTGGCCGTGAAAGATAGCCTGTACACCGCTGGACGACGAGGGGTTGGCTCTACTGTGCTGGCTGAAAAACTATGCGGTGCAGCGGCCGAGGAGGGCCGTTCCCTGCAACAGGTGGCCGATGTGTGCCGAAAAGTCAAGAACTTTGGTCGCTCGATGGGAATGGCGCTCACCTCCTGCACTGTTCCGCATGCTGGCAAGCCCACCTTTGACCTGCCCGAAGATCAAATGGAAATTGGCATCGGCATCCATGGAGAACCCGGACGAGTCCGTATGCCGCTCAAAACAGCCGATGAAATCACCGAAATGCTCATGGAACCGATCATCAATGACATTCCCTAC
Source organism: Anaerolineales bacterium (assembly GCA_034434255.1). GTDB lineage: Bacteria > Chloroflexota > Anaerolineae > Anaerolineales > Villigracilaceae > UBA877. The sequence goes on along the minus strand of DAOTZT010000220.1, from coordinate 9,242 downwards.
AAGGCTGGTGATGAAGTCTTGCTGTTCGTCAATGGGATGGGCGGCACGCCGTTGATCGAACTCTATATCGTCTATCGCAAAGCGCATGAAATTGCCACCAAACACGGCCTCAAAGTCGTCCGCAACTTGATCGGCTCCTACATCACCAGCCTGGAGATGGCCGGTACTTCGATCACCATGCTTAAGATGGACGACGACCTGCTCAAACTGTGGGACGCACCGGTCAAAACTGCCGGTCTGCGCTGGGGCGCTTAAGTCTATAATTGGGGTCAGGTGACCAATTATCCCTGACCCCAATTTTGCGGAGATTGACTATGCCAATCCAACGTGATGACATTCTCGAATGGATCAAAGCCGTTGCGCAGGAACTTTCTAACCAGAGCGCCTATCTGACCGAGCTCGATTCGGCCATTGGCGATGCCGACCACGGCGTGAACATGGACCGCGGGTTCAAAGCCATCCTGAACAAGATGCCTGAGCTCAGCGACAAAGATATTGGCACCATCTTCAAAACGATGGGCATGACCTTGCTCTCCACAGTCGGGGGAGCCAGCGGCCCGCTTTATGGAACGCTTTTCCTGCAGGCCGGCATGAAGACCGCCGGTAAAATGGAGATGACGCTGGCCGACTGGGTCGAAGCCCTCGAAGCAGGGCTCAACGGTGTAATCATGCGCGGCAAAGCAGAACTACAAGATAAGACCATGGTAGATGCCCTGACCCCTGCAGTAGCCGCCCTCAAAGAATCCCTCCAGAACGGTCAATCGCTGTGCAACGCTCTGGAACTTTCGGCTGAGGCTGCCAGAAAAGGCATGGAATCAACCATTCCGCTTGTCGCCCGCAAAGGACGCGCCAGCTATTTGGGCGAACGCAGCGCCGGACATCAAGACCCGGGCGCGACATCTTCCTATCTGATTCTCAAAACCGCCGCGGAAACGTGGAAAAATTGTAAGTAACTTCTACTACACACAGGAGGTAGAAAATGGCTAAGTATGCTGCTGCCGTTGATCAAGGAACAACCAGCACCCGCTTCATGATCTTCGATCATAGCGGTAAAGTGGTCGCAGTTGATCAAAAAGAACACGAACAGATTTACCCCAAGCCAGGGTGGGTCGAACATGACCCCATGGAAATCTGGCAGCGCACGCAGGAAGTAATTGATGGCGCCCTGAAGAAGAGCGGTGTAGACCCGAAAGACATCGCCGCCGTGGGTGTGACCAATCAGCGCGAGACGACCGTGGTGTGGGATCGCGCTACCGGCAAGCCCGTCTACAATGCTATCGTCTGGCAGGATACCCGCACCGACGTCATCTGCAATGAACTGGCCAAAGACGGTGGACAGGATCGCTTCCGCCCCAAAGTTGGCCTGCCGCTGGCCACGTATTTCTCCGGCCCGAAAATCAAATGGATTTTGGATAACATCCCCGGCGTGCGCGAAAAAGCCGAAAAAGGCGAAGTGCTCTTCGGCAACATTGACACCTGGATCATCTGGAATCTCACCGGTGGCCCCAATGGCGGCGTACACGTCACCGATGTTTCGAACGCTTCACGCACCATGCTCATGAATCTTGAAACCCTCGATTGGGATGATGAGATTCTGAAGATCATGGGCATTCCCAAGGCCATGTTGCCACGCGTTCGCCCCTCTGCTGAAGTCTACGGCAAAGCCATCGGTTCGCTGAACGGCGTGCCGGTCGCCGGCGATTTGGGCGATCAGCAAGCCGCACTTTTCGGGCAGACCTGCTTCAGCCCCGGCGAAGCCAAGAACACTTATGGCACAGGCTGCTTCATGTTGCTCAATACCGGCACAAAACCGGTGCAATCCAAACAAGGATTGCTGACCACGCTGGGCTACAAGATCGGCAACGAACCGGCGGTGTACTGCCTGGAGGGATCGATCGCCATCACTGGCGCCCTGGTTCAGTGGCTGCGCGACAATCTCAAATTCTTTGACTTCTCCAAGCACATCGAAGACTATGCCCGCGCTGTGCCCGATAGCGGCGGAATTTACATCGTTCCCGCCTTCTCCGGCCTCTTCGCCCCCTACTGGAAGAGCGATGCGCGCGGCGTAATCGTCGGCCTGACCCGCTACATCACCCGCGAACACATCTGCCGCGCCGCCCTGGAAGCCACCGCTTACCAGACGCGCGAAGTGCTGGACGCCATGAACGCCGACTCGGGCGTGCCGTTGACCGCCCTCAAAGTGGATGGAGGTATGGTCTTCAACGAACTGCTGATGCAATTCCAGGCAGACATCCTGGGCGTACCGGTGATCCGCCCCACCGTCTCAGAAACGACCGCCCTCGGCGCTGCCTATGCCGCCGGCCTGGCCGTCGGCTTCTGGAGCAAGGTCGAAGATCTGCGTGCCAACTGGGGTAAAGACAAAGAATGGGTGCCGCAGATGGACGCCAAAGAGCGCGAACGCCTGTACAAAGGCTGGAAGAAAGCGGTCACCCGCACCTTCGATTGGGTAGAAAACAACGCCTGATCAAATCGCAGGGATGGGTAGGGCGACCTGCCCATCCCTTTTCTCACCAATTTGAGACGGAGCCATTTATGCCCTCCTCAAAAGGACAAAAGGCAAAGAAAACGGCACAAACCGACGCTACATCCTTCAACAAGCCCTGGATCTCAATGCGCACCGGCCACATCATCATCGCCATTACCAGCCTCATCATGGCCATGTTGACGGCTATCCAGGTCATCCCTTACCGCGGTTGGGGGTCAGGGATTTTGTGGAGCCTGTTTTTTGGTGGAATGATTTGGGTGATTTTTTACGGAATGTTATTCATCAATCGTTTTTTGCGGCGCTAATCCTTATAATTCACCCCACAGAGAAAAACTCTACCACTATTCAATCAGGGAGTTCCTTATGGGAAAACCACATGCCATCATCATCGGAGCCGGTTTTACCGGCGTGGCCACCGCACATGATCTGGCCCTGCGCGGGTTTGATGTCACGGTCGTGGAGCGCGGCGACTTTTGCAACGGAACTTCAGGGCGCACGCATGGCCTGTTGCATTGCGGCGGACGTTACGCCGTCAAAGATCGCGAATCGGCTATCGAGTGCATCGAAGAAAATATGATCCTGCGGAAGATCGTTCCGCAAGTAATTGAACCCAATGGCGGCCTGTTCATTGCCCTCAATGAGAGCGACCTGGCATATCGGCAGGCTTTCCTTGAAGGCTGTGAAGCCTGTCACATCCCTATCGAAGAATTAAGCCCCCAAGAAGCTCTGCGCCTCGAACCCAACATTAACCCCAAACTCTTGACCGCCTTCCTTGTTCCCGATGGTACCTTCGACCCGCTGCGCCTGGCGCTTGCCTTTGCCGCCACGGCCAAAAAGAACGGTGCTCAATTTTTCACCTACACCGAAGTCAACCGCCTGATTCTGGATGGCAAAGGCACAGTAACGGGAGTCACTGTTACCGATCGTCGGGCGAATCGCACCTATGAAATACGCGGCGACATCGTCGTCAACGCCACCGGCGTTTGGGCAGGAGAAATCGCCAAAATGGCAGGGGCAAAAGTGCCGGTCAAACCGACCCCCGGCGTGATGGTCGCCTACGATCAGCGACTGGTGCAGCGCGCCATCAATCGGCTGAATGAACCCGGCGATGGCGACATCGTCCTGCCTCAGCGGCGTATGGTGGTAGTGGGAACCACCTCATTTGAAGTCGAAGACCCCGATTACATCCCCGTGCTTGAAGATCACGTTGCGCTCATGCTGGAACGCGGCGCCGAGCTGATCCCTGGCATTCGTCAGGCACGCGTGCGCGGCAAATACATGGCCAGCCGTCCACTCATCGCTGCCGGTTCCGGGCGCAGCGCGGCGCGGACCTTCAAATGCTTCGACCACAAAGAGACCGACAACGTCGAGGGGCTGGTCACCATTACCGGCGGGAAAGCCACTACCCTGCGTGCTATGGCCGAAAAAACCGCCGACATCGTCTGCCAGAAATTGGGGATTCAAGCCCCCTGCCTGACGCGGGAAATCCCCTTGCTCTCTTACCGCCAATACTTTGCACTCTCATAAATCGGAGCGACTATGAGCGACAACAAATGGAACATCACGCTCAAAATTCACCGCCAGAAAGAAGACCAGCCGCCTTACTTTCAGGAATTTCACCTCGAGGTAGATCCGGACGAATACGTTCTGGATGCCGTCGAACGCGTTTGGGCATTTATGGATCGCACGCTATGCTTCCGCCATGCCTGTCACCATTCTACCTGCGGTGCCTGTGGCATGCGGGTCAATAACGTGGAAAAGCTCACCTGCATTACGCCCATCCGCGCTGTAACCCAAGATGGCGGCGTCATCAAGGTAGAACCCTTGCGTAACTTCCCTGTGGTCTCCGACCTGGTGGTAGATATGAGCAACCTCTACGCCCGCATGGAAATGGTGGGCGCCAAAGCGGTACTCCCCGTCACCCAGGCCGAGATCGAGCGCCCCCCTGCTACCTGGCCTGCCGACGCTGAACAGTATTTACGCCTGACCGATTGCATCGAATGCGGGTTGTGCATCAGTGCCTGCCCTTCTGCAGCCACCTCGCCCTCTTACCTGGGGCCGGCCGTGCTGGCTGCTGCTCAAACCGTTGGGCTGACAGCGGAGACCCTGCCAATCATTGACTCAGAAGATGGCTTATGGCGGTGTCACAGTGCTTTCGAATGCACCGCCGTCTGCCCCTCTGCGGTGGACCCGGCGCGGCGCATTATGAACCTGCGTCAACAGGTCGTGCGTCAGCGCCTGAGCAGCCTGCTGAAAAAATCCTGAAACAGTCTGGAAAATCAAACGCTATGAACGAGAAATCGAACCTTCCTGCTCCTCGCAAATTCCTTTCCTGGTTTAACCCGGTTGGAAGACAGACCGGTGGTTGGGCGTTTATCCTGAACCGTATCACCGCCCTGGGGCTAACTCTCTTCCTGTACATCCACCTGCTGGTCTTAGGGAAACTGGCTCAAGGCCCTAATGCCTATGATAGTTTTGTCCGCCTTACCCACCAGCCCTTGTTTATCTTTGGCGAGTTGCTGGTTGTGGCAGCCGCCTTTTTGCATGGGCTGAACGGCGTGCGCATTGTGCTGACGACTTTCGGCATCAGCGTTCCCTATCAAAAACAATTTTTCTATGCCTTGATGACATTGGCCATCATCGCCATCGTCATCTTTGGCTACCACATGTTCACCAGTTGAAATCAATCACCAGGGAGAAACAAATGAACACAGCATCCGCTCCAAAATCCGGTGAAAACGTCTGGATCTGGTTACTCAAAATCCTGACCGGGCCGCTTTTATTCGTATTGCTCGGCATTCACCTGATTGTCAATCACCTGGTTGGCAAAGAAGGTGTGCTGAGATATGCTGAAGTCATCTCTTACTACAACAATCCTGTAATCCCCCTGATGGAAATCATCTTCCTGGCCACAGTGGTCACCCATTCCCTCACCGGCCTGCGCAGCATCATTCTTGATCTCAAGCCATCTCGTTCTATTTTACAAATCCTGGATCTGCTCTTTCTCCTGGCAGGAATCTCAGCGTTTCTCTATGGAACACGGCTGATTATGATCATCGCCGCGGTTCAATAAAGCGGAGCATCCCCCATGGTTAGCCTGGTAATCGTCTCGCATAGCCGCGAACTGGCAGAAGCACTGCTCCATTTTGTGCGCCAGGTCACCCGAGCCAACCTCCCTATTGCCATTGCTGCCGGCGTAGGAAAAAACCGCAGCGAATTCGGCACCGATGCGCTCGAAATCATGGAAGCCATTCGCAGCGTATTTTCGCCACAGGGAGTGCTGGTTTTAATGGACCTGGGCAGCGCTATTCTCAGCGCCCAAATGGCGGAAGAACTGCTAGAGCCAGAGATCGCCACGCATATTCGTTTTTGCGCTGCCCCCCTGGTGGAGGGAGCGATCGTCGCGGCAGTACAAATCAGCCTGGGAAGCGATCTGGATACGATCTGCCGCGAGGCACAACAAGCCCTCTTACCGAAACAGGCACAGATCGAGGGGACTCCCCCATCCGCGCCCTCTCCTCTTCCCCCGGCCACGCCGCCCCGCGGCGAATCTACGCGGGAAGTTATTTTGACTCTGAAAAACCTGCACGGACTCCACGCCCGACCGGCTGCCCGCTTCGTTCAAACCGTGGCACAATACAAAGCCGAGGTCAGTGTAAGCGACCTGACCAATGGCAAAGGGCCAGTTTCAGCACATAGCCTGAACGCCATCGCCACGCTAGGGGCCGTTGAAGGCCATCAGATCCGGGTAGCCGCCTCGGGTCCGGAAAGCGAGGCGGTATTGCAAGCGCTCACCGCCCTGGTCGAAGATGGCTTCGGCGAACCCATCGCCGAAGCAGCATCTGGTGGCGAAGTCCCCTCTCTACCAGCGGAAGAAAAATCAACGGAAGCAGAAGGGGTGATCACAGCAATCCCCATTTCGGAGGGCATTGCCATTGCCCCTTTGTATCGTTTCCGCCTGCCGCTGCCAGCCATTTCGGATGAGCCTGCGAAAGACAGAGCACAAGAGTGGGAAAAGCTGGAACATGCTCTGGAAATCAGCAAACAGACAATTGAACGACGCGCCAGCCAGATGCGAATGCTTATCTCGCCGGCAGAGGCCGCCATTTTTGATGTACACCTGCTGATCTTGCAAGACCCCGAGTTGCGAGAGATTGCTCAGCAGAACATCTTGCAAAAAGGCCAAAACGCGTCGGCGGGCTGGAACGCGGCCGCCGAGAGCATTGCAGCACGTTATCGTTCTTTGCCAGATGCTTATCTGCAACAACGCGCCGCCGATGTGGAAGATGTGAAAAATCAGGTGCTGCTGGCACTGGCTGGTCAGGTCGCGGTGGAGAGAATCAGCTTCCCCCAGGCTGTGATCTTGTATGCCGACGAAATCACTCCCACACAAACCGCCCAGCTGGATATGAACGCCGTGGCCGGAATTGTGACGCGTAGCGGTGGGCCGACTTCTCACAGTGCCATACTGGCACGCGCCCTGGGAATTCCCGCTGTTTCGGGGGTAGGTGCAGCGCTGGAAAGCGTCCCCGAAGGGACACCGCTGGCTCTTGATGGCAGCAAAGGAAGGATCTGGCTACACCCGGGCGGCGAGGCTTTGAAAGAACTGAGCGAGCGTCAGAAGCGCTGGCAAGCGGAACGCGAGGCAATGCGGCGGGCAAGCTTTGCGCCGGCCACCACCCGAGATGGGCAGCGTATTGAAGTGGTGGCAAACGTGGGGAATGTAAGCGAAGCGCAAGTCGCAGTGCAAAATGGCGCCGAAGGGATCGGCCTGCTGCGCACGGAATTTTTGTTTTTGACGCGCACCACCCCTCCTGACGAAAGCGAACAATTTACGGTTTTGCAGCAAATTGGGGCAACCATGCAGGGAAGGCCGATCATTGTACGCACGCTGGATGTCGGCGGCGATAAGGAAGTACCCTATATTCAACTTCCTGCGGAAGCCAATCCGTTTTTGGGGGTGCGTGCGATTCGCATGTCACTGCGTCACAAGGATTTGTTTTTGCCCCAACTGCGAGCAATTTTGCGAGCGGGATATACGTTTCCCTTCCGCATCATGTTTCCCATGGTCGCCAACCTGGAAGAAGTTCGTCAGGCGCGCGCTTTAATGGCTGAAGCCCACCGTCAATTGACAGTTGAACAAATCCCTCATGCCTGGCCCATTGAAACCGGAATTATGGTAGAAATTCCCTCGGCAGCCCTGCTCAGCGAGCAATTTGCGCCAGAAGTGGATTTTTTCAGCATTGGCACTAATGACCTGACGCAATATACCCTGGCGGCAGAACGCGGCAACCCCCTGCTGAGCGAGATGAGCGACGCCCTGCACCCTGCGGTTCTACGGTTGATTAAAACAGTGGTGGAGGCCGCACACCGACACGGGAAATGGGTGGGGGTATGCGGCGAACTGGCTGGCGATCCGCTGGCCGTGCCGGTGCTGGTAGGCCTTGGCGTGGACGAGTTAAGCCTGAACCCAGCGGGAATTCCACGGGTGAAATCCATCCTGGGGGCATTGGAGATACCCGCTACCCGACACCTGGCCAGCCAGATTTTGGAAATGGCCAGCGCAACAGAGGCACGGCAGGCCGCACGACAATTTTTGTCCCGGCTTGGGGTTTTGATATAACACCACGGTGATACGTAGAGGGGAATTTATCCCACAACCCAATGCGGCACGAATGCCATGCGACAAAATCTTTAACTCAGCCACGTCATTGCGAGCCACCGTTGGTCGCGCAGGACGAAGTCCGTATCGAGACCAGGCGGCGACCGCGAAGCGTACCGGAAGGGTAAGCAATAACATACCACCGACCTGCGGTCGGTTTTGCCAGACCAGGCAGCGCCTGGTGATACGCTGTTTGCACCTGCCCTGCTGGCGCCTGGAGTCAGATTCCAGTGTGCCGAATCAGGCGATACAAATATGTGAGCAATCACCAGCAATACTATTCAAAATGATAGTTGGGCCAGGAACGAGACAGCAAAATTTGATTTTCCCCAGCGAGTCGCCTCCTTCAAAACAAAGTAGTAGTTTCGTACGAAAGATTCCCCCTCGGTAGTCATTTTTATTGTATGGCATACCTAACAAATATGCAAGGATAAATCTCTTAAATTTTTTAGACACACCCTCGTAATTGTGGCAGCAATTCCAAATCTGAAACTTATGGTAAGGTCATGAGTTACAAGTTAACCTAACTTTTGTGCAACTGGCGAGCGAATCGTGAAAAACGGCCTCAGATTGCAAGATTTTGCACCTTACCAACCGAAGCCAGAAACGGCTATGCTTATTGCCACTCCAATTGAGGATGGTGGCAAATGGCCGGGCGCACGAGACTCAAGCGCTCGACCTGCCAGCGCTGTAAGGGGCATCAACAGGTAGATCGGCAGGGTCAAAAGGACAAGGATGGCATTCAAACAGTTAGAGATGTCACGCATCGTTTGTTCTCCTGAAAGCAATTCGCGTGGACAAGTCTGATGAAGTTTAACGAATTATTGCCTTAATCTGACAAAGTGCGACTGTCAGCCGTCGTACCACCGACTTTTGTCGTGCCACCGGCCTTTGGTCGGTTCGACCAGGCAGAGCCTGGCGATACGCCAATCAGCCATCGTACCACCGACCTTTGGTCGGTTCGACCAGGCAGAGCCTGGGGATACGCGGGTCAGCCGTTGTACCACCGACCTTTGGCCGGTGCGACCAGGCCGAGGGGGGGATACGCTGGTCAACCGTCACTGGCGTTTTGTT
>DAOTZT010000219.1:0-2120 GCA_034434255.1 Anaerolineales bacterium | reverse complement strand
TACTCGCCCACGTCGAAGCCCGCGCTGGCGTCCGTTGTGCCAAGCAGGGAAACCAAATGCCCGCCCGCGCTGCCGCCCCAAACGCCGATGCGGTTCGGGTCGAGGTTGTACTCGTCGGCATGAGCGCGCAGGGAGCGGATGGCGCACTTGACGTCTTCGATCATAGCGGGGAATCGGTATTGCGGCGCGAGGCGGTAGTTGACGGCGGCAACCAGAAACCCCGCTTCCTGCAAGGCCGGGATTTCGAGCGCGCCGGCGCCGTCGCGTTTATCGCCTTTGGTCCAGCCGCCGCCGTGGACATACACGGTCACGGGCAGGGGGCCATCGGCAGAGGCGGGGTAGTAGAGGTCCATTTTCAATTCAACGCCCTCCATGACGCAATACGTGACATCCGCCTGGGTGGGCGTGAGGGAATTTCCGCGCGGGGCTCCTCCCTGTGGAGGCTGCGCGGGCGGGGTCGGCGGGGCGCTGACGGTTGGCTGGGTCGAGACAGGCTCGACCACTGCCGCCTCGGTCGGGACCTGAACCTGCGTCGCCGTTTCGACGGGCCGGGTCTCGACAGGCTCGACCACTTCCGCTGTGGGAGTCGGCGCGCCGGTTAGCGAGCAGGCGAGCAAGAGCAAGGTGAGAAGAGACATCAAGTTGAATAAGCGTTTCATGATCTCTCCTTAATTCGATTCAAGAATTTTACTTACCGTTTGCAGCGTCACGCCATACCGTTCCAGCAGGTCGAACAGCGCTTGAAAGGCGTCGGGGTTGGCGGCGAAATCGTAGGGATGCGTGACCAGTCCCAGAATCTCGTCGGGGCGGGCGGTTTGCAGGGCGCTTTCAATCTCTGCCAGGCTGATGCTCTGTCCCTTCTGCCTGGTGAGCGCGTATGCCTGATACGAAATCTCCGTCACAGCCTGACCGTTGTACACAGCAGCATGAGGTGTTGATAAGACTTCTCCGCCGCTCATCCCCTGACCGCCTGTGGCATAGATGACGCCAGCGGGCCAGTCGGTATCTTCATCGGTCATCCCGGCGGTCTGAATCAACCCACTGGATGGCAATTGTGACACCAATGAAAAGGCCAGCGCCATATCGCCGCGATATTTCGGGTGGCTGCTTTTGGTAGAAAGGTTAGTAAAGCCATCCCAGGCAGGGTGCGCCAGCCCGTGATGATGGAAGGCTATTTCATGTCCATGCGCTTCCCAGTCGCGCACCTGAGCAAGCGCTTCGGCGTGTTCCAAGGCATACTCTGCCCATTGAGGTTGAAACTCCAGGGTCAGGCGGTGTCCACGAGATTCAAAAGCGGATACCATATCCGCAAGCATCGTCCACTCCACTGCGACCGAATTGCTGTAAACCGAATGATCGCTGGTTTCGATGTGAACAGCGAAGAACGCCGCCCGCAGGCTGGTGGCTGCATGAGATTCTGTTGTTGCCGCTTCGGTCGGGACAGGGAGCGGGGTCGCGCCCTCACCCCCATCCCCTTCCCCGTTGGGGGAGGGGAGCCCTCCACCCACAGCAGGAGAGGGGAGAAGCGAGCAGGCAAGGGTGAAGAGAATGAGTACGGTCAAAAGCGGGAGGTTTTTCACTGGGTCAACTCCTTTGTGTCGGTGGTAAATAGCGGAACATCGTTCCATCCGGGCGGACGATGTACACCTGATCCTGGATTCCATCCTGCCCGCCGGAAGCAGCGGAGGGCTGCGAACGTTCCAATGCTTTCAGCCGGTTGTGGGCAGCGCGCAGGGCGGCGCGTTCGGAGAGGTAGATGCCCTCGAGCGGATACCACTCGCCGGCAAAGGTATCGTAGCCGCGCAAGCGCCAAACGGGAATGTTTAGACGATGCAAGAGAGTCTCAATCATGGTTTTTGCTGAGCCATGTTCACAATATCTTCCGAAGTGACCACCGTCAAATTTGCGGCGGCGTAGGCAACCATTTCTTCGTAGGCGGCGAAGATGGCGGCCTGGTCTGCTTCGGTGCGTAGTTTGGATGGGTCGGGGGCGGACAAATCCCAGGGGCCGGGCAGGGGGTTGCCTTTCTTTGCGCCGTTCATGGTGAAGTAGATGCTCGTCCAGCCTTCCGCGCCGCTGCGGTAGAAGTTGTTTTCGTGGATGAGGGCGGTGATGAAGGG
>DAOTZT010000218.1:0-9525 GCA_034434255.1 Anaerolineales bacterium | reverse complement strand
TTTGTCTTCGGTGTAGTAGGGGAACAGCGCCCGGTCGGCGTGGACGCGCCCGGCGGTCAGCCCGCCGCTGGAGGAGAGAAACAGCCAGTGATCAGAACCGCTGACCAGGCTCATGAAAAACGGCGGCATGACGTCGTAGTGCTGAATTTTATAGAACGGCTCGCCCAGCAGAATCGTCCAACTCCCAACGGGTTCGGCGGGAGGCGGCGGCAGCAGGGTTTCGCCGAGATAAAGCGGGGAAGATTGCGAAGGGAGCATGTTGATTTTCTCCACGGCGCTCACAGCGTGGTGATTTTGACCCAATCCACCAGGAAACGCGCCCGGTTTTCCTGAATAGCCAGCACGGAATCGGCGGGCAGGCCGTAGTAGGGTTGGCGCGCGCCGTTGGTTTTGAAGGGATAGGTTCCGCCCAGCGCCAGGTTGAGCAGGATGTATTTTTCGTTGTCGAAGACCCAAGCGCCAAAGAAATTCACCATCGGGCGGGTGACGCGGTAGATGAGTTCGTCATCTACAAAGAAAGTAAGGCTGTTCGGGGCGCAGACGGCGGTGTAGATGTGCCAGTCGGCCGGGCTGGAGGGCGGCGGGAAGTATTTTTTGTTCACCAGCCCGGCCTCGCCGGAGTAGTTCGGGCCGTGCGCGGCGGCGCTGATCCAGTCGGGTTCGCCGACTGCTTCCATGATGTCCATTTCGCCGCAGGCAGGCCAGTTCCCGTCCGCGCCGAGCGCCCAAAAGGCGGGCCAGACGCCGGGGATCAGCGGCACTTTCAGCCGGGCGGAGACGCGCCCGTAGCGGAAGGTCACGTTGCCGCGGGTATGAATCCGCCCGGAGACGAAGTCGAACCGCGCCCCTTGCGGGGTGATGTAGCCGGGGCGGTGGCGCGCCTGCAGCACCAGCGCGCCGCGGCAATCCGTTTCGTCCTGGCTGACGAAAATGGTTTCCGGCGAGTCGATGTAGGCTTGCTGTTCCTGGTTATAAATATCGCCGGTGATTTCAACGTTCCAGATCGTTCGATTGAGAGACGGGGCGGTGAAGTCGTCGAAGAAGAGAGTCTCAGGGTTGTTTTTCATACACGCGGACGTAGTCCACCAGGTATTGGGCGGGGAAGACGGTTTGGGGGCTGACCATGCCGCCCAGCGTGCCGCCGATTGCCAGGTTCAGGATGAAGAAGAAGGGTTGGTCGAAGACCCAGGGGCGATCGCCGACATCAGCGCGGGTGACGGTGTGGTAGGGAACGTCGTCGAAGAACCAGGTAATCTGATTCTCGTCCCATTCAATGGCGTAGGTGTGGAAGTCATCGGCGATGTTGAAATCCTGCCGGTTCCACTTGCTGAAGCCCAGCGCGCCAGCGTAGCCGGGGCCGTGCAGGGTGCCTATAATCAAGTCGGGTTCTCTGCCGATGTACTCCATGATGTCAATTTCGCCGCAATCGAGCCAGCCGACTTCGGCAAAGTTGGAGCCGAGCATCCAGAAGGCGGGCCAGAAGCCTTTGCCTGCCGGTACCTTCAGGCGTCCTTCCATGCGTCCATACTGGAATTCTTGCAGGCCCTGGGTTTTGAGGCGGGCGGAGGTGTAGTAGTAGCCGTTGTATTTTTCCTGACGGGCTTCGATGACCAGCATTCCGTTCTCAATGCGGGCATTTTCGGGGCGGCTGGTGTAGTACTCCATTTCGCCGTTGCCCCAGCCGCCGCCGCCCAGGTCGTAGGTCCAGTTTTGGCGGTCAATTTCTGGGCCATCGAATTCGTCGTGCCAGACGAGAGTCCAGCCGGGCCGCGGCGGGATGGGTGTGGGAGTGGGGGTAGGCAGAGGCGTCGGCGTGGAGGTCGGGATGGGCGTTTCGGTGGGCGCGGGCGGAGTGGCCGGGGCGCACGCGGCGGCGTTAAACGTCAGCAGAGCAGAGAGCAAAAGCAGGAGAAACTTCGAGCGGCGTTGCATGGGGGATTCACCTTTCACCGAACCGGCCGTCAGACCGGAGACGATGTAGCGTTGCAGGAAGAGGAACAAGATCAACATGGGCAGGGTGAGCAGCAAGACGGCAGCGGCCAGTGTGGGCCAGTTACTGCCATAGACACCCTGGAAGACAATCAAGCCGCGCGTGATGGGGTAGTAGTTTTTGTTGGTCAGGTAGATGGTGGGGGCAACTACTTCGTTCCAGATGCCGATGGCGTGCATGACGATGACTGTTGCCAGGGCCGGGCGGATGAGCGGCAGGACGATGGTCAGCACAAAGCGGAAGTAACCGCAGCCATCCAGCGCGGCGGCTTCGTCCAATTCTTTGGGAATTGTTTTGATGTAGTTGACCAGGATGACAATGCCGATGGGATTGACCACAAAAAGCAAGATGTAGCCAATCGGGTTGTTATACAGCCCCAAATGGAGCATCAGTTGGAACTGTGGGATGAGCGCTGGGGGCAGAAAGAGGGCGATGACGAAGAGAGTCAGCACTGCGCCGGAGAATTTGATGTAGCCGCGCGCAATTGGGAAGGCAACAAAGACGGCGGTGATAATGTAGATAAGCGTGGCGGAGACGGTGTACAGCACCGAATTGAGCAAATACTTGGGGAAATTGGCTTTCGTCCAGGCATCTACAAAGTTTTTGAAGTGCAATTCGGTTGCCAGTGAGGTGGCGTTCTTCATGAAGGACGGCATGGTTTTGAGCGAGGTGTTGACCAGCATCAGCAGCGGGCCGATGTAGAGCAGGACGAATACAATCATCACCAGGTAGGAGAGAATTTTTCCCCAGGGGATGCGTCGAGAGACATATTTGGTGGCAGAAGTTTGGGCGCTCATCCTAAAATCCTTTCTTCACGACGCTGGAGGATGTATTGCAGGGCCATGCCGATGACCAGCACCAACAGGAACAAGACGATGGACGCAGCAGCGGCGTATCCCTGCCGGAAACTGCTGGTGACGCTGCCGGAGGTCTGTCCGAAGCCGGTGGCGTAAATGAGGTAGCCCAGTACCTGGGTGCCTTCGCGGTAGCCGATCAGGACGAGGAAAAGTTGCCAGGCCTGCAAACTGCCGATGACGTTGAGCAGCAGGTTGGTATTGACGCTGGGGGTCAGCAGCGGCCAGGTAACGTTGGTGAAGACCTGCCAGGAGTTGGCGCCGTCAATGCGGGCAGCTTCGAAGAGTTCCTCCGGAATGGTCTGCAGACCGGAGATGAAAATCATCATGGTAATGCCCATGTTTGCCCAAATCTGGACGAAAGTCACCCAGGCAAAGGCCTGTACCGGTGGGCCGCCCAGAAATTCTGAGCGCAGACCGAAGAGCGCCAGGACTTTTGCTACCGGGCCGCCGAGGGGGTAGAGGAACAGCGACCACATCAAGCCCTGAATGACTACGCCGAGGATGACCGGCATGAAGTAGATGGTGCGGAAGATGCTGGTACCTTTGAGTTTCTGGTTGACGATCAGTGCGGTAAAAAGCCCCCAGACGAATTGCACTACGGTCACGATGACGCAGAAAATCAGGGTGCGTTTCAGCGCCTCTAGATTATTGACGGAGGCGCGCCCCATGAACAAAAATTCGCGGTAGTTATCGAAGCCGATCCAATGCACCGGCGCGCCTTTGATGCCGGTAGCGTCAGTGAACGAATAGAAAGCGGTGGCAATTGACGGGCCAAGCGAAATGATGAAGTAAAACAATAACCCTGGCAAGAGCAGCAGGTAGGGTGTCAATTTCGACCAGCCGCGGCCAAAGTGATAAGACATGACAGCACCTCTTCTCTTTATTATAGTTTTAACTACCTGCCATCGCCGAAGAGGCGATAAAACTCATAATTGCGAGCAAGACAATCTTTTTGCCAGTTTTTGTGTGTTCCTTACGAGCGCTTTTTCCTGCGCCAGGATTGCTTACCCTTTGGCTACGCTTCGCGCTCGCCGTTGCATGTGACTCGCAATGACAGAGGGAACAGAGTACAGAAACTCTGGGCTTCCTGCATGGCAGGAAGCCCAGAGTGGAAAGTCAAGAGTTATTTATTGACGGCATCCAGGCCAGCCTGCAAGTCGGCTTGCGCTTGATCGGCAAGGGCCTGCGGATCGTCGAAGGTGCCGAAGGGCTTGAAGTACGAGGCCCACGGGTTGGCGTACTGACCAGCGCCCTTCGGGGCAACCCAGTACTGTTCGTAACCGACGCGGAAGTTCGCCAGGTAGGGGGCGATTTCAGCGCCAATCTTGGTGCGCAGTTCAGCGGTCGGCTGGGTGGGGATGAAGCCAACGGCATCTACGAAGGCCTGGTAGTTGGCGGGATCAGAGAATTCGGCCAGGTAGAGCAGAGCGGCTTCGGTGTTGGGGGTGTTGGCGGCAATCGCCCAACCCTGATCGTATTTGCCAAACCAGTACTGATTGTCGGCGGCGTTGTCAGAGCCGGGGAAGGGGATGTAGCCCCAATCGAAGGCGGGGTGGGCGGCTTCAATCGCCGGAGCGTACCAACTGCCGCCGGGGAACATCGCCACCGCGCCGGAAGCGAAGCGGCCAGGGGCGGCGTCGCCAGCGATACCGCTCGCGCCTTCTTCCATCATGTCGCGGGCATAGACCTGCATCTTGCGCCACATCTCGAGGGACTTTTCATCGTTCCACTTGATTTTGCCGGTCCACAGGCCCTCGACCAAAGCGGCCTGGTCAGGATAGATGGAGCCAAGCAGACCGTAAGCGCCGACGAAGATCGGCCAGCCGTCTTTGCCACCGGCGGTCATGCAGGGGATGTTGTTGGCCTTGAAGGTTTCGCAAGCAGCGACGAGTTCAGACCAGGTGGTCGGGACCTTGACGTTGTATTGTTCGAAGAGTTGCTTGTTGTAATAGATGCCGCTGTAAACAACACGTCCAAGATTGACGCAGTAAACGCCACCGTTGTACGTGCAGGCATCCTGGATCGCGTTCGGGTCATAATTCTTGACGAAGTCCTGACCGCTCAGGTCCATCAGCAAGCCGGCATCAATCAACTGCTGCCAGTTGGGCGGATCCACCTGCTTCATGTACGGCTGGGCGGCATTGGCAAAGCCAAAGATGTCCAGCACATCAATGTCGTTGGCTGAAAGGCGGGTTTGCGAGACGGTGCTGAGGTCATTGGCGTTCACCACTGACATATCCACCGTGATGTTGGGGTGGGCTTTCTGGAATTTCTGGTTGAATTCTTCCATGAAAGCGACCATCGGCGGATTCTGGTGTACCAGCACGCGCAGGGTGACTGGCTGAGCAGGGGGTTGCGTGGGGGCTTCGGTAGCCGCAGGAGCGGTGGTTGCTTCGCCCTGGGGAGCAGCGGTGGGTGTTGCCGGAGTACCGCAGGCGGCCAGCAGGGTGGCGAAAACCACCAGCAGGCTCAGGAACGAAAAGACTTTTTTAGACATCGTTCTTCTCCTTATGAGATGAAATGAGATGAAATGAATTGGAAAGTGTGCAGGACATCGCTGAAACGAACTACACTTTCTGCTTACTTAAATTCTAAGTGTGCAGCAGAGATGATTCTTGGAGAAAAACGCGGGCCGCCTGGAGAAAAGATAGAAACCCGTTCCCCCCATCCATGTCATGGCGAGGCGCCGTTGGTCGAGTAGGACGAAGTCCGTATCGAGACCAGGCGGCGAAGCAATTCCCATATCGGCCAGGAGATTGCTGCCCTTTGGGTACGCTTTGCGGTCGGCGGCTATTGCCCCGATAGCATTGATGTCATTGCGAGGGCGTTCTTTGCCCGAAGCAATCTCCCTGGTAACAAGAAAGAGGTCTGAGTCGAGGCCATTACCCCGCGGTTCAGGCGCGCCGGAACGCTTCGGGCGGCGATCCCGTTTCGCGGTGGAAAATGCGGCTGAAATATCCGCTATCGCCGAAACCAACGGCCATGGCAATTTCGGTCACGCTGAGATCGGTCTCTTTGAGCAGTTTTTTGGCCTGATGCACGCGGTAACGCTGCAAGTACTTGATCGGCGTCGTCCCCAATTCCTGCCGGAAACAAAAGGTGAGATAGTCTTCAGTAATGTGGACGTGCCGGGCAATGTCGGCGCGGGTGAGGGCTTCGGCATAATTTTTGTGGATGTAGAGCATCGCCAGCCGCACCAGTCGTTGAGCGTCGGCGCTCAGGCGGCGTTTGCGCTCCAGCGCCGCGCCGATTTGCGCCAGGGTCTCCTCGGTGGTGAACAGGCCTTTTTGCAAAACGACTGCCACGCCGGCGTTCAACCGCCGCAGGTCTTCCTCGTTCAGGTCTTTGCCGGTGACCACGATGACGGGGATATTGTGCGTCCAGGAAGCCTCGCGCATGGCCTGCAACACGGCAAACCCGTCCATTTCGGGCATTTGCAAGTCCAACAACACCAGGTCCACCTTTTCTTTGAGCAAGAGATTGAGCGCCTCGCGCCCGTTTTGGGCTGCCAGAACACGATTGGAGGCGCTGTGCAAACGGATGATGCGGCTGTACATTTCCAGGGCATTGAGGTCATCATCCACGACCAGGAAGGTGCGCACAGCCTGGCCGGGTGCTTCTACCAGTGAAAGATTTTGATCCAGGGCGTGCAGCAGGGCTTCGGGGTCAATCGGCTTGGTCAGGTAATCCAGGTTGAGCAGCGATTCGCCCTGACCAGCGGCGCTGTAAAACATCACGGGCAGGTTTTTCGCTGAAGGCAGGCTTTTGATGGTGCGCATGGTGCGCCAGGCCAGGTCGGATTCGTCCTCGATGTCGAGCAGGATGGCGTCGGGCGGGGTCAGCGCCAGTTGAGTCTGCCAGGCCGAGGGCGGATCGAGCGGCGCCTGGAGCAGGCGGATCCCCTGACGGCGCAGACGTTCTGCCAGTTTTTGCCGGTCGGCAGGTTTGTGGAACAGCAGCAGGACGGTTTTCTCCGTCACCGGCGCAGTGATGACAGGAAGCGCTGGCTGGCCCGGCGGCGGGATGGTCGGGAGTTTGACCCGAAACGTTGCCCCTTCGCCCACTTTGCCGCTGGAGGCGACCTCGATTCGTCCGCCGTGCATTTCCACCAGGGTCTTGGAAATCGCCAGTCCCAGCCCCAGGCCGGGGTAACCGCCGTCCACGCTGCGCTCGGAGCGGCGGAAAGCGTCGAAGATGACGGCCTGCTCCTCGGGCGGAATGCCCAAACCGGTATCGCGGACGGTCATCACTGCCTGCCCGTCTTCGAGTGTCAGGGAAAGGCGGACCTCGCCGCTGGAGGTGAATTTGACGGCGTTATTGACCAGATTGAGCGCCACCTGGCGCAGACGGGTGCGGTCGCCCCACACCCAGACGGGTTCGGTGGGGAAATCGGCGCGCCAGGCGAGACCTTTATCCAGCGCCAGTTGCCGCCCGCTTTCGGCCACCACCTGCAGGGTCTCGACCAGATTGACGGCCTCGTATTGCAGGCGCAGTTGCCCGGCGTCGTTGGTCGCCAGGTCAATCACGTCGTTAATCAGCCCGCTGAGATGCTGGGCGTAGGCGTGGACGCGCTCCAGGTCGCGGCGGATGGCTTCGGGCAGGGAGGCGGCCTGCTCCTCGCTCTCCTCCACAATCAGCCCGCTCAGTCCGACAATCAGATTGAGGGGGGCGCGCAGTTCATGGCTGATGGTGGAAAGAAAGCGGCTCTTCAGACGGTTGGCTTCCTCGGCGGCGCGGCGCGCTTCTTCAGCCTGGCGGTAGAGACGGGCGGTGTTCAGGGCGCTGCCCAGTTGCTGGACAATCGTCCCGTACAGGTTGAGATGGGCGGTATCGAAGACCATGAACCCGATCTGGCCGGTCTGGTCGGTGAGGGGGATGAGCGTCAACTGAAAGGAGCGGTCGGCGGGCAGCAGGCCCTGCGGGGGGAAGTCTTGACTGCGCAGGCGGCGGGGAGGCTGTTGCGGGTCGAGGGCGTCCCGCAGCACGGTCCAGGCAAACGGGTCGTCCCCTTCCGCCTCGAACAGGCCGATTTGGGCGAAGCGGATCCCCAGGTCCGGCAGGTAGCGGGCGAGGATGGCATAAATTTGCTCTTCCTCGAGAGCAGTCAACAGGCGGGCGGTCAGCAAACTCAGGCGGCTGTTGCTCCAGCGTTCCTGCAGGGTATAAAGCCGGTGCTGTTGCTGCATTTGGGCACTGACGGTCACCCGCGCCTCGTCCAAAAGCGATTGCGCCAGTGGGGAATGGATCGCCGCCTGGCTGTGCGCCAGCAGGGAGACGGCCTCCTGCCAGATGTGCGCCCCGTCCTCGCTTTGCAGCGTGCGCTGCAGGACCTGGTGCAGGGCGCGGCGGAACGCGGCCGCATCCCCGCTGGAGAGGCTCTCGGCGAAGGCGCGGCTCAGGTCGTGGCACAGGTTCAGAATCTCGTCGGCGGACAGGTCGAAGGCCTGTTTCCGAACCTGAGCAGCCATCTGTTGAAAGAGGGGGACGCCCGCCGAGGCTTCTTCGTCGAGGGGCGCTTCGCCGTTTCCCCCGCAGCCGCAGGAGGAACGCACGATCAGGTGCACGTCTATCTCTCGATGGGGCGGCAGCGGCTCTCCCTGAACCAGATGACGGTACATCTGTTCGACCGCCTGGTAGCCCATGTCGAAGAGCGGCACGTGGATGCTGGTCAGCCCCGGCTGCTGGACGGCGCCCTCCAGGCGGTTGTCGAAGCCGATGACGGCCACATCGTCGGGGATGCGTCGCCCGGCCCGTTTGAGGGCGTCCATCGCCCCGATGGCTGATTCGTCGTTGCTGGCAATCAGCGCGTCGAAGGGGATTCCGCTTTGCAGCAACTGGTCGGCGGCGGCGAAACCGCCATCGTACACGTGGCGGCCATAGACCACGCGGCGGGCGTTCTGCTCCAGGCCGAAGTGGGCGCAGGCGTCGAAAAATGCCTGCAGGCGTTCGCCCGAATCGCCCGAAAGGTCATCGGCGGAACCGGCAATGAAGGCGATCTGACGGCGACCATGTGCAATGAGATGTTCCACCGCTTGCAGAATTCCGGCGGCGTTGTTGGCGGCCAGGGTCGGCCCCTCCTCGCGGAGCCGATGAACAGCGCGGGGAAGCCGGCGGTGCGCAACTCGCGCAGGTAGGCTGAGCGGGCGGCGGAATGGAGCGGGACGGCGACGATCAGCCCTTGCGTGTTCCAGGGGCCAACCGGTACGAAATCCTGTTCCTCCGAGGGCGGCGGCCAGGCGGGGCGGTAGGGATCGCTGGGACTGGCGGAGGGTCCCATACCGCAGCCAAAGAGCAGGTTGCAGTTCAGAGTCTGCGCGGCGCGGATCATGCCGCGAAAAATAGGCGCCAGGTAACTCAAGTTGGTTGCCGTGCGGTAGAACTGCCAGCCGGCCAACATGCCGAGGGTGGGGGAGGAGGTTGGGCGCGAGGTGGTCACAGTTTTTGTCCTCAATGGACAGGACAATGGCGCTACCGCAGCGGGCAGCGTTAATCCGAAGCAGGCAGGCGAACGGGGACGAGGGGCGCGGCGCGCTGCGCCTGCTCAGAATCCAGCGTCACCAGGGCGGCGCCGAAGCGTCGCGCCACGGCCACATACACCGCGTCACTGCCGCGCAGGCGGTGCGAGGCGGCAATTACGGCGGATTCCCGCGCCAGCTCGTCATCGAGAGGGATGAAGGT
>DAOTZT010000217.1:0-1746 GCA_034434255.1 Anaerolineales bacterium | reverse complement strand
CGCCTCATCGAGCCGACCGAGGGCAAAATCTTCTGGGACGATCTGGACATCACCGCCGCCTCACCCGCCGAACTGCGCAACATCCGCCGCAAAATCGGCATGGTCTTCCAGCAATTCAACCTCGTCAAACGCTCCACCGTGCTGACCAATGTCCTCTCCGGGCGGCTGGGCTATGCCAACCCCTGGATGAGTTTGCTGGGAATCTGGCCGCAGGAAGACCGTCAGCATGCTATTCAGGCGCTGGAGCGCGTTGGCATCGCCGACAAAGCCGGCAGCCGCGCCGACGCCCTCTCCGGCGGTCAGCAGCAGCGGGTGGGAATCGCCCGTGCGCTCATGCAGGACCCGAAACTGATTCTCGCCGACGAGCCGGTCGCCAGCCTCGACCCGGTGCTCTCGCATTCCATCCTGCAATATCTCGAACAACTCAACAAAGAGGGCATTACCGTCATCTGCTCCTTGCACTTTTTGGACCTGGTTCATCGTTATGCCACGCGCGTCGTCGCCTTGAAAGACGGCGTGAAAGTATTCGAAGGCACGGCACAGGAGATTGACCGCGCCAAATTCAAAGAAATCTATGGGGAAGAGGCGCAGGAAGTGCGCGCCGCCTCGCTGTGAGGGTGGAAGCATGCCCAATGAAACGGTAAACAGCCGTCCCGTCGTGCGAAGCGGAATCGCCTCCGCGTTGCTGCCGGGGCTGGGACAAATCCTGCTCGGTCAGCGTTATCGCGGCGCAAGCATCCTGTTGGGGTTTCTTGTGATGCTGGGGACTGTGGCGTGGTACAAAGTCCCTGTATGGTATCTGGCTCTGGTTTTGATTTGGCTATGGAATGTGTGGGACGCCGTCAGCCTGGCAGGCGGGCGCGCTCGCTCGGTACTGTTGCCGGTGCTGATTGGGCTGATCGCCTCGTATGGTATCGGCTGGCAGGTGGTAGGCATTGACTTTAGCAACGCTGACATGAACCGCGCCCTGTCCATTCTGCGCCCGATGACGAACCCCGATTTCATCCAGCCGCGCCGCGAAGTGAATCAGATGTGGGTGCCGGTGCAGGTGCCTTGCTCCAGTGAACCGCCCACCGCCCGTCGCGAGGACGCCGGGCGCGTTGCCACGGTCATCCCGGATTGCGGCGGCGTGGGAGAGACGCTGATTGTCACCGTGAGCGGCCTGTGGCCAAATACTGAGACAAACATCTTCTGGCAGAACCCCATCGGCAACCCCCTCATGCTCGGCGAGGGCGAAATCACCATGCTCACCCTGACCAGCGATGAAAATGGCTCGATTACGACGACGATTCGCGTTCCCACCACTGCCCTCGTCGCCGCGCCCGACCCTACCCTGCCGCAATTCCACCGCGTCTATTTTGAGCAGTACCGTCCTACAGGCGGCTATGAACTCTCCTTCATTGGCAACGAGGTGTTGAAAGGCGCACTGGCCACTGTGGCTATGGCGCTGATGGCGACCGGTCTGGCAGTCATCTTTGCCATTCCGCTTTCCTTCCTGGCAGCCCGCAACCTGATGAGCGCCAACCCCTTCACCTATGCCGTTTACGTCGTGGTGCGCACCCTGCTCAACATCCTGCGTTCCATCGAATCGCTCATCATTGCCATCGTCTTCGTTGTCATCGTCGGGCTGGGACCGTTCGCGGGCATGCTGGCGCTCGCCCTGCACTCGGTGGCGGCGCTCGGCAAACTCTACTCCGAAGTCATCGAAGGCATAGACCCCGGCCCCATCGAGGCCATCCGCGCCAC
>DAOTZT010000216.1:0-32875 GCA_034434255.1 Anaerolineales bacterium | reverse complement strand
TGCGCATGGACAGCGGCTGGAACATCGTCTACAACAGCGGCCCATATACCATTTCCTCCTACTCTGCTTCCCACACTGAGCCGTCGCCCACGCCCATGCCCACGCCCACGCCCACACCCACGCCCACACCATAACGGCTTATACCAGTACACGGGAGGCGGGTCTTCCTGGAGCTGGTCTGGTCCATTATCCTGCTCTTCGTTCACCTTCAGCGCCGGCAGCACTACAGAGTGGACTCTGTCACAGGCCTGCCTGTCTGTATTGAACAATGGTGATAGCGTTGTCTTCCAGCGTCTCGATAGTGGCTGGACTCCTCTGTACACCAGTCCGTCGGTGACCATCTCCTCCTACGCCGCCTCCCACACCGAGCCATAGCCTCTTCCCGGCAGGTCGAAGGCCCTCCCTTCGACCTGCCCCCCACAACGACCTGCCCATGAATCTCACCCTCTCCAAATACCGCTCCTTTCAGCAAACCGCCTCCCCCCGCGGCACCTTCACCTTCCTGGCCCTCGATCATCGCCAGAACCTGCGCCGCGCCAACCCGCGCTTCCAGGATCAGGCCGAACTCAGCCGCTTCAAACTGGACGTGACGCGCGAACTGGCCCCCTATGCCACCGCCGTCCTGCTCGACCCGGAAGTCTCCGCCGCCCAGGCTATCGCTGCCGGCGCCCTGCCCGGTGAGCGCGGCCTGGTCGTCGCCCTCGAGGCCACCGGCTACACGGGCGAAGCCACCGCCCGCCGCTCGCAAATCCTGCCCGGCTGGAGCGTGGAAAAGGCCAAACGCATGGGCGCCCAAATGGCCAAACTGCTGGTTTACTACCATCCCGATTCGCCCACTGCTGCCGAAATCGAGGACTTCACCGCCCAGGTCGCTGCCGAATGTCAGCGTTATGACCTGGCCCTGATGCTCGAACCGCTCTCCTACCCGCTGCAGGGCGAAAAACTGAGCGCAGACGAGAAGCGCCGCGTCGTCATCGAGACCGCCCGCCGCCTGACCGCCCTGCCCGGCGTGGACCTGCTCAAAGCCGAATTCCCCCTCCCCGCGGAAGCTCCTCCCGCGGAGTGGTCCGCCGCCTGCGCCGACCTGAACGCCGCCAGCCGCGTCCCCTGGATCGTCCTCTCCGCCGCCGTCTCCTTCGACCTCTACCTGCAGCAGGTCATCGCCGCCTGTCAGGCCGGAGCGAGCGGGGTCGCCGTGGGCCGCGCTGTCTGGCAGGAGGCGGTTCACCTCGACGGTCAGCCGCGCCTGGATTTCCTGCGCAGCACCGCCCGCGAGCGTCTCATTCGTCTGAATGCCCTCACCCAGGCCCTCGCCCGTCCTTGGACGGACACCTGCACCACCGAGGCACCCTTCGATTGGTACAAAAATTACTGAGAGACAGGATTTCTGCTCCCCCTGTCCGATGGAACTTCAGGATGCTTTTATCTTCTCTTCCACGAAGCGCAAAAACTCCCGAAACCCCTCCGTAACATCAGCGGGGAAGGGCGCGGCCTCGACCCTCTCTTGAGTGCCATTATGGAAATGACGCGGATAGGTTTCCACTCCCTTCCAGGCAGTATCTGGAAAGTTATCGTAGCGGTAGAACGTGCCATCCAGATGACGCCGTTCCCAGTGAAAGCCAAAGCGCCCTTCCAGCACGCGCGATACCCAAACGTCTATGATGCTGGAATCAGACAGGAACAGGCGCAATTTTTCGCCTATCACAGCACTATCTACCTTGACAATGTCATCTTTTCGTATAGTTGTCATTGCGAGGAGCGTTTTTTGCGACGAAGCAATCCCCTCGCAAACCAGGAGACTGCTTCGCTTTGCTCGCAGTGACAAAATGCGTAGAGTTTATGGAACAAGAGTTTAACTTGACATTGTCAAAGCAGTTACGGGCTGCTCTGGCTGATTTTAACGAAAGCATTCGTTTGAATCCAAATGAGGCTTTCCTGTTTGTGGCCCGAGGGCTGACCTATATCCGTTTGGCAAAATACAATTTAGCGCTTGAAGATTTTAACCAGGCGATTACGTTAGATCCCACCCTGGGCCAGGCCTATTACTATCGTGGCCTGGTGTATGGAATTCAGGGAAAACGGGAAGAGGCTATTGCTGATTTGCAGACCAGTCTCACCTTGCCCCTGGCGCCGGACTTGCAGGAACAAGCAGAGCAAATGCTAGAGCAACTGGGGGCCTCCAAGTAGCCGCCAGCGCTTCCTGCAGAAACTCTTGATCCCGACTCTGCTGTGGGTGATTGACAAATCTGCTGCTCGGGGCAGGAGATTTCAAATTGCGCCTGCTCCCATGTTCAACACGGCTGCGCCATTGATTTCTCCAGCGCGCAGGGATTGGATGGCCTCATTGGCTTTCTCGAAAGGAAATACCTGGACCCGGGCATGAATGGGAAACCGGGCAGCAATGGCAAAAAATTCCTCACCATCGCGTCGGGTCAGATTAGCCACAGAGCGGACGATACGTTCCTCCCACAGGAGCGAGTAAGGGAAAGACGGAATATCGCTCATGTGGATACCGCCGCAAACAACAGTGCCTCCCTTACGAATGGCCTTGAGGGCTTCAACGACGAGTGACCCCACTGGAGCGAAAATAAGCGCCGCGTCGAGTTTGGTCAGTGGCAGCGTGGTCGAATCTCCTGCCCATTCTGCGCCCTGTTGCAGGGCAAAGTCTTGCGCGGCGCGGTCGCCGGGACGGGTGAATGCAAAGATGCGCTTGCTCTCCTGGCGGGCCACCTGGGCAATCAGATGGGCTGCAGCGCCGAAGCCGTAGATACCCAGCGTCTCAACGTCGTTGCCGGCCATCCGGTACGTGCGGTAACCGATCAGGCCCGCACACAACAGCGGGGCAGCCTCGACATCCGAATAGTTCGCCGGAAGGGGGAAACAGAAGCGTTCATCGGCGACTGTGTATTCGGCAAAACCACCGTCCAGGTGATAGCCGGTGAAGCGGGCGTGATCGCACAGGTTTTCCTGCCCCCGCTGACAGGCGCGGCACGTCCCGTCGGTGGACCCGAGCCAGGGGACCCCCACCCGTTCCCCGATGCGGAAACGTTCGGCCCCGGACCCGCGCGCGGTGACCGTTCCGACAATCTGGTGCCCGAGAACGAGCGGCAGTTTCGGCTCGGTCAATTCCCCATCGAGAATATGCAGGTCAGTGTGACAGATGCCGCAGGCGTGCACTTTGAGCAAGACTTGCCCCGGTCCCGGCTGCGGCAAGGGGAGTTCGGCCAGCCGGAGTGGGGTGTGGGGAGCATCGAGTAGCCAAGCACGCATCGAATCAGGGAGGTTCATTCCTACTTCCTCCAGTAGATATTGGTCAAATACAGATAATCTTGGCTGAGCAGGATGTTTTCGGCATATTTTTGTAATTTCTCACCAGTAGTCAAGTCAGAACGAAACACGCTAATCGCAAAGCCGTTTTTCTCGGTAATGGTGGTGAGAAAATAGAGCACTTGGGTCCCGTCGGGCGACCAGACCTGGCGTGGGTTCAAGCCTGCACTTGGTCCGGGAAGTCGTCCAAAGTTGTAGAGAATGCCTGTATTCAAATCCCATAAATAGGCCTGGAGTGCCTGGGATTGTTCGAAATACTCACTATAGACATCGTAGATAATCATCAGACGATTGCCTTGAGGGGAGAAAACGTAGTCGCGCACTTCTGGGTAGTACATGAAACCGTGTTCTTCTGGGAAGTAGAGCAGTTTGCGAGTGGTAGCGCTCGCCCCGACTTGTTCCGTGAGCATATAGCCGATGTGAAAGTAGTTGAGCGGGACAGCAGCAGCAGGGTTAAGATAAGCGATCTGCGCCCCATCGGGAGAGAAGACAGGTTGCTTATAGTTTGCAAGGCGAGTCAAGTTTTGCTCCTGATCGAGACGATAGAGGCCTGCAGACTGACAGAAGTCTTTGCTTTGACAGGCGCCACTCTCGAAATAAATTTCGCCATCTCGCCCGCTGTTGTAGAGATGAATGGCCTGACCGGTGTCGGCTTGAATCGGGGCAGAAGAGTCGAGATAAATCACGTTCTGGTCGCTGCGATCCCAGTAAGCGCCTTGGCGGCCTGAGGCATAAAATGTGTCGGTAATGAGGTTAGCAGTACCATCTGTAAGATGGATTTCGTAGAGAAATTGGTCGTGGTTGACCAGGAGACGTTGCCCGTCCTCGCTGACATCTTGCAAATCGAAACCGGCTTGCAGAACCTGGGTGAGGGTGCGCGTTTCATAGGCATAGGCAAAAACGCCATTGGTTGTTACTGTTCCGTCGTGTGAAATGGCTGTGCCAAAAAAGATACATCCCCCGGCACAATCAGGAAGAGTGACTTCTGGCTTTTCCTCCTCCGACCTGCTTTGTGTGATTTCGCTTGGGGAGAGGCCTGAGAGAACTTCTTGGTTAAAGTCTCGTCCTTGCACTTCACTCCAGACGAGATAAAGGGTGCGCAAAGCGAGTAGATTTTTGAGCTTGTAGCCTTCTGGGGTGAGGTGAAAGTTATCGCGCTGGAAGTCAATGCCGCCATTTTCCAGCTGTTGGGCTGCCCGCCAGAAATTAACCAGTGGTACCTGATATTCATAAGCCACGCGTGCAATGGCTGGGTTAATCACCTGGACACCGTCATTTGCTTCAGCAGCATCGGCTTTGGTCAGCAAAATGGGAATGGTACCGCGTTCGATCACGTAGTCGAGAATCTGCCGCAGATAAAGTTCATAGCGCTCAATGTGAGGCTGGGCGCGCCAGGTTTCCAGCGTGATGAAGACATAGGCAGGGTTATGCGTGCGATATTCGCAAGTGAGGGGTGTTTCCCCTGGTTTGCAGTTTTGCGGGTCAGCCTGCAATGGGTTGAGAATGGATGCAGCGGTGAATCCGCCTCGGGCAGTAACAGACCAGTGACCAAAAGAGTCCTGAAAGTAGTTGAGCGCCTCCCAGAGATAACTTTCTACCGGGTCTGGTTGCAATTCACCGGTGCTGAATGGCCCCATGAACACAAACGGGATGGATTGACAGTCTCCAATCACCGAAAAGTGATGGGAATCGCGGCCTAGTGCCTGACCAACAGCATAGATCTCCAACACACGCGGCCCGATGTCAGGAATGATGGGGAGATCTTGCCAGTTGCCCATCGGAGGAAGAGGCGTAATGGTCGGGGTGAGGAATGGAGATGCTGTTGGCGTAGCAAGGTTGCCTGGCTCAGGAGACGCCGTCGGCTGATCTGGCAGCGAAGGGAGAGGGGAAATTGTTGCGTCGTTGGTGGGTAAGGCGGTCATGGGAGATAATTGACACGCCGCCATCAGGGTTATAAGGAACAGAATTGACAAAATTTTGGGACTATTCATTCTGAACCTTTTTTTCTGCGAGAAGTGAATCGATATCAGGAATTTCTTTCGCGGCGGCGCGCAGAATCTCGAAACTGCGATTAATGAGCAGGTCAACGCGTTCGCTGCTCACCGTTTGACGGGCGGCCTCTTCCAGAACTTTGATGATATTGCCCCGCAAGCCCGAGGCCCGGCGCGCCCAACGCGAATCCACCGACAACCTCTCCAGCCGGGAGGCTAACAGGCGCAAAAGTTCGATTTGACTGCTAGAGGCTGTGTCAGCCATGCCTGAATTGTATCTGAAAATTTTTGTGGATAAAACTGCTCTGAGGAGAATTCCCTAGCAATCTTCCCGAAATGAGAACGAGTCCTCACGGACTCGTCTTGAAAAGAGGCGTCGAGGGGATTTGAACCCCTGATCAGGGTTTTGCAGACCCTTGCCTTGCCACTTGGCCACGACGCCAGAAAATAAATTGCTGATTGGGAGTTGACGATTGCTGATTGTTGTTTTGACAATCCACAATCCTCAATCTTCAATCAGCAATTTCCAGCAATTTCGAGAGCGGGCGATGGGACTCGAACCCACGACCTTCTCCTTGGCAAGGAGACGTTCTACCACTGAACCACGCCCGCAAAACGGCCACTTTTTTGGCCGAGAGTGCCGAGACCCAGGATCGAACTGGGGACACCGCAATTTTCAGTCGCGTGCTCTACCAGCTGAGCTATCTCGGCCTAACTGAGCGGGGAGATTTTACACGCACTGCTAAAGATTGTCAAGAAAACTTTTCGCAATTTTTTGCTTAATTTTCCGGCTGGTTCCGTTGCGAGACATTCACCGCTGGCCGCGCTCTGGGCTGACATTGCCGGTCTGTCGCTTGGGGTAACTCTCAGAGCGATCTTTCGGCTGCGGTTAAGGTTCCCACTCAAAATGGATCAGCGCAAAGATGTAAGGCCGGCCCTGAATGTATTCCACGCCTACCAGCCAGTAGCGCCAGTCCAGGTCTATGCCTGGGGTGCCGGGTTTTAAGACAGTGTAGTAATTCACATTGGCATATTCTTCTGGCCAGGGCGAGAAGCCATATTGCGGCGCAGTCCCCAGGGAATTGCAGGTCAGCGTGTAGGTTGCGTCGAACACGTCTTGCAGTTTGGGCAAGACGGCATCCTGAAACGACCCTGTAATTTCCAGACCACTTGCCGGGTGCATGCCCCAGTTATGTTCGTAGGTGCTGTCGAATACCCAGCGGGCATCTTCGGGCCAGAAGGTGACGGATTTGCCGGAATAGCGCGATAAGAAAACGGTCATCCCGTGGGCTGGACTGACCAGAGCCGCTAATTGTACGCCGTTATTGGAAGTCAGTGCCCCATCAAGATTGTTGATCAAGTCTGTCACGCGATTGTCGGCGCAGAAGGTAGCAGGGGGGACGTACTCGGTCAGGTAGTAGGCGTTGACCCAGCCTGTTCCTCCGCCGGGTTTCTGGACTTCTACCCAGAGATCGTCGCCTACTGTGGCCGATCGGCCGGTACGCATGACAGCCGTTTCGGTGGCGGCAAACGAGCCGATGATGGCCTGATCGACTCCTGGCCCAGAGCGGATGTTGAGCACGTCAGTCGGGGACACCAGGACAACAGCATAGGGTCCGGAGGGGGAACCGGGGCGAATCAGGCTGCCTGTTGTGGCGGTGGGCGCAGGCAGGGTGGGGGAAGGAGCAGGAGGGGGAGTAGGGGAAGCGACGGTTGGCGAGGCTGTTGCTGGTGTCGGGGAGATAATGAGGATTGTGGGGGAAGGGAGAGGGGAGGCGGGACGCGCTAGGTTACATCCTGTGAGAAGCAGGACGGATACACTCAAGTAAATAGCGGCTTTTTTCATCACAGGCTCCTTTCAATACGTTCACAGCAGATTCTGCGCGGTCAAAGCACGGGATGTGGGGTTTATTTCGCTGCCAGGAGCGTTTTGACCGTTTCCAGAATCTCTTTGCGATCGATGCTGTTTTGCGTACCTTGGGAAAGTTCTTTCAGAGTGACCTTGTTAGCAGCCAGTTCATCCGGGCCAATGACCAGGACGATGCGCATGCCCATCCGGTCGGCATATTTGAATTGTTTGGGTAGTTTGGCTGGCTCGGGATAGCAGGCAACGTTGATTCCGCCCCGGCGCAGTTCGCTGGCGAGTTGGAGGGAGGCAGGCAACAGGTCGGGAGAGAAGACGGTGACCAGCACGGAGGCCGGGTTGATGGTGAGGGGAGGAATCAGGTTCAGTTCGTCGAGGATAATGCCGATGACCACGTCTCCCATCGCAAAACCGACGCCCGAGAGTGGCTCGCCGCCCACGTCGGCCAGCAGGTTGTCGTAGCGACCACCGCCGAGGATGGCGCGACGCACGCCGCCGGTCACGTCGAAGGCTTCGAAGACTGTGCCGGTGTAGTAGAGCAGGCCGCGCATGATGTTGGGGTCGAACTGGACGTAGTCGGCTACGCCCAGGGCTTCGAGGGCTGCGAACAGGCGGACGAGTTCTTCGGATTTGCGCCAGCGTTCGCTGTCGGCCAGCAAGGCTTTGAGACCATCCAGTTGCTGGTTAGTCAGGCCAATTTCGGCTGCGTAGGCTTCCCACTCGGCGGGTTCCATTTTTTCGCGGCGGTCCACCAGCGCGGCAACTTCGGCTTTTTTCTCTGCCGGGATGCCGAGGGCATTAAATTCAGCATCCATCAGACGGCGGTTGTTGACGAAGATGCGCGCTTTGTCGGGGGTCAGGCCAACGGTTCGCAGGAAGGTAGCGGCGATGGCAACCAGTTCGGCGTCGGCTTCGGGGGAGTTGACGCCCAGCATGTCAATGTTCCACTGGAAAAATTCCCGGCTGCGACCGCGTTGCATTTTTTCGTAGCGCCAGAAGGGACCGAATGACCACCAGCGTAGCGGAAAGACCAGTTCGCCCTGTTTTTGGGCGACCATGCGGGCCAGCGAGGGGGTGAGTTCGGGGCGCAGGGTGATTTCATCTCCGCCCCGATCGGTGAAGACGTAGGATTGTTTTTTGACGAGTTCCTCGCCCGACTTGGCTGCGTACAGGTCGAGAGATTCGAGAATGGGGGCTTCGTATTCCTGGTAGCCAAAGGATTCTGAAACACGCCGTACTGTCTGGTAGAGCCAGGTGCGGACAGCCATTTGTGGGGGATAGAAGTCGCGCGTGCCTTTGACGGGGGGGATAATGGGTTTCATAGGGAATTCCAGCGAGAAGAGATGTTGGGTGCTGGCATTTTAGCACATTTTCTAAATGGGTGGAGATGGGCAATGTGGGGTGACTCAAGGATGGGTAGGATGAAATGCAAAATCATGCTATACTCAACTCTCGCTCAATAATGTTGATGGTCTTTCGAACGAAATGGAAGCACACTGGATCTATACTCCTTATGCCGCCGTTTTGCACTTGACAGCGATGCTTTCGCTTGTGGTAGCCATTCTTATCCTGATTCGGCGGCAAACGATTGGGGCAGGGACATTTAGCCTGTTGATGTTTGCGGTCGCTGAATGGGCCGGGGCCGCTGGTTTTGAAGCAGCCGCGGTTTCTGTTGAAGAAAAAATTCTTTGGGCCAAAATAGAATATGTGGGGGCAGTTCTGGTCCCGACGTTATTCCTGATCTTCGCACTGGAATATCGTCAATCCCATCACTTTTTATCGCCGCGTTACATTCTTTTTTACTCGATTGTGCCTCTGACGGTCCTTGTCATGACCATCACCAACGAGTTTCATGCTCTGATCTGGACAGGATTTATCCCTGGACCGTCGGGTTTGAATGTCATCTTGTACCAGCATGGCATTGGCTTTTACTTCCTCTCTGCTTACGATTACCTGCTTGCCTTGATTAGTGTGGTGGTTTTAGCGAGCGGTTTGCGTCAGACCAAATCAAAACGATCCCCCTATGCAGGGCAGGTTTACTTTTTGCTTTTAAGTGCCTTGTTCCCGATTGTGGTTGGTTTGCTCTACATTTTGGGGGTCAATCCTTTTCCAGGGTTGGACATTACCCCAATTTCCTTTTTCTTTACCGGTTTCTTTGCTTTGATTGGCGTATTCCGCTTCGGCCTCTTCAGAATCCTGCCTGTTGCCCGTCATGCGGTGATTGAGTACATGGAAGACGGCGTGTTGGTGGTGGATTCCAGTGGCTTGCTGGCTGACATCAATCCTGCAGCGGAGAAATATCTTGGAGTTCAGGCAAGTCATAGTGTGGGCTACCCCATTGAACAAGTTGTGCCGAAGTGGTGTACGCTTCCTTGCAAGCAGCCGGATCTGACAGAGGTGCAGGCAGAATTGAAGACGGATGAAGTTCCGCCCCGCTATTTTGATGTTCGCATTCGGCCCTTGTATGAACGCAAACACATGACAGGCCGCTTGATTGTCCTGCGTGACATTACGGAACGTCGTAAGGCGGAAAAAGAACTCCAGCGCCAAAACGAGGAACTCAACATCATTAATCACATCAGTCTGGCTGTTACAACAGGCCTGGATATGGAGCAGACCATTAAGACCTTGCATGAACAGTGCAGCCTGATTGCTCCGATTGATATTTTTTATGTGGCTCTCTACGATGAGACGCGTGCCCTGGTGACGGTGCCGGTTTACTACGAACGCGGGCAGTATAAGACCGGTCTGGTCAGGGACATCAACGAAAATCCGGGTTCCCTGGGTAATATCATCCGCATGCGCCGGACCCTTTACCTGCGAGATGCTATTCGACCGGTGACCCGACCCCTGAACCTTCCTCCAGAAAATGAGAAGGTAGCCCGTTCGTATATCGGCATTCCTTTGATGGTGCGCGATAAAGTTGTGGGGGTGATGGTTCTCCAAAGTTATCGGCCTCTTGCCTATCAGGAAAACCAGATTCGCCTTCTGGAACGAATTGCTATCCATGCTGCCATTGCGATTGAAAATGCCCGGTTGTATGCTGAAGTTCAGCGCCTGGCGATTATGGACGAGTTGACCCACATCTACAATTACCGCGCTCTCCTCGAATTGGGCAAGCGAGAAGTAGAACGGGCGCGCCGGTTTAATCACCCCCTGGCAGTGCTGTTCTTTGATATTGATAATTTCCGCGACTTTAATAATCGCTTCAGCCATAGCATAGGGAATATTGTCCTTCAAGAAGTCGTGCGGGTTGTATCAGATGCCTTGCGCAGTGTGGACGTTTTTAGCCGGTATGGTGGAGATGAATTTGTTATCTTTTTGCCCGAAACTGATCTCAACGCGGCGTATGATGTGGCCAGACGCATCTATGAGCAGGTAGCCAGCACAAAAATCTCTACCCTACAGGGAGAGTTAGGCGTTACTCTCTCGATTGGGATTGCTGCACTGGGGCCAGATACGCCAGATTTGAATACGCTGATTGAACATGCCAATCAGGCCGAACACGCTGCAAAAGCGAGTGGGACGGGCATTTCTGTTTACCAAGACACGGGGACACCTGAATAAACTGGAAAAATCGGGCCGAGTCAAGAATTTGACAGGACCCTATAACGAGCGATGACCACGCCAGAAGTGGTCATCGCTCGTTTAACACCTGGCAGGGGGAGAAAACTGCCTAAATTTGCTTCCGGTAAACCCGGTGGTTCTTGTATTCTACGCCGTTTAAGTTCTTCAGGTCAGCGCGCATTTGCCGGGTTGTTTCGGCGACCTGGGTCATCTCTACATGCTCAAACTGGTGGAAATCTAAAATTGTCTTCCCCATTTCGTAGTAAAGAATGGCATTGCCGCCGGTTCCCTGGAATTCGGGCAGAATGCCCATCCCATTGCCGGAAATTGTTTTTGTGCGCCGCATTTCGAGCAGAATATCGAAAATGCCAAATGGGAAAAGACGACCCTTTGCCCGCTGGAGAGCAGCCGACACATCGGGGAAGGCAAACAGAAAACCAACAATGTCGTCACCGTGCATGACGAGTTTGATGAGACGATGGTCGGCCACCATGAAGATATTGTCAACGGCATAGTCAATATCTGCCTGGCTCAGGGGATAATATTCCCAGTTGTGGATAAAGGTGCGATTGTAGGCCTCGCCAATGCGTTGAGCCCAGGCCATGAGTTCCTTTTTGCTCTTGAAGTGTTTAACCCGCAAATTGCCCCGCTTCAGCGCCCATTGGGCAATACGTTCCACTCGTTCCGGAATCTTGAATGCCTCCGCCGGTAGGTAGCAAGAGACAAAATCAACTTCTTTTTCAAAGCCGAGCGCCTCGACCAGTTTTGGATAGTAATCGTAGTTGTAATTCATCATCGTCATCATCTGACGATGCTCGAAGCCTTCAATCTGGATTCCATACCCGTCGAACGGCGAAAGACCTTTTGGCCCGACCACCGTCGTCAGACCGCGCTGACGGGACCAGTCGAAAACGGTATCAAAAAGTGCCTGCGCCGTGCCGAGGTCGTTTTCTGTGTCAAAAAAGTAAAACTGAGATTTTTTGGTCTGATGATACTGGTTGAACGG
The DNA here is from genome assembly GCA_034434255.1 of Anaerolineales bacterium. Lineage (GTDB taxonomy): Bacteria > Chloroflexota > Anaerolineae > Anaerolineales > Villigracilaceae > UBA877. The sequence goes on along the minus strand of DAOTZT010000216.1, from coordinate 21,120 downwards.
CTTGTTTTCTCCGGCGAAGATGCGACCTACGACCTGCCCATCGCGAATGGCCAGGAAGAAATCACCGTCGGAGTGTTGAAAGAAAGGATGCTTCTTGCGATTGAGTGGTAAATAGGCATCCACAAACAAGGGGGGCACCCATTGTGGGCAATCTTTGTATAACTCATAGTAGAACTGCACAAATTTCTTGACTTGCGCTTTGTTGTTGGTATCTACTTTTTCGATGGTAATCATATGGGCCTCCGGGGGAATGATCAACGCTTCTCAAGTATATAACACAAAGCGCTTTTCAGTGATGTAATTTTGGGTTGATTTTGCCTTTCTGCATCATGCTCTAACTGCCTGCCTCTCCTACTAAGCCGCTGTACTCGTAGAAAACTATCCACTCCTTGCAGGCAGATTGCTTCGCTTTGCTCGCAAGGACAAGCAGGTCGTTACAAAAACAGGATAGGTCAGAGGCCCGGACGTGTGTCCCTGTTGGTCGAATTTGGCTGCTTGAGATGGTCCGGCTCGATTTTACAGGTATTTTACATCTGCCTGATACCCCGTTAATTTGCCCAACTTAAAATGCGTCTGTAGAAAGGAGATACAAAAATGTCCAGATTGACTTCTCTTCTCAGCAAACTTGTTTTATCTGTCCTGCTTGTGGGCCTTGTGTTGACTGTCTCTCCGATTGGCGCAGCCTCTGCGGCTGGATTGAGCGACGAAACCCCGCCCAACAATGAGCGCCTCGAACAGGCCTGGGCGCGCTTGCAGTCTGCCTATGCTCGTCAGGGCGAACGCCTGGAGAAGGCCGATGAACTTGTTGCCCGGGTCCAGGCTCTGATTGAAAAAGCCAATGCCAGGGGTTGGGATACTTCTGCGGTGCAGACTGCCCTCGATGCCTTCGTCGCCGCTCTTCCAGCTGCTCAGGCGGCTCATGAACCGGGCGCTGCCATCATTGCCAGCCACGCCGGTTTTGATGAAAACGGCAAGGTCACCGATCGCGCCGCGGCTGTGGAGACCGTCCGGTCGCTTGCGCAAGTGCTCAAGAGTGTGCGTACAGCGATGAATGGGGCCGGCGAAGCCCTGTTCCAGGCGCTTCGTGCCTTGCGTGAAGCCCATCCTCGTCCCCAACAACCCGACCCAAACGCCTGAAAACCGGCACAATCCAAAATTTTTGAACCAAACTGGAGAGACAGCGTGAAGCATGTCTCTCCAGTTTGCAGTACAATCAAAAAAGACTCCACGGCAAAAATTTCCAACAACCGGGACGCAGAGTCCTCTCAGGGAGACCTGTATCATTTCTGCGTCTCAGCGGTGGAATACCTTTTCACAGTGGACTCAAAAAATCCTGGAGGTAAATTATGGACAAAACTGTCATCACCAGCCAGAAAGCACCCAAGGCGATCGGCCCCTACTCCGTGGCTATTCGGATCGGTGACCTCGTGTTTACTTCGGGGCAAATCGGCCTCGATCCCGGCACCGGCGTCCTCGTCCCTGGTGGGGTGGAGGCCGAAACGCGTCAGGCGCTGACCAACCTCGCTCACGTGCTGGCAGACGCCGGCTCTGGCCTGCCCCAGGTGGTAAAGACCACCGTTTTCCTGCGCGACATGGCCGATTTTGCTGCCATGAATGCCGTCTATGCGGAGTTTTTCCCTGAAAATCCGCCTGCCCGTTCCACCGTTGCTGTGGCTGCTTTGCCCAAAGGCGCAGCCGTCGAAATTGAAGCAATTGCCTGCCTGCAATGAGCGCTGAACTGATTTTGCTTGTTGATGATGAACCCTCCATCGTTTCACTGGCACGCCTGTACCTGGAGCGCGAGAATTTTCGGGTGGAGGCGGTCGGCGATGGGGAAGCAGCGCTGGAGGCTGTCCGTCGTTTGCGTCCAGACCTGGTGGTGCTGGATGTGATGCTCCCCAAACTGGATGGCTTTGAAGTTTGCCGTCGGTTGCGTGCTGAAAAAAATCAGACAGCCATCATCATGCTCACCGCGCGGGACGAAGATATTGACAAGATTCTCGGTCTCGAACTGGGAGCCGATGACTATCTCACCAAACCGTTCAACCCGCGGGAACTGGTGGCGCGCGTGAAAGCCATCCTGCGCCGCGTGGAACGTTCCCCTCAGACGACAGAAGTCATCCGCCTGGGCAATCTAACGGTGGACACGGCCCGCCGCGAGGCCCGCTGCGGTGACCGGACCCTGGACCTGCGCACCCAGGAATTCGAATTGTTGCTCGTCCTGGCCTCACAACCGGAACGCGTCTTTACCCGCGAACAATTGCTGGAAAAAGCCTGGGGCTTTGATTTTTACGGACAAACGCGCACAGTAGATGTCCATGTGGCTCATCTCCGCCGCAAACTCGCTGGGTGTGATTGTGCGATTGAAACAGTGACCGGCGTGGGCTATAAACTCGTTGTTCCCGAAAGGTAAACATGTTTTCTTCTCTGCGTGCTCGCCTCTGGCTGAGTTATGCCCTGATCATTCTCGGCGCACTGGCGTTGACGGCACTGATTTTGCTGATCTACATTGCCCGCAGCCCTTTGCTCTATCGTCCCGTGATTCAAGACCTGGAGACGGCACGCCGCGTCTTTCTCCTGGCTGAGCCAGGCCTGGCCGATTTGCCGGCCCCTGCGCTCGAAGAAACCCTCCGTTCCTACGATGCCGCGCTGGGGGCACGCTTCGTCATGCTTGGCCCGACGATGGAGATCCTGGCCGATTCCCAGGCCGGTTCGCAGGCTCCCTTTTTGGTCATTCGTCGCACTCAACTGCTGCGTACGTTGCCAGTTGTGCGCGATGCAAACGGCGATGCCTGGATCGCCAGCGTGCACCGCTTTGCCAATAGGCGCATTTTATTGACCTTGCTGCCGCGCCCCAAACTGCCGATTTTGTCTGTTTTGCGTAACGATATCTTTTTGCCGTTCCTTTACTCGGGGCTGATTGCTTTAGTTTTGTCGCTCTTTGTTGCCTTTGGCCTGGCGCGCTGGATTGGGACGCCCCTCCAGGCGTTGATCCTGGCGGCGCGGCGGATGCCTGAGCAGGTCAGCCTGTCGGTGCGCGGCCCGCGCGAGGTCCAGGAATTGATTCGGGCCTTTCGTGAGATGGCGAACCGGGTACGTGCCAGCCAGCAGTCGCAGCGCGAATTTGTCGCCAATGTTTCTCATGAACTCAAAACACCGCTTACTTCGATTCAGGGCTTTGCCCAGGCCCTGGAAGATGGCACAGCAGATACCCCCGAGGCTCGCCGCCAGGCTGCCAGTATCATCCGGCAGGAAGCCGAGCGCATGCACCGCATGGTGCTGGACCTGCTCGACCTTGCCCGCCTGGACGCCGGGACCCTGGAATTGCAGCGTGCCCCTCTCGATTTGGCTGCCTTGCTGCGCAATGTAGTCGAGCGCATGACGCCTCAGGCACAGGCTGCCGGTGTGGCTCTGGAACTGCAAACCAGCGAACTGCCTGCGCTTCTTGGCGACGGCGATCGTCTGGTGCAGGTGTTCAATAATCTGGTGGAGAATGCCATTAAATTCACCCATCCAGGCGGGCGGGCGACCCTCCGCACCGTGGCAAAGGGCGGTTTTGTCGAGGTAGAGGTCACCGATACGGGCGTGGGGATGACGCCAGACGTGCAGGCCAGGATTTTTGAGCGCTTTTACCAGGCCGACGCTGCCCGTGCCGGTGGCCATCATCATGGAGTCGGGTTGGGATTGGCAATTGCCCAGGAGATTTTGCGGGCGCATGGTGGTAGAATTAGCGTCCGCAGCGCGCCGGGAGAAGGGAGCACCTTTACCGTCTCCCTGCCGCTCTCTTCGCCGGTGAAACCCAACTGGTGACCCATGCCAACCGTTTCGATTATCATTCCTTGCTATAACGAACAATCTACCATCGGCCAGTTGCTCGAGGCGATTTATGCCCAGACCTTCCCGCGCCGGGACATGGAAGTGGTGATTGCTGACGGTCTCTCCACCGACCGGACGCGAGAAGAAATTGCTGCTTTTGCCGCTTCTCATCCGGATTTGCGCATTCTTGTGTTGGACAACCCCCGCCGCCACATTCCCTCGGCCCTCAACATCGCCTTGCGTGCCTCGTCGGGGGCGATCATCGTCCGCCTGGACGCGCATTCCCGCCCCTATCCAGATTACGTCGAGCGCTGTGTGGCAGACCTGGAGGCTGGTTACGGGGAAAACGTCGGCGGCGTGTGGGAAATTCGCCCCGGCGCCTCGACCTGGACCGCAGCCTCCATCGCGGCTGCGGCGGCGCATCCCCTCGGTGTTGGCGATGCCCTCTACCGTCACACCGACAGGGCGGCTTACGTGGATACCGTCCCCTTTGGCGCGTTCAAGCGCGAACTGCTGGCGCTGGTGGGATTTTTTGACGAGACTTTGCTCACCAACGAGGATTACGAATTCAATGCCCGCATTCGGGCCCGCGGCGGAAAAATCTGGCTTGACCCGGCCATCCGCTCGGTGTATTTTGCGCGCCCCACTTTGGGGGCTTTGGCCCGCCAATACTGGCGCTATGGCTTCTGGAAGTATCGCATGTTGCGCCGCTATCCGCAGACTTTGCGCTGGCGCCAGGCTCTTCCGCCCCTTTTTGTGCTGAGTCTGGTGGCCTGGAGTGTGCTTGGCCTGTGGCAACCTGTGTTCTGGCTGCTGCTTGCTTTCCAGGCAGGGACTTATTTGCTGGCTCTCACTGCGGCTGGCATTCAGGCGGCGTGGAAGCAGAAAAAGAGTTTCCTGAGTCTGGGGCTGCCGCTGGCCATTTCTGTGATGCACATTGCCTGGGGAAGTGGCTTTTTATGGAGTATCATTAAGGGGCTATTTCCAGAAAAGGCAGATTAACCATCATGCAGTCGAACTTGAAAAAAACAACTCCTGGCTGGCGTCTTCGGGCGCGCGAGAAGCGTTCTATTCTGCTCATCGGCGATTTGCTGATGGCATATCTGGCTTTAGCAGGGGCCTTGTACCTGTGGAGTTTGCGGGATCAGTGGTCTCTGACGTTCCTGAGCGAGCGCGTGGCGGGCTGGTATTATTTCCTCCCCTTCGCGTGGATTTTGTTGCTGCTCAATTTGTATGATCCCCATCGGGTGACCAATGTCAAAGTCACCGTGCGCGGTGTGCTGGCCTCGGCGGTGTTGGGCCTGCTCCTGTATGCGGTGGTCTATTTTTTGGTGGAAGGAAATCAGACGCGTATTGGCGTGGGATTCTTCCTGGTACTGGCTGCCCTGTTGACGCTGGCATGGCGCATGCTGTACATTCGGATTTTTACATCCAGGGCCTTGATGCGGCGGGTGCTGATTTTGGGAGCGGGCAAAGCCGGTGAGACGTTGCTGGAAGCGTATCATACCTTGAAGCCTCGTCCCTTTTATCTGGTCGGCTTCATTGACGATGATCCCGAAAAAACAGGCCGGCACCTGAAGGGCGTCCCCATCCTTGGGGCGGGAGACCGCTTGCGGGAAATTGTTGAACGGGAAGCGGTGACCGACCTGGTGATCGCTGTCTCAGGGGAGATGCAAGGGCGCACTTTTCAAGCCGTGCTGGATGTCCAGCAACAGGGCGTGGATGTGATTCCCATGCCGGCCATGTACGAAGAGTTGATGAACCGCGTTCCTATCCATCACCTTGAATCGGAGTGGCTGATTCGTTCGTTTGTCATTCAGGCGCGCACCAGCATGTTCTACGAGGCAACACGCCGGGTGTTAGACATTATCGGAGGACTGGTGGGACTGCTGATCCTGGCGATCCTCTTCCCATTCGTTTCTTTGGGAATCTTGCTGGAGAGTGGGCGGCCTGTTTTCTATCGCCAGCTTCGCCTGGGCAAGGGCGGACGTCCCTACGAAGTGCTTAAATTCCGCACGATGTGGCAGGATGCCGAGAAAGATGGCGTCCGCCTCACGGTTCAGAACGACTCGCGCGTCACGCGTTTTGGCAATTTTCTGCGTCGCGCCCACCTGGACGAGTTCCCGCAGTTTTGGAATGTGCTCAAAGGCGAAATGAGCCTGATCGGCCCGCGCGCCGAGCGCCCGGAATGGGTGGAGCAGTTCGAGAAGCAAATTCCCTTCTATCGGGCGCGCTTGCTGGTCAAGCCTGGGATTACGGGCTGGGCGCAGGTCAATTACGACTACTATGTCACGGTCGAGGAAATGGCGGTCAAACTTGAGTACGACCTCTATTACATCAAGCATCGCAATCTGCTGATGGATTTTGCCATCCTGTTGCGCACCATCTGGCAGGTTTTCGGCTTGCGGGGAAGGTAGGGCGATGAAAGTTCTTGTCACTGGCGGCGCAGGTTTTATTGGCTCGCATCTGGTAGAAGAACTCTTGCGCCGCGACCATGCAGTGCGCGTGCTGGACAATTTCTCAACCGGCCGGCGGGAGAATCTGGCGGGGTTGCGCGGCCCGCTGGAGGTCATCGAAGCCGATTTGCGGGATGCGGCCCGGGTGGAGGAGGCCGTGCGCGGGGTGGATTGGGTGTTCCATCTCGCCGCGTTCATCTCTGTGCCGCAATCGCTGCTTAATCCGCAGGTCTGCTTCGATATCAATGTCAATGGGACGGGCTATTTGCTGGAGGCTGCGCGCCAGGCAGGTGTGGCAAAGGTCGTCCTGGCTTCCAGCACGGCCATCTATGGCGATACGCGCGTCTACCCTACCTCCGAAGAGACGCCGCCGGCTCCCCTTTCTCCCTACGCCCTGTCGAAGCAGGTCAACGAACTATACGGCCGCCTCTATACGCGGACCTTTGGCCTGCCGGTGACGGCGTTGCGCTTTTTCAACGTCTATGGGCCGCGTCAGCGCCCCGATTCGCCCTATGCCGCAGCCATCCCGATTTTTCTCAACCGTTTGCTTACCGGCCAGACCCTGGTCATTTATGGGGATGGCCGCCAGAGCCGGGATTTTATCTTCGTCCGGGATGTGGTGCGGGCGAATTTAATGGCCGCCGAAGCGGATACCGGCGGGGAAGCGTATAATATCTGTTCTGGTCGCGAAACGACCATTCTAGATTTGGTGGAAGAACTGAACCGGATTGCGCCGCGCCGGCCACAGGTCCGGCACGAAGCGCCGCGTCCGGGCGATATTTATCGTTCGGTGGGTGATCCCGAAAAGGCGGCCCGCGCGTTCGGATTCCGTTCCCAAATTTCTCTCGCCGAAGGCCTGGCAGAGACGCTGGCCTGGATGCAAACAACTCTTCCAACACTTTCCGGGTAACAAGGAGATTGAATTCAATGACTGAAAATACCCCTGCCTTATTGGGCGGAAAACCGCTCTTTGATCACATGCTGCCGATGGTGCGGCCGGTTTTGCCTTCTTTTGAAGAAATCAGCGAGGAGGTCAAAAATATCCTGGCGACCGGCATGGTCACCAAAGGGCCGTATATGCGCCGTTTTGAAGAAGAGATGGCAGCGCATTTGGGCGTGAAACATGCCGTGGCAGTTTCCAGTTGTACCTCGGGCATGATGCTCGTTCATCAGGCGCTGGGACTGCGCGGCGACGTGGTGGTGCCGAGTTTTACGTTTATGGCAACGGTCAGTGCGCTGGTATGGGCGGGATTGCGGCCCGTGTTTGCCGATGTCGATGCCCGGACGTTCAATCTGGACCCCGCCGCAGCCGAGGCGGCCATCACTCCTCAGACAACAGCGATTGTGGCCGTTCACCAGTTCGGCAATCCGGCTGATATTGACGGTTTGCAGCAAGTGGCACGTAAGCACGGCTTGAAATTGATTTTCGACGCTGCCCACGGCGCCGGCGCCCTCTATCAGGGCGAACCGGTGGGCAAACAGGGTGATGCCCAGATCTTCAGCCTCAGTCCCACCAAACTGCTGATTACTGGCGAGGGCGGCATCGTGGCCACAAACGATGACGCTCTGGCGGCAAAAATTCGCATGGGACGTGAATATGGCAACGATGGCAATTACGACAGCGCCTTTGCCGGTCTCAATGCTCGCATGCCCGAATTGAGCGCTGTCCTGGGCCTGCACAGTTTGCAGCGGCTGGAGGAGGCGGCCCGTCATCGCAACGAGACGGTGGCGCTTTTCCACGAAGTACTCGGACGCCTGCCGGGGATTGGTTTTCAGTCGGTTCGGCCGGGCGACCGTCACTCGTACCGGGAAATTTCCATCACGATTGACCCTGCCCAGTTTGGCCTCACCCGTGACGAACTGGCGCTGGCGCTTGCCGCCGAGAACATCGACACGCGCAAGTACTACTTCCCGCCCGTTCATCAACAGACGGCTTACCGCTCCTTCTATGATGGCCGTCCCTTGCCCAACACAGACTGGCTGGCTACGAACAGCCTCAGCCTGCCGATGTGGTCAAACATGAGCGAAGAAGTTTCTCTGGGCATTTGTCGGGCCATTGAACACGCCCATCTCCATGCTTCAGAAATTCGGCAACGGTTAGAGAAAAAATGAAATCGAACGTTTCCTGGTGGAAAATGATTTTCTCGTTCCAGGGTCTGGCGCGCATGGTCGCCGACGCCATTCTGGTCAACCTGGCCCTCTTTCTTGCCCTGATTGGCCGCCTGTTGTGGATCGTTTCACAGGGAGAAACAACGAATTTTGTCTATCGCTCGACGCTGCTGTATTACGAGCGAATCTACTTGCAAAATTCGTGGATTGTCACCTTGATTTGTCTGCTGGTGTTTACCGCCAGCGGTTTCTACTCATACGGACGTTTTTATCGAGGACGTTACAAGATTCTGACAGTCTTTCAAGCGGTCAGCCTGGCGTATCTGATTTTTGGCGCCCTGACGTATTTGGGACAGGGGAGTCTGCTTGACTTCCTTTCTCCCTATTTGAACTTTCCCCGTGGTTCTTTGCTGTTAGCCTGGGCTTTGAGTGCCATCCTGTTAATCGGCGCCCGTGTCTGGTCAATGGTTTGGAAGCGAATCGCGCGCTCCGAAACCCCAGCCTCGACTCGTGCCCGAAACGGAAAGATCGAAAACGTGCTGGTCATCGGTGGCGCCGGGTACATCGGCTCGGCCCTCTTACCCAAATTGCTTGAAGCCGGTTATCACGTTCGTTTGTTAGACCTGCTTCTCTACGGCACCGATCCGATTCGCTCCTGGCTGGATCATCCAAACCTGGAAATCGTCCAGGCCGATTTTCGTCAGGTCGAAAAAGTGGTGCAGGTCATGCGCGATATGGACGCCGTGATTCATCTCGGCGGCCTGGTGGGCGACCCGGCTTGTTCTCTGGATGAGCAACTCACCATTGACATCAACCTGACCGCCACGCGCATGATCGCCGAAGTGGCCAAAGGCAGCGGGATTGGACATTTCATTTTTGCCAGCACTTGCTCAGTCTATGGCGTCAGCAACGAGCCACTCGACGAGCGTTCCGAGTTGCGCCCGGTCTCGCTCTACGCGCGCAGCAAAATCGCTTCCGAGAAAGTCCTGCTGAGCATGGCTGATGAGCGCTTTGCGCCAGTCATTTTGCGCTTTGGCACCATTTACGGCTTGTCGGGGCGTCCGCGTTTTGACCTGGTCGTCAACCTGCTGACCGCCAAAGCGGTGGTGGATGGCAAAATTACCATCTTCGGCGGCGATCAGTGGCGTCCGTTCTTGCACGTGGACGATGCGGCACAAGCCATTGCCCTGGTGTTGAAATCGCCCTTGCCCCTCGTCCGTAACCAGATTTTCAATGTCGGTTCGAACGATCAGAACTATCAGATCAAAGATGTCGGCGAAATTATTCACCGCTACGTCCCGACTGCAGAAATCATTTACGAAAACCAAATCCCCGATAAGCGCAATTACTGGGTCAATTTCAACAAAATTCATCGCATCCTCGATTTTTCCACCCGCTGGACGGTCGAACAGGGTGTTCAGCAAATCATCGAGGCCATCAAAAGCGGTCAGATTGGCGATTATCGCGATGTCCGCTACAGTAACTTCGAGTTCCTCAAGCAGCAGGGATTAAACTTGCTTTCTCACTCCGAAAGCAGTTGGTCGCTGAATCGTGAACTGGACATTCTCAACAGTGAAGTAGATTGATTCGCGCGAGTGCAACATGCCTGTTCTTTCCTTAGACGACTGGAACGCCTTTTACAACAGGTTCCCTGAAGCGCATCTCTTGCAAAGTGCCGAATGGGGCGAACTCAAATCCGCGTTTGGGTGGGAGGCGGTACGGATTGCCGCCGATGACACCGGCGCGCAAATCCTCTTCCGCCGCCTGCCGATGGGCATGACCTTTGGCTACATCCCCAAAGGTCCGCTGTGTGCTAATGGCCAGGGACTGGGCAGTCCCGTCTTCTGGCAGGAAGTGGATGCCCTCTGCCGGGCTCGCAAGGCCATCTTTCTCAAGGTGGAACCCGATCGCTGGGTCTCGGCTGCCGACCCGATACCTGCCGCGCCGCCTCCGGGCTTTGTCTTCAGCCCGCAGCATGTTCAGCCCCGCAGCACCCTGGTCGTTGACCTGAGCGGCAGCGAGGAAGAAGTCTTCGAGCGGATGAAGCCCAAAACTCGTTACAACATCCGCCTGGCAGGCCGGAAAGAGGTCCAGGTGCGGACGACCGACGACCTGGAAGATTTTTACAACCTGATGGAAATCACCAGCCGCCGCGAGCAATTTCATGTCCACTCGCTGGATTATTACCGCCGCGCTTATGAACTCTTCCATCCGCTTGGACGGTGTGAGTTATTCGTTGCCCAGTACCAGGGCCGCACCCTGGCGGCGGTGATGGTCTTTGCCAGCCGCAAATCGGGCTACTATTTCTACGGGGCGTCGGGCAACGAAGAGCGCAATCGCAAGCCCACCTATCCCCTCCAGTGGGAGGCCATTCGTTGGGCATACCGCCAGGGCTGTAGCGAATATGACATGTGGGGCATCCCCGACGAGGCTGCCGACATCGAAGACGAGGAACAAATTGAAACACGTGAAGACGGGCTATGGGGCGTGTATCGCTTCAAGCGCGGCTTTGGCGGAACGCTGCGCAAATCCGCCCCGGCCCTCGACCGTGTCTATAATCCGCTGCTGTATAAACTCTACCTCTGGCGTTTTAGCGGCTCTGGTTCGGATTGACCTCTCCCCCTGCTGACTGCTTCTCCGACTCACCTATGCAACCTTTTACCGGTTCCCCTCAGTCCTGGAACGAACTGATTGCCTCCCTCCCCATGCCCCATCTTTTGCAAACCTGGCAATGGGCGCAGGTAAAGGCGCGCTTCGGCTGGCAGCCCATGCCTTTTGTGTGGAGCGATAACCCTGCCAGGCGAGTATTCGCCGCGGCCATGATTCTCAAACGTTCCATCCCGGTGGGCGGGTTCGCTCGCAAGATGAGCGTCCTTTATATCCCCAAAGGCCCCAACCTCGACTGGAACAACCTCCCGCTGCGCAATCGGGTCCTGGATGATTTGCAGAACTTCGCTCGTCGGCAAGGGGCCATCTTCGTCAAACTCGACCCTGATGTGCCGGTCGGGACGGGCGTTCCCGGCAGCGAGGATGCCCGCGAAGACACCAGCGGGCAAGCCTGTCGGTCCGACCTGCTGCGGCGTGGCTGGATCTTTTCCCAGGACCAGATTCAATTCCGCAACACAGTCCTGGTTGACCTGACTGTCTCCGAAGAGGAAATGCTGGCGCGCATGAAGCAGAAGACGCGCTACAACATCCGCCTGGCGCAGAAAAAGGGCGTCACCGTCCGCCCGGCGACAGCAGACGATTTTTCCCTCCTCTATCGCATGTATGCCGAGACGTCGCTGCGGGATGGCTTCATCATCCGGGACGAGGAGTATTACCAGACCGTCTGGCGCACGTTTGCGGGCGGTCAACCGTCAGCGGTCAGCCGCCAGCCTTATAGCGAGCCGCTCATTGCCGAAGTGGACCGCCAACCGGTCGCGGCGGTTTCGATGTTCTACTTTGCCGGGCAGGCCATCTATCTCTTTGGCATGTCGCGCGATGCGCACCGCGAAAAGATGCCCACCTATCTGCTTCAGTGGGAAGCGATGCGGCGGGCCAAAGCGCTCGGTTGCCGCATCTACAACCTGTGGGGCGCGCCCAATGAGTTCAATGAGAGCGATCGTCTGTGGGGCGTCTTCCGCTTCAAGCAAGGGTTGGGGGGCTATGTGTTGCGCACCATCGGCGCATGGGACTATACGCCCAGCCCGCTGCTCTACCGCCTTTACACCGAAATCCTGCCGCGTCTGATGGATGTCATGCGCAGCCGCGGCCGGAACAAAACCCTGCGATTTCTAGGAGCCTGATGATTATGCCATCGTATCCGCTTGAACCCTTTGTCCGACCCCACTACGACTCGGGTGGCTTTGCCTCTCTCCCACACCGTATTATTGACCTGTTGACTGCTCGCCGTTTTGACGCTGTTGTTCTCTTCCTGATGGATAGTTTTGGCTGGCGTTTCTTTGAGACATTTCAGGATGAGCCATTCCTGAAGCACATTGCTCGCGTCGGGGTCGTGCAAAAATTGACTTCCCAGTTTCCCTCCACCACGGCTGCCCACATTACTACCATGCACACTGGCCAACCGGTGGGAAAGCACGGCGTCTTCGAATGGAATTACTACGAGCCAACGCTAGATGCTGTGATTACCCCCCTCCTCTTTTCTTTTGCCGGCACCTTGCAGCGCGACACGCTGAAACCTCTCAAGGTTAGCCCCAAAACGCTTTACCCCAAGCGCACCATTTATCACGCTCTCTCTAACCATGGGGTCAAAGCCACCATTTTCCAGCACCGCGAATATACCCCCTCTACCTACTCAAACGTGGTGTTTCGTGGCGCCCAGGCCTTTGGCTACAAAACCCTGCCCGAAGGCTTGGTGAATCTGCGGGAGGCCCTGGCAAAGTCGGCCCCGGCCTCCTACTTTTACTTCTACTACGACAAAATCGACTCCACCAGCCACGATTACGGCCCCAACTCGCCGCAGACTATGGCCGAGATCCAATCCTTATTGCTGGCGATGGAACACATCTTCAGACAAAACGTTCGACCGGCAGGCAAGACCCTCTTCCTCCTGACCGCTGACCATGGCCAGTCGGAGGTAGATCCGCAGACAACCATTTTTATCAATACCGATCCGCAGTTCAAGGGCGTCACCCGCTTCTTGCGAACCAATCAGGCGGGCGAATACATCGTCCCCGGCGGTTCGTGTCGCGACTTTTTCCTCTACATCCGCGAGGGCATGGTGGACGAGGCGCAGGCCTTTCTTGCTTCCCGCCTGGAAGGTCGCGCCGAGGTCCGCAAAGTGGAGACGATGATCGCAGAAGGCTGGTTTGGTCCCCAAATTTCCCCCACTTTCCGCGCCCGCGCTGGCGACCTGGTCATTTTGCCCTACCGCGGCGAAGCGGTCTGGTGGTACGAAAAAGACAAATTTAGCCAGAAATACTATGGCCATCACGGCGGCCTGACCCCGCAGGAGATGGAGATTCCTCTATTGATGTGGGAAATGTGATGTAAAATAATAAAACTGTTCAACTGCTGCGTAGCAGCGGTACCTTCAACTCAAAAGGAGATTCCTATGTTTCAGACTGTTATCCTGGCAGGCAACCTTGGCCGTGATCCTGAAATGCGCTACACCCCTACTGGCCAGGCGGTTACATCTTTCTCGGTTGCCACGAATCGCCAATGGACCAACAACAACGGCGAAATTGTCAAAGAGACCATCTGGTTCCGCGTCTCAGTGTGGGGCAAGATGGCTGAAGTCTGCAACCAGTACCTCAAGAAAGGCTCAAAGGTACTGGTAGAGGGTCGTTTGACGGCTGATCCCAACACTGGTGGCCCGCGCGTCTGGGTGGGACAGGATGGTCAGCCGCGCGCCTCTTTCGAAGTTTCGGCCCAAACCGTGCGTTTCCTGTCTTCTCGCGCTGAATCGGGCGAAGCCTCTGCCGGTGGCACAGCCTTCCCCGAAGATTTGGCTCTCAACGGCGGCGATGCCGACGAGAACATCCCATTTTAGGACGTCACATGGACCAGCCTGTTCCCCGCGGTACACCGCTAGAAATTGAAGTCCCGCCTGACCTGCAGCCGGCCTATTCCAACCTGGCCCGGATTGCCCATGCTCCGGCCGAGTTTGTGCTCGACTTTGCCCGCTTCCTGCCTGGCGATGCTAAAGCCACCGTCATCGCCCGCGTCATCATGACACCTGTCGGCATCAAGTTGTTCGCCCAGGCTTTGAATGAGAACATTGCCCGTTTTGAAGCCAATTTTGGCCCCATCAAACTCCCCAGCGGAGGCCCAAGTTTGGCTGATAGCCTCTTTCGCCCTTTCTATCCTCCTGAACCCCCAAAGGAATAAAATTTCTCTGGCAGGGGACGCGCCTGGCGCGTCCCCTCTTTTGGGTTGGAAAAATCTCTCTCTTTCTCTCTGGTAAGGTAAACCTATGCACAAACTCGAACAGATTGCTGAAGCCATTCGCCGCGAGTTTGATGAACAAAATGCTGCCCGTGACCAGGCCCTGGCTCAAGCGCGTGCGCTCACCCGCGCCTGCGCACTGGCTATTCGCGCTGTCCACCGCCAGGAAACCGAACTCATGCAGGCCCATCTTCAGGAAGCCGCTCGCCTTGCCAATGAACTTCGCACCGGCCTGCAATCCTACCCCGATCTGTATCATTCGGGCTACACCCAGGATGCTTTCAAAGAATATGCCGAAGCCAGCATCACCTGCGCCCTCATCCTGCACCAGCCTTTGCCTACCCCGCAGGAACTGGGCCTCCTGCCGCACGCCTATCTCAATGGTCTGGCAGAAGCCATTGGCGAACTACGTCGTCGCATCCTCGACATCCTTCGCCACGGCTATTCGGAAGAAGTAGAAATCCTGCTTGGGCACATGGACGACATCTTCTCTGTGCTGGTCACGATGGATTATCCCGATGCCATTACCTATGGGCTGCGCCGCCAAACCGATGTGGCGCGTTCCATCATCGAGCGGACGCGCGGCGACGTGACCTTTAGCCTGCGTGGCGAACATCTCGAACGCTCTCTCTCTCAACTGATCAGGCAGGTGGCAGGTGGCGACGAAATTAACGGCTCTACTTTCCAGCCTCTCTTGCCTGAAGAGGAGTGACCATGCCTCGCGCTGGACATCGCTATTTGCTTGTGCTCTATGCCTACATCCTGACTCGTTGGGGCCGTCTTCTACTCTTGCATGGCTTGATTTTGTTGGCCCTTACTGCGGTGATCTACTTTGTCCCTGACCAGTTTCCTGGCCTGCGGGCGCTGCCGCTCTCTCAGACCAGCCTGATGATTCTGACAGGCGCCGGTATCTTTGCCGTCTTGTCGGCCATTTTCCTGTTCTCCATTCGCAAGTTCGCCTACGTGCAGCCTCGCGAGAATCACTTGCTTCTTGTCACCCCATTCTTGCGCCTCAAAATTTCCTACCGCCGCATTCGTCAGGCTCCCAGTGTGGAAGTAGCCAAACTCTACCCCTTCAAACGGTTCCGCGGGCGCAAACGTGCCATTGTGAAACACCTGGCCAAATATACCGCCGTCGTCCTGGACTTAAACGCCTTGCCCCTCTCCCGCTTTGCTTTGCGGCTTTTCCTTTCCTCCCTGTTTTTCCCCGATAAAAGCCCTCGCCTGGCCATTATCGTTCCCGACTGGATGCGATTCAGCGCAGAATTGGAAAGTTTACGCGGCGCCTGGCATGATGCCCAGCGCTCCCCCTGAGCAGCGGAACCTGTTGCCTGCTTCCCGCTCCCATTGCCTTTATTGTGAATTTTGTCACGACTGAGACGTGACTTTTCGCCCTATGCCTGAAGACCGTCCTCGGCTATCATAGCGGCTTGGGACGGATGTAGGACACCTCCAACTTGCTCATCACTGTCTCCTCCTTTGGCGAAGGCCCCCGCGGGTTGCTCCACCTGCGGGGGCACTGTTTAAGCGGGTAAAATAAGCAACATGACAACCGATTTGATTGCCAAAACTTTTCTGGTCACTGGGGCCACCTCAGGAATTGGCCTGGCCGTTGCCGAACAACTGGCGCAGCGCGGCGCGACCGTCATTGGCGTGGGGCGCTCGGCGGAACGTTGCGCGGCGGCGGAGGCCAGACTCCGTTTGTCCAGCGGGCAGGTGCGCTACCTGGTCGCTGACCTGTCCTTGCAGTCGGAAGTCCGCCGTCTGGCCGCGGAGGTTCGCAGCCAGGTCCTCAACCTGGATGGCCTGGTCAACAATGCCGGGACGTTCACCTGGCAACGCATCGAGACCGCCGAAGGCTTCGAGATGCAGTGGGCGGTCAACCATCTCGCCCCGTTCGCGCTGACCCTGTTCCTGCTCCCGTTGCTCCAGGCCGCGCCGACGGCCCGCGTGGTGACGGTCAGTTCTGGCTCGCATTACCACACTCGCCTGCGCTGGAAGGACCTGCAATTGCGCCGCGGCTACAACGGCCTGCTGGCTTACAAACAGACCAAACTCTGCAACGTTTTGTTCACCGCCGAACTCAACCGGCGGCTGGGACCCGATTCAACCGTGCGCGCCTTTGCCGCCGACCCTGGCCTGGTGTTTACCGAGATGGGCTTCAAAGGTACTCCCTGGCTGGTGCGGCTGGTGTGGAACTGGCGACGGCGCGGCGGAATCCCGCCTGAAGAGTCGGCGCGAGGGGTGGTCTTCCTGGCGACCGAGCCATCTATTCAACAGGCGACGGACATTTACTGGAAGCATGGCGTGGTCAAGTCCCCCAATCCCTATGCCCTCGATCCCGATGCAGCCCGCCGTTTGTGGGAGATTTCAGCCCGAATGTGCGGCCTCGACCTGTGACCGGCCGCGGCGTTTTCAGCGCGGCACCACTTTGCCGCGTCCTACCCGCACCCGGATTCCCCCGTTGACCAGCGCCAGCGAAGTGTCCAGGTCCAGGCGCATCTGACCGAGCAGGGCCCGGTCGCTGCACAGCACGGTCACCTGCCAGCCGGGGCATTGGGCGCGCAGCACGTCGCCGAAGCGGGCGTACAGGTCCCGCAGGTCGCGGCCGCCGCGCACACGCTGTCCGTAGGGCGGATTGGTCACCACCCAGCCGGGTCCCGGCGACGGTTCGATGGCCGAAACGGCGCGCTGACTGAACTCGATGACCTGTGCTACCCCGGCGCGCTCGGCGTTCTGGCGCGCCATCTCAATGGCCCCCGCGTCCCGGTCAGAGGCCAGGATGGTCAGGGATGGTGGATGGTGAATGGGGGATGGAGTTCGAATGGATGTCCAGAGTTGCTGGTCGAAACCTGGCCAGTCCATAAAGGCAAAGCGGCGGTGGATGCCGGGCGGGATTCCGAGTGCCATCAAGGCCGCCTCGATGGGGATTGTCCCGGAGCCGCAGAAGGGGTCGAGCAGCGGCGAGCGAAGGTCCCAGCCGGAGGCCATCAGCAGGCCCGCTGCCAGGGTCTCGCGCAGGGGGGCTTTGGCCGAGGCCAGCCGATAGCCGCGCTTGTGCAAAATGGTCCCGGACGAGTCGACGCTGACGGTGACGCGGTCTTCGGCCAGCCGGACGACGATCAATTGCGGCGGCTGGTCGGATTCTTCGTCCGTTTTGACGAGCAGGGATGACTGTCCCAACCGGTCGGCGAGGGCCAGGGAGAGGACGCGGGCGACGGCGTCGGAGTGATACAGTTTGGATTTGTGGCAGGTGACGCGCAGAGCGACCGGCTGACCCGGGGCGAGGAAACGCTCCCACGGCAGACGGGCGGCTTTCTGGCGCAGTTCGTCAAAGTCACGTGCCAGGAAGGGCATGCCCAGCCGGGCCAGGACGCGGCTGGCCGTGCGCAGGTGCAGGTTGGCGCGCATTAAATCGGCAAAACTGCCCCGAAAGGTCACGCCGCCGGGTTCGGGGACCGGCTCACGGTCGGGGAAGAGGCGGGAGAGTTCGAGGGCGGTGAACGGCTCGAGGCCGGGGGCGGTTACGGCGAAGAAGATGTCCATGGTTTAACCACAAAGGGCACGAAGTTTCACGAAGGGAAGTGATCACGAAGGTCTGTTTCTCGTTTCGTTGTGTCCTTTTGTGTCCTTGGTGGTTCGTCACAATTTCCTTGTTTCACCACAAAGGGCACGAAGTTTCACGAAGGGAGGTGGTCACAAAGGTCTCTTTCTCGGTTTTCTTTGTGTTCCTTTGTGTCCTTCGTGGTTGGTCACAACATCCTTCTGCCGCGCTTTGCGGCGCAGATCTTTCTCGACGAAGATGGGCTGGCCGGTGAACGGGTCGCGCTCGGTGTAGTACATCAGCGTCGAGTAGGTGGACGGGGTGGGGGTGAAGACCTGTACCTGCTCCGGGTGGATTTTGAGTTCGCGGCTGGCAAACTCTTTGACGCGCTGCATGTCGGCTTCGGTGCAGCCAGGATGGGCGGCGATCAGGTAGTAGGTCAGGAATTGCTGTTTGCCGCTTTGCCGGTTCAGGCGCTCGAAGCGGCGCTTGAACTCCAGCAGGGCGCCGCGGCCGGGCTTGCCCATCAGCCGCAGGACGCCGTCCTCGACATGCTCTGGGGCAACTTTCATCTGCCCCGAGACGTGATGTTCGACCACTTCGCGCAGGTAGGCCTCGCCGTGGGCCTGATCGCGCAGAATCAGGTCGTAGCGCAAACCGGAGGCCACGAAGACTTTCTTCACGCCCGGCAGGCGGCGCACTTTCTTCAGCAGTTCGGTCTGCGGCTGATGATCCACCGGCATCAGCGGGCAGACTTCGGGATAGATGCAGCGTTTGGCCGTGCAAATGCCTTTGGTGAGTTTCTTGGGGCATTCGAAGCCGTACATGTTGGCGGTTGGCCCGCCCAGGTCGGAGATGTAACCTTTGAAGTCGGGGTGCTTCGTCAGTTGCTCGGCCTCGGCCAGGATGGACTCAGGGCTGCGCCAGCGCACGGTCGTCCCCTCGTGGACGGAAATGGCGCAGAAGTTGCACTCGCCGTAACAGCCGCGGTGGGTGGCGATGGAGAAACCGATGGTTTCGAGTGCCTTCACCTTGCCCTGTTTCTCGTAGAACGGGTGCTGGCGGCGCTCGAAGTCGAGGGCGTAGATGGCGTCCAGTTCGGCCTGCGTCTCGGTCGGGGCGGGCGGGTTCTGGACCAGGTACCGGTCACCGTGTTTCTGGTAGAGGCCGCGGGCACTGACGGGGTCGTTGTTGCGGTAGAAGGTGTGGAACATCTGGGTGAAGGCGTCTTTGTCGGCGACGACGGTCTCGTAGGAGGGCAGTTCCAGGTAGTCGGCGGGCGGCTCTTTGGCGATGTAGCACAGACCGCGCACGCCGCGCGGATCGCGTCCATCGCGCAGGCAGGCCGCCAGGTCCAGGACGCTGCGCTCAGCCATGCCGTACAGGAGGTAGTCAGCTTTGGCGTCGAACAGTACCGAGCGGCGGATGGCGTCGTCCCAATAGTCGTAATGAGCCACGCGCCGCAAACTGGCCTCGATTCCGCCCAGGACGATGTAGGTCGGGAGTCTCCTCTCCCTTTGGGAGAGGGCGGAGGGTGAGGGAACAGAATTGACAAAGCGCCGAATCAGGTTGCTATAAACAATCGTCGCCCGATCGGGACGGCGGGTATTTTCGCCGCCGGGGGTGTAATCGTCGGAGCGGCGTTTTTTCTTCAGCGCCGTGTAGTTGGCGACCATCGAATCCACGCTGCCGGCGGTCACGCCCCAGAACAAGCGCGGCAGGCCGAGACGTCCGATGTCGGTCAGCGAGGAGACATCCGGCTGGGCGATGATGCCAACGCGGTAACCAGCGTGGAGCAGCACCTTGCCGATGACCGCTGCGCCGATGAACGGGCTGTCAATGTAGGAGTCGCCGCTGACCAGGATGACATCCAGCGCATCCCAGCCGAGGCGTTTGACTTCTTCGGGAGTTGTTGGCAGAAACATACTGTGGATTATAATCGTGAATTATGGACAAGATTTACCTGGATTATGCTGCCACGACCCCCCTCGACGAGCGCGTCTTTGAGGGGATGCGCCCCTTCTTTCGTGAGCATTTTGGCAACCCTTCATCAATTCACCGCTACGGTCAACGCGCCGAGGCGGCTGTGGACGAAGCCCACGAGACGGTCGCGGCAGTTCTTGGCTGCCGCCCGGACGAGATCGTCTTCACCTCGGGCGGTTCGGAATCGGACAACCTGGCCCTGCGCGGCGCGGCCCTGGCTGTGCGCGAGCAGACCGGTGCGAACCGCATCCTGACCTCCCGCGCCGAGCATCCCGCCGTTAGCAAGACCGCTGCCGATCTGGAGAAGCACTACGGCTTCCAGGTGGAGTGGCTGGAGGTGGACGAATACGGCCGCGTTATGCCCCAGGTGGTGGAGCGGGCACTCACTCCCCAGACGGCGCTGGTCTCGGTGATGTATGCCAATAACGAAATCGGCACGATCAACCCCATCCGTGAGATTGCTGAAGTCTGTCATCGTCACGGCGTCCTGTTCCATACCGACGCGGTGCAAGCCGCGGCCTATTTGCCGCTGAACGTGGATGCCCTGGGCGTGGATTTGCTCTCGCTGGGGGCGCACAAGTTCTACGGCCCGAAGGGCGTCGGCGCCCTCTACGTCCGCAAGGGGACGCCGCTCCTGCCGGTGCTGACCGGCGGCGGGCAGGAAAACGGTCGCCGCGCCGGGACCTCGAACGTGCCTTACCTGGTCGGCCTGGCCGAGGCCCTGCGCCTGACCGCGGAGGAACACGAGGCCCGCGCTGCGCACGTCCGCCCGCTGCGCGACCGAATCATCGGCACAGTGCTGGAGGAAATCCCTGCCGCCCGGCTGACGGGGCATCCTGTGGAACGCCTGCCCAACCATGCTTCGTTTGTCTTCGAGGCGGCGGATGGCAACCTGCTCCTGCAATTGCTGGATGCCGCCGGTTTTGCCTGTTCCTCCGGCTCGGCCTGCAAGACCGGCAACCCTGAACCGAGCGAGGTGATGACCGCCCTCGGCCTGCCGCGCACCTGGGGCCTCGGCTCCCTGCGCGTCACGCTCGGCGTCCATACCACGGGTGGGGAGGTGGAGCAATTCCTGAAAACGCTGCCCGAGTTGGTGGAGAAGGCGAGGAAAAGCCACAGATAAACATTTGAAAGTTTTGAACCAGAGATGAACGGAGATGAACATATTTTGGGTGAACGGAGATGAACATATTTTGTAACTATTCAGGCTGTCATTGCGAGGGCGTTTTTTGCCCGAAGCAATCTCGTGTTGAACAGGAAAAACCATGCTTTGGGAGACTGCTTCACTCGCAAAAAGCGCTCGTTCGCAGTGACACCCCTGTT
>DAOTZT010000215.1:0-2992 GCA_034434255.1 Anaerolineales bacterium | reverse complement strand
GCCGCCGCCACCTGCGCGCCATCTTCTGTCACCGGCATACGGGAAATGCGGTACGCCTGAATGGCCTGGGCGGGAGCAAATCCAAAAGCCATCAGCCCGCCGCACAGCAGGCAGAGAATGGAAATCGCCGTTATTGCCAGGATAGAGCGGATACGTTGGCGAAAAGAAAAGAGGAATCCCAGCAGGTTCATGGAAACGTCTCCTTTCCCAATCTGCGGTTAATGCTTGCGTGCGAAGAACACCTTGCTGACAGCGCGCCCCAGGGCGAAGCCAGCGGCGAGCGTCAGCAGCATCGCAAGCGGCGTGGTAACTATACGCCGATGAAATCGCCCTTCCTGGGCACTTCGTGCCAGGTGTCGGCCTTCGCCGACACGCTTCACGTGTGCGTCACCAGAAGGGTCGGCGAAGGCCGACCACTGGCCGCAGGCCAAAAGAGGCCGACTTCAGTCAGCGCATGAATAGTTACGCGGCGTGTACCACTCTCAGCGATTTGCAGTAGACTCATCATTGAACATAAGCGTCGTACATCTCCGGCAGAGTTTTCCACTCCACCTGGCCCGACGCGACATACGGCGCGATGCGTTGCAGCCAGGTTTCGAGCATTTTCGGGTCGAGCGGCGTGCCCAGACTCCAACTGACGTAGTAGGTGTTCACCTGTCCCGGCTGGGCGAGGGCGATGGCTTGCTCCAATTCGCGGATGAAATAATCAATATCCGCCTGGGTCAGGTCTTCGCCTTTGCCGGGCGACCGTCCGGTGGCGTCTTCTTCCATGTGCGTTAATCCGCCGCTGGAGGGGATGAGCACCAGCCGGCCGTTGGGGGAGGGGGTCAGCCAATCCAGGCCGCTGTTCATGCGCCAGGGGTGCAGGCGGTCTGCCAGCGCGGTGGGGAAGGTATCGTGGCAGATGGCGGGGCTTGGGCAATCGCGGAATTCCGGCGGACGGCTTTCGCGCGGCATGGACATGACCGCATAGGCTACCTGGCCGGTGGTGAAGAGGTAACCGGCGTCAGCGGCGGCCGTCACCCAGTCGCAGTGCGAGACGATACCGGAGACGTGGCGGACGGTGACGCCCAGCGATTCGAGCTGTTCCTTCTCGGCACGCAGGTCGGCGGCAAAGCGACTACAATCATAGTTCCTCTGCCCGCCGATGTCGGCATGGACGCCCACGCCGTGTCCGCGCTGCTGCATTTCGAGCAGGACGTTATCGCCCCATTTCAGCGCGCCCTCGGTCACTTCCTTGCTCTCCCAGGTCAATTTGGCGCCGTAGGTCTCGAACAGGGAGGCGTATTCGCGCATCAGTCGAGCGTGTTGCTCGAAGCGCGCCCGGTCCTGGTCGTCATCCCAGCCTTCGAGATGCACCATGATGCCCAGGTACAGGACAGCTTTTGATTCCGTTGGCGATTCGGTCGGGACCTGGGGCCGGGTTGCCGTTTCGACGGGCGGAATCTCCGCTGTGGGAGTCGGCGCGCCGGTCAGCGAGCAGGAGAGAGAGAGGACTGCCAGAAGCGTGAGGAAAAAAGACAGCCGTTTCATTCTAAGTCCATTCTTTTTTATGTGGAAGTCATTGACAAGCGATCGTTGCTTTCAAATGGCAACATACAGGCCACAGTGCCCCCCGAAGATGACCTCAGGGCGACGGCGTCGTTGTGTCTGCCGGTTGAATCTTGTACGCCATCCAGTAACCGCCGTGACCATCGGATACCACAGATGGGTCGCAAACGATTCTCCAGGCCGGGTCGCGGGCGATGCGTGTGCCGGGTTCTGTGAGCCAGATGTCTCCGCCGCCGCTGGAGATTGCGCTTTGGATGCCCTCGCGCCCGCAATAGTAATGGCGCAGCGTCCCATCGGGGAAGAGATAACTGCCGGAGACCGCGCCGGTGTCGTTGACCAGGCCAATCAGGGTGAAATTCAGGCCGTCGGACGAGCGCGCCGCCCACGCCTTCTCGCTGGTCGAGACGTACATGAACCATTCGCTGCCGACGAGAATCACGTCCGGGTCGGTGTAGTAGATTCCTTCGAGGCGCGCACCTTCTTCAATTGTGAAATTCTTTCCGTCCAACGAAATGGCGCTCCTGACGCGATTGGGTTCGGTTATCTGCGTGCCCGGTTGAGGCGGATGGGGTCCAAAGGGAAACTCGATGTAATAGATTCGAATCCGCCCGTCGGGCAACAGCACGACATCCGGGTCGGCGCCCGTCACATTGACAATGCCGCACGTCCACGTCTGGCCTTCATCCTGCGATTCGGCATAGACAAAACCGGGGCCGCCCAGCATAGAACCGTTCACCGCATAAATCAGCCAGCGTCCATCCGGCAGACGCACCGCCTCCGGCACCGAAGCCTGGTCAATGATCACCTGATCGTTCGTCTGCCAGGTCAGCCCATCGGAAGAGGTAGCGACCAAAACCTGATGGAACGAGGGACCGTTCGGGTCGGGGATGGCTGGGGATTTTTCGGAGGGCAAACAGGGCCGCCCGCCCGACGTGGGAATGGGCGGAGGCAGGGTCGGCCCGATGGTGGCAGTTGGCGGCATCTCGGCTCCCGCCAATGCGCGCGGGAGGCTCCCCTCCAGAATCTGCTTCGTCACTGCGGAGATCGGCATCTCTGCGTTGACGCACCCGAACTGAGTCTGGACCATCTCTTGGCTGGATTCGTACGGCTTCGCTGCCAGGCGCGCGAACTCTGGGTTGATGACGTAGAGACCCGCGAGCGCGTACAACTGTCCCGCCGGCGTGGCTTCGACAAACAATTGCTTGAGTATGTTCTCCGCCGCCGGATCTTTCAGGATGAGGCGCAGTGCCTGAACGGTATCGGGTGTAATCCCCGCGACGCCGACGGCAGCACCGCTGAACACCGCCGTGGTGCGCAGCAAGCGGTACGCCGGTTGTATTTCGGGCGCGAGGCCCTCTTCAAACGCGCCTGGAGTTGGTGTGTGGGGGATCGTCTGCGTTGGCGTTGGAGTTGCCACGAGGGACAGGGGCCGACATGCGGC
>DAOTZT010000214.1:0-1863 GCA_034434255.1 Anaerolineales bacterium | reverse complement strand
TCGAAGGCGCGGTAAACCGATGCGCTCCACTGCCAGCGGGCCGTGCAGAGCTTTGCGGTAGCCACGCAGGCGCTGTTGCAAGCGAGCGGCTGGATGGGTGTGTACGCCATCGTCAATCTCTTCCGGGCTGGAGAAGCGATTCAAATCGCCAAATTCCTGAGGTGTGATCTGGCTGACAAGCGTCTCGATGACCGCGTTCAGGTCCACGAAGAGCAAGGCTTCGAACTCATGGAGCATCAGGTAGGGAAGGAACCGCGGCTCGCCGATGTCTTTCGCGAATGCCTGTTCCAGAGCGGCAACGCGCAGATACGGCGTTTCACCATGCAGAGATTCCTTGCCGGGAAAATCGTTGGGCAGCCCGTAGTAATCGAGCATGGTCGTGATGCAAATGGCATTTGTATCCCGCAGTAAGTGCTTTAAGTCGCGGCGAATGTGCGCGTAGGATGTAATGCCCCCGTGAAACTCACGCCCGGATTTGACTTTTTTGGTCGTCAGCACTTTGGGAATAAGAATTTTCTCGAACTGTTGCAAATGGGGCGCCAGGATGCGGGTGACGAACGTTTCTTCGGTCTGGCCTTCGCATAGAATCAGGATGCGCTTCATAAAGCGGGACGGCCTCCGAGGATGTTTTTCTCCCACAAATCACCCAATCCGTAATCATCGAGCCAGTGTTCGATTTCAGCAGCCTCCAGGCGGCGGATGGTGGATACGCCCTCGACGCGGTCTACAACCAGAATATCCTGGGGCGAAAACTGGTTGACCAGAGGAACGGATTGCGTCGCCAGAATGACCTGCGTATGTGTCGCTGCGCTGTAGACCATTTCAGCCAGTAATTTGATGGCGTAGGGATGCAAACCAAGTTCAGGTTCATCAAGGACAATCGTAGCAGGCATGTTCTCCTGGGGCTGCAGGAAGAGCGTCGCCAGACAGATGAAGCGCAGTGTGCCATCAGAGAGGGCGTTGGGGCCAAAGACCAGATCAGAGCCGCGCTCGCGCCATTCCAGGCGAATTTTTTCGGGGTTGAGGGGATGCGGGCGAAGGGAAAAGTCACCAAAGAAGGGCGCAGCCAGGCGGATGGTTTCTACAATCGTTTGATAGTGTGCGGGGAATTTCTCGCGTAATAGGTAGAGATAGGCAGCCAGGTTGCCGGCATCTGGCAAGAGGCGGCGGTTTTGGTGAATTTCGCCCATTTGTTTCATGCGCGCCGTCTCGCCGGTATCGTGAAAATGATACAACTGCCATGATTGGAGCGCGTCATACACATAACCGGCTACCCCTCCACGCTTTGCCCATGTGGGAAGCAGGCTTTCTTCATAAACTCCCAGATGGGTTGCATCCTGATAGGGGGTTGGATAGCGAGCGCGATCGTGGAAAAAGGTGGCTTCATAAACGATCAGCAGGCGGTCTTCAGCAGGTTTGAGATGGCACTCGTAGCCATTGGCCAGATTGTCCCCGCGACGAAACCACAGGCGCAGAATCAATTCGTCGGTGACTTTGCGCCCATAGTGCAGAATCTGGTCAGCGCCGCCGGATTGGGCAATGTGAAGTTGCAGTTCACCGTTCATCATGCGATGCAGCATTTTGAACAGGCTTATGAAGTTGGACTTGCCCGAACCATTGGCGCCAATCAATACGTTGACCGGCGCGAGGGGGAGTTCCAGCTCGCGAAAGGATTTGTACCCTTTTATGAAAATGCTTTCCAGCATTCGAGAGGCCATGTTTGCCTGCCTTGGGGAAGGTTTGTTTTATTGTACCAAATGTGATGCCAATGACGGTAAGTAGAGGTCAAACATACTTGCACCCTGGTTGGCCGGGACTCCTTTGAAGTTGGCATAGGAGACATCTTGTTCACAGGCAACAGAG
>DAOTZT010000213.1:0-2988 GCA_034434255.1 Anaerolineales bacterium | reverse complement strand
AGCGGGAGGCGTTGGCCATGCAGAAGGCGCGCTGGGCGCGGGCGGCGCGGCGGGCATTCTCGAACCAGTCTATGCCGTCGGGGTCGAGCCAGCGGGCGGTATCGAGCCAGGCCTCGCTGAACTGGTAGGCGAAGAGATTGCCGCCGGGGTTGATGACGATGGATTGACCCTCGAATTCGCCGCGATCGCGGCGGAAGCCGTGATAGAGACGGCGGGCGAGGAGCGGGTCGAGGCGGGGGGCGGCTTGCAGGTACATCATCTTCTGCTCGGCGGCCATGTCCCACTGGCTGATGAAGCCCGGCTCGCCGTGGACGTAGTCGCCGTCTGTATCGGGATTATACGCCATGTGGAAGAGCGCCTGCCCGTCGCGCTCGAAGACGAAGGCGCGCCAGTCGGGGCGTTCGAGCAGTTGAGCGGCGAGATCGGCAATGGCGGCGTCCTCCTGGAAGTAAGCGGCAGCGGTGATGACCCCGTTCAGGCACAGGGCGGTGTCTATGGTCGAGAACTCGCACTTTTTCCAGCGTTGACCGGTTTGGAGGTCGAGAAAGTGGGCATAGAAGCCGCGATGGTGGGGAACGGTCTCCAGCAAGGTGCGGAACGTGCCGCGCACGATCTGGCGGGCAGCGTCCCGGTCGAGCCAGCCGCGCTCGGCGGCGATGACCCAGGCCGAGAGGGCAAAGCCGCTGGCGGCGATGGAGGCAACGGCGGGCTTCTTCGTCGAATCAACGGTCAGACCGAAGCCGGGGCTGCCGGGGATGCGGTTGGTGTGATCAAGGAAGAACTGGACGGAGGCCTGGAGTTCGCGCAGGAGCAAAGCAGTGTTCATGACGAGGGCGGCATTCTGCGGAGGGAAGATTGGCGCGGGATGAATTGTGCCGGGATACGGTCGGTGGGGAAGGGGATGCCCTGCTCGAGCAGGTCAACCAACCCGCGCGCGGCGCGCGCCCCCCAGTCACGCCGGGAGATGCGCACGGTGGAGAGCGGCGGCTGGAGGTAGCGCGCCACCGGAATATCGTCGAAGCCGACTACGGCAATGTCCTGCGGGACGCGGAGTTTCTGCTCCTGCAGGGCCTCGAGCAAGCCAATCGCCATCTGGTCGTTGGCGCAGAAGACGGCCTCCGGCAGCGCGCCGGCGGCCAGCAGTTGTTTGCCCGCCTGGTAGCCGGAGTCTTCGGTAAAGTAGCCCTGGTAAGATTGCACTTGCACCCCATGCCGGGCGGCCTCGGCGAGGAAGGTCTCCTGGCGCTCGCGGTTGTCGAAGGCTTCCGGCGAACCGGAAATGAAGGCGAGGCGGCGCATTCCCTGGCGGTAGAGATGCTCGAAGACAGCGCGCGTGCCGCCGGCGTTGTCAATCAACAGGGGGAAGACGTAGTCAGCGCGCAGATCGCGGTCGAGGACGACGATGGGGAAGCGTTCCCAGGCCAGACTGGTAAGCAGTTCGCTCGGGATTTTGACGTTGAAGATGATGGCAGCGTCCACCTGACGGTTGGAGAGGATACGGCTGGGGGCGCGCGCTTCAGGGCAGACGATGAGTTCGTAATCGGTCTGCAACAGGGTGGTGTGAATGCCCTCCAGGATTTCCTCGTAGAACAGACCGCCCAGGGCGGAGATGAAGACGCCGATGGTGCGCGTGCGGCGCTTCTTCAGGTGGCGGGCATGCGCGTTGGGGTGGTAGTTCAGCGCCTTCGCCGAATCCAGCACCCGCTGACGGGTTTCAGCGCTGATATTGCCTTTGCCGTTCAACACCAGCGAGGCTGTGGTGATGCTCACTCCGGCATGTTGGGCTACGTCTTTGATGGTAATCATCGCCATTGTCTTGAACGTGCTCCGTAGAATTTTGCTGCCTGACCATGAGTCCCTTACGGGCGAGGGACAATGCCCAGTTTTTCCAGGCCACTCAGGATGTATTTGTTTTTCATGCTGACGGCATAGACGGTGTCGTGCTGGTAGTTGGCGAGCATGAGCAGGGAAATGCCTTTGTCTATGCCGATAACATCGCTGTCGAACCAGTTCTCCGTCAGATTGAAGGCATCCACAAAGCCGTAAGGTCCCTTCAGGTCTTCGAGCGAGTAGTAGTATATCATTGTCTGCCTGACCTGTTCAGGCAGGAACATGATGGAGCCGATGGCGCCAGCGGGGGCAATGGTGTCATCTACGAGGTGCTGTTTATAGTCGTAACCGGAGGGCGGCGCGCCGTAGCGGCCTTCGTAACTGCCGTTGGGGCTGTCGCAGGCGGTCAGACCCCAGGCGAGCGGGCCGAGGGTCAGGTATTTCTCGTCCATCGCGACGGCGTAGTTGTAGTGGGCGCGGGTCGCCTCGACCGAGTTGTCGAACCAGTTGACGCCTTCGTTGTCGCTGCGCCCGCGGAAGTCAATCCAGGCATGGCTGTACTGGTAGGTGAAAATGGAGCCGAACCAGGAGTGAATGAAGGGCTGTCCATCGCCGTATTTTGCCTTGTGGCGGATGAAGGAGTAATACACCGACGGGTCAATTGGATGGGTGGGCGAAGCGGCGCCCAGGACGTAGAGCATGAGTTGCTCAGCGTAGAAATCCCAGTGACCGCTGAAGCCCTCTTCGGGGCGGTAGCCCATGTAGAACTGATTGGTCTTGCTATCCAGGTACCAGGGCCAGTCTACGCCAGCGTAAATTTCTTCGGCTTTGGCCTGCGCCTCGCCGCCGCAGTAGTCACCGGCGGTCAGGACGCCCATCAGCAGGATACCGGTGTCAATGATGGAGACTTCGCTGTTCCAGGCGCGTTTGCCGGTCTCCATATCGAGGAAGTGGAAGTAGAAGCCGTGTTCGCGGTCGAGGTTCAGGAAGGTGTCGAGCGTGCCGTTGACCCGTTCACAGGCCTGCTCGCGGGTGATGTAGCCCTTCTCGGCTCCGATGACGTAAGCGGTCAGCCCGTAGCCGACCGAGGCGATGCTGGCGATGCCGGGTGAACCGGGGTAGCGGTCACGGATCAGGCCGTAGCCGGGGCTGCCGGGG
>DAOTZT010000212.1:0-2814 GCA_034434255.1 Anaerolineales bacterium | reverse complement strand
CCCATTCGCCTTGAACGCCGCCGCCTGGCGGGTGAGAGCCCAGTCCACCTCTACAATTTTGATCCCCAAGCCCTCGATTTCTTGAATGTACTGGTCTGCGAGTTCGGGGCAGTTGCTGCGGGCAATGGCATACCAGCAAGAAAATTCTGCGCGACATCTCGCCCGGTTTCTACTATGGCGCAGAAATCGAATTCCATCAGGCACCTGCCAGACTCGAAAGCCTGCCCTACGACAGAGACAGGGGATTGATTTGTCCTTTTTAGCGTGTGCACGCAGAAGTTGTCAACCACATGTGTAAGACAAGTCTTCAGACATTGTCCACTAACGCCCTTTTCGTGCATACCTTTTCGGCAAAATCATATTCAAAAAGATGAATATCATGATATAATGGTGACATTCTGTTCCTCCAATGGGAGAATTTGAGCGTAAAATCTCATTCGGAAAATTGAATGTGAGTTCAGCCATGAACGAATATGCAAACGAAATCACCCTGTTGAAAGCCCTCAGCCACCCGGCGCGGCTGGCGATTCTGGAAGCCCTGCGCGAGGGGGAAGCGTGCGTCTGCCACCTGGAGGCGCTCTTTGGCTGGCGTCAGGCGTACATCTCCCAGCAGTTGATGGTGCTGCGCGCCGCCGGCCTGCTCGCTGATCGCCGCGAGGGCTGGAACGTCTATTACCGCGTCGCCCGGCCTGAAATCTACACGCTGATTGACGCCCTGCATCAGGTCAGCCAGGACGGGGAAGCGGCGACCCTGCCCTTCATTGCCCCCTCCTGCACCTGCCCGCGCTGCCAGGCCAAAGACACCGGGCGGCCCAACAAACAATTTCATCTCGAAGAGGTCCATCCCATCCCATGAACATCCTGCAATTTCTCGCCAACATGTTCGCCAGCGGCCTGGGCAACCTGGCCGCCTACCTGGCCGCGCACGTCTTGCTCTGCCTGCTGCCGGCCTTCTACATTGCCGGGGCGATGACCGCCCTCATCCCCAAAGAGACGGTCACCCGCTTCCTGGGCCGCAACACGCCCAAGTTCATCTCGTACCCGGCCGCAGCGCTGGCCGGATTCCTGCTGGCGGTCTGTTCCTGCACCGTCATCCCGCTCTTCGCCGGAATCTACAAGAAGGGCGCCGGTCTCGGCCCGGCCATCACCTTCCTCTTCGTTGCCCCGGCCATCAACATCCTGGCCCTGGCCTACACCGGCGGCGTGATCGGCATGGATTTGGCCATCGCCCGCCTGGTGCTTTCGCTGGCCTTTGGCATCGGCATCGGCCTCATCATGGCGCTGCTCTTCCGCAAAGCCGACATCGCCCACGACCAGGCCACCGACGCCCTCTTTGCCGGCAAGGCCTCCATGCGCCGGGCGGCGGTCCTCTTCCTGCTGGCGCTGGTCGTCCTGCTCGTGGCCGGCACTTTCCAACTGGATTTTCTGAAGCACACCTACGTCCAGGTCAGCCTGCCCCTCTCCGGCGTGGATACGTTCCAGGCCTGGCTCTATAAACTCGTCCCATTCGACCCGGCGCGCGGCGAGGAGGGCGTCACCGCCCAGGGAGCGTTTCTCATCGTCATGCTCGTCCTCATCGGCCTGACCTCCTGGAAGGGCATCGAAAAAATTCACGAGGGATTCAACGCCTGGACGTGGATTTCCACTGTCCTGGTGGGGCTGACCCTGCTCATTGCCGCCCTCGGCGTGACCCCGCAGGCGGGCGCGCTGACCCTCGGCCTGACCGGAAAATTCTTCGGGGTGCTGCTCTCGCTGACGGCCCTCGGCCTCCTGCTCCGCTTCGGCCTGACCGAGGACGAAAGTCGTGATTTCCTGTGGGAATCGTGGCGCTTCGTCAAGCAAATCTTCCCCCTGCTCATCGTCGGCGTCTTCGTGGTGGGGATGATCCGTGTGCTGATCAAGCCGGAGTGGATCGAGGCCATCGCCGGGCAGAACACGCTGCTGGGCAACCTGGTGGGCGTGATTTTCGGCGTCTTCATGTACTTCCCCACCCTGGTCGAAGTGCCGATTGCGCAGATGTTCCTCAGCCTGGGCATGCACCGCGGCCCGCTGCTGGCCTATCTCATCTCCGACCCCGAACTCAGCCTGCAGAGCATTCTCATCACGGCCACCATCATCGGGCGGTTGAAGGCCTGGACGTATGTCTTCTGGGTGGCGCTCTTCAGCACGCTGGCCGGTCTCATCTACGGGGCATGGATTGACGGCGCCTCGCTCGGCCTGGTGGCGCTTTACCTGGCGCTTTTCCTGGCCTTGCTGGCCGGCGCTCTGGCATGGATGACCCGCTCTCGGAAGAGGGCGACTGCTCAGGCTGAGGCCTCTACAGACTAAATCACGGAGCCCAGACAATGAGCGACAAGAAACCTGTCTGCACCTGCATTCAAGACCCCTACGCCGACCTGCCGCCCGAACTGCGCCCCAAGCCGGTGCAGAAAATCGGCGGCCTGCGCAAGGTCACCTGTCCAGGCTGCGGGCTGGTTTATTGGACAAACCGCCCGACCGACCTGTGCGTAAACTGCGAGAAAAAAGGCGTCAAAATCGAGAACGCTGGAGGATAACCATGCTGAACATCAAAGTCCTTGGCCCTGGCTGCGCCAAATGCTATTCGCTGGAGCGGACCGCCGCGGCGGCGCTGGAGACCATGCTGGCCGAAAACCCTGACCTGGAAGCCACTCTCGAACATATCGAGGACATGCTGGAAATTGAACAATACCCGGTGCTGTTCACCCCGGCGCTGGTGGTCAATGAGAAGGTAGTCTGCGCCGGGCGTGTGCCGAAGAAGGAAGAGGTCATGGCCTGGTACCGCGCCGCGCTCGA
>DAOTZT010000211.1:0-8766 GCA_034434255.1 Anaerolineales bacterium | reverse complement strand
GACTCTCCTGCAAAAACTCGTCAAACACAAAGGTCACGAAGGAACACAAAGGAAAATCTCTTCATTTTCAACCGTCGTGTACTTTGTGTCCTTTGTGGTTAAAGGACTTTTTGCAGTGGACTCTTTTTTATAATCTCCAGATCACCTTTTAAATTGCCAAATTTGCCATCTGAGGATGGCGAAACTGCGTTATACTTGCGACTTGGGAAACAACGGACAAAGTCCGAAATCAAAAAATTGGAGTTAAGCGTATGGATACAACAATTGAAATGATCACCGCCCAAGAAATTCTCGACTCGCGCGGCAATCCAACCATTGAAGTTGAAGTCGTCCTGGCAGATGGAGCATGGGGGCGCGCCGCCGTCCCCTCGGGGGCATCTACCGGCATCCACGAGGCGCTCGAACTGCGCGACGGCGACAAATCTCGCTACAACGGCAAAGGTGTGCTGCATGCAGTAAAAGCAGTCAATGACATCCTGGCCGAAGCCCTTTACGGTTGGGATGCCACCGATCAAAAAGCCATTGACCAGGAAATGATCGCTCTGGATGGAACGCCGAACAAATCGAAATTCGGCGCCAATGCCATCCTGGGCGTCTCTTTGGCCGTGGCCAAGGCGGCAGCCAACTCGCTCGGTCTGCCGCTCTACCGCTACATCGGCGGCGTCTACGCTCATCTCTTGCCCGTTCCGCAAATGAACATCCTCAACGGCGGCGTCCACACCGGCTGGCAGTCCACCGATGCGCAAGAATTTATGATCATGCCGCTGGGCGCGCCTTCTTTCGCAGAAGGATTGCGCTGGAATGCCGAAATCTATCATGCGCTCAAATCGGTTCTCAAATCCAAAGGCTACGCCACCCTGGTCGGCGACGAAGGCGGCTATGCCCCCGCCCTCAAGGCCAACAATGAGGCCGTGGAAGTCATTTTGGAAGCCATCGAAAAAGCTGGGTTCAAAGTCGGTTGGGGAGAACAAATCGGCATTGCACTCGATCCGGCCGCATCGGAACTGTACGACGAAGAAACCAAGACCTACAACCTTCGCAAAGAGGGCAAAAAACTGACCGGGCCGCAAATGGTTGAATTTTGGGCCAATTGGGTGCGCCAGTATCCGATTGTCTCGCTCGAAGATGGCCTGGCCCAGGATGACTGGGAATCCTGGCAACTGCTAACTCGAGAACTCGGCGATAAGATTCAAATTGTCGGCGACGATATCTTTGTCACCAACCCCGAACGCGTTCGCCGCGGCATTCGCGAGAAGACCGCCAACGCCCTGCTGGTCAAACTCAACCAGATCGGCACCCTGACCGAGACCATCGAAGCCGTCGAGACCTGCCACCGCGCTGGCTGGCGCGCAGTCACCAGCCACCGATCGGGCGAAACAGAAGACACCACCATTGCCGACCTGGTAGTTGCCCTCAACATGGGCCAGATCAAGACCGGCGCCCCCGCCCGCTCAGACCGCGTTGCCAAGTACAACCAGTTGCTGCGCATTGAAGCCGAACTGGGCGACACAGCCAAATACGCTGGCTGGGATGCTCTTAATCGCTCTCGCTAATCCTTCCCGCTCAAAAGAACTGCGCGCGTTCCAGCGCGCAGTTCTTTTTAACCTTCTTTCGCCTTAAAAGTTTGTTAAACATATTGACAAAGTATGTGAAATTGTTATATGATATAAGCATCCTGAGTACGAAAAAGCCATAAAAAACTGCCGTGAACAGCCAAAACTGGTCAATTTCTGCTCTAAATGTAAAACGGATTAACAAACATGCCGTCCTGGACCTGATTCGATTCACGGCAGGTGGAATTTCTCGCGTGGAAATTTCCCGTCAACTTGGCCTCACGCGGGCAGCAGTCAGCGGAATCGTCAACGACCTGCTGGCAGCAGGCATTATCCTGGAAACAGAACACCTTTTATCCCATAGCGGGCGGCCAGCAATCGTCCTCGAAATCAACCCGTCGCGAGGATACGTCATCGGGATTGATTTTGGCGCTTCCCACATCAACTTACTCCTTGCCGACACCGCCGCTCGTATCCTTGACGAAATAGAAGTTGATTTTGATATTCGGGCAGGGCCTCAGGCCGGTATCGCCGAAGCAGACCGTCTGGTCAGAGAAATTCTCTCCAGAGCCAATCTCAATATCGAGGATATTCTGGCAATCGGCATGGGAGTGCCGGGGCCAATCGTCACTGCTACCGGTACCGTCGTCGCCCCTCCCATCATGCCCGGTTGGGATGGCTACCCCATTCGGGACAATTTACAAACCTTGTGGAAGGTGCCCGTCTCCATCAACAACGATGCCGAACTGGGCGCTCTCGGCGAATGGGCCGCCGGAGCCGGCCGCGGCGAACAGACCCTGGCCTACATCAAGGTCGGGACAGGCATTGGCGCCGGTTTGCTGCTCGATGGTCAAATCTACCGGGGAGTCACAGGCTCTGCCGGTGAGATCGGTCACCTGACCATAGACGAAAACGGTCCTCTGTGCGCCTGCGGTAACCATGGCTGCCTGGAAGCCATTGCCGGAGGCCGGGCCATTGCCCTGCAGGCCCAAGAAGCAGTCCGCAACAAGCAGCGCACCCAACTGGCTTCGATTCAGCCAGTGGAAAGCATCACAGCCCGTGATGTGGCTGCCGCCGCACGCCGCGGAGATCTGCTTGCCCAACAAATTCTGGCTCGAGCCGGGACCCATATCGGAATTGCCATCGCCGGCATGGTCAATCTCTTCAACCCTGCCCTTGTTATAATAGGGGGAGGAGTGGCTCAAACCGGCGACATTCTCCTCGAGCCAATTCGTCAAGCCGTGCAGCGTCGCAGTTTACCGGCAGCCACTCGGGTGGTACGCATTACCACAGCCATGCTTGGACGACGTTCATCAAGTATGGGCGCAGTGATTCAGGCGTTAACCATTGCGCTCCACCAAATCGCAGACCGAAAGGAGGTGAGGCTGCCCCAAGCGACTCGAGCAAAGAGTCTGGAAACAGTCGTGTAAGAGTGTAGTAAAATCCTATCTTGTCAAAAGCACCTGCACGGAAACGTGCAAGCGCTCCTATTCCATCCCAATTCAAACCTGTAAGGAGAGAAGAAATGAAACGCACGATCTTTTTCCTGGTTAGCATGCTGGTTCTCGCTTCCATGCTGCTGACCGCCTGCGGCGGCAAGACCGCGACCCCCGTCGCCACCGAACCGCCCGCGACCGAGGCCCCCACTGAACAGCCTGTTGAGCAGGTAACCATCACTATCTGGCACCAGTGGTCGGGCGATTACCTGAAGGCGATCACCAACGTCTTCCAGGAATACATGTACAATCACCCGGGCGTGACCATTGACCTGTCCAAGCCGGAAGATGTCACCGCTGCTCTGGCTGTGGCGATCCCCGCTGGCGAAGGTCCCGATATCATCGGTTGGGCCAATGACCAGATCGGCACCAATGCCCTCAACGGCAACATCGTCCCGCTTGATGACTACGGCGTGGATATGGCCTTCCTCGAAAGCACCTTCGAGCCGGCCGCTGTCGCTGGTGTTGTCTGGCAGGGCAAGATTTGGGCTCTCCCCGAATCGCAGGAAGCCATCACCCTGGTCTACAACAAGGCTGTTGCCTCTGAGGCTGATTTCCCGACCGATCCGCTGAACTTCGAGGATCTGCTGGCCAAGGCCCAGGCTTTCTATGAAGCCAAAGACATTCCGCTGTTCTGCAACCAGGGCTTCCCCGGCGGCGATGCGTATCATGTCGCTCCGCTGTACTTCGGCTTTGGTGTCCCGTCCTATGTGGATGATCAGGGCAACGTCTTCGTGAACACCCCCGAGGCGATTGCTGCGGGTCAGTGGCTCGTCAACGTCAAACCCTACCTCCTGCCCGAAATGAGCCACGAAATCTGCAAGACCGCCCTCATCGAGGGCAAGGTCGCTGCCTGGTGGACCGGCCCGTGGGCCATTGCTGACCTCGAAAACGCCGGCATCGACTACGGCTTCGTCGCGATGGGCCGCCCGTTCGTCGGCATCAAGACCCTCATGCTGACCAAGAACGCAGTGGATCGCGGTCACGCCGACATCGCCCTGGACGTGATGAAGTGGTACACCTCCTACGAGATGCAGAAGTACGTCACCCTGGCCAACAAGACCATCCCCGCCAACACCCAGGCGTTGAACGATCCTGAGGTCCAGGCTCTGGCTACCATTGCCGGCTTCGGCAAGAACGCCAATCTCGGTATCCCGATGGCCAACACTCCGTTCGCCAATGCCCAGTGGGGTCCTGTTGGTGACGCCACCGGCGCAATCTGGAACGGCAGCCAGACCCCTGAAGAGGCGCTCGCCGCCGCTCAGACTGCCATCGAGACTGCCATCGCTGGCATGAAATAAACCTTTGTTTTCTGTGATGGGAGGGCAAAATGCCCTCCCATCATCTTTATCCGGCACAGGAGGCTCCTCATGGCACAATGGAAAGGCTGGCGAAAGGCGCTCACCGTTCTGGCCTTTATTGGCCCAACGTTGCTTGGTGTCTTAATTTTTAACATCTATCCGATCATCTTCAACACGTATATTTCTTTTACAAACCGCAACCGCTATCATCCCAATCCGGATTGTTCCGTTCCTCTGACCGGCATCCTGGAGCCAACCTGCTGGAAAGTATTTGAGAAAAATCGCCCCACCGGTCTGGCGGAGCCCTATCGCCTCCAGGACCCCATCTACGCCAACTACGCTGACCTGCTTGGCAAGTTCTTTACCCCCCCTGCCTTGCTCAGTTTCGGCAAAATCTTGTTGTGTTTTGTGCCCCTGATCGTTGCCGCACAACTCAACAAAGCCTTCGGCAAACACGTCGAACGCCCTGTCCCCACCTGGGTAGTCACCCTGGGCGGAATCGTAGCCGCTGTAGCCCTGGGCTACTCCCTGCGTTTCGATCAGGCCATCAACGTCATTGCCGGCTCAGGTGACTTCTTTGTCGTCACCTTCCGCTCGCTTCTCTACGTTCTTTTGTGCATTCCGCTCTTCTTCATCGTTGGGCTTGCCCTGGCACTGCTCCTTAACGTCCCTGACCTGCCCGGCCGCACCTTCTTCCGGGTCATTCTCATCGTCCCTTGGGCAGCCTCCACAGTCGCAATCATGATGTCCCTCGTCTGGAAATTCTTCTTCCAGGACCAGGGCCTCATCAACAGTGTTTTGGAACTTCTCGGCAAAACCGGCCAGGCCTGGCTACAGGACCCGAAATGGGCATGGTTCGCCATCGTCCTGACCAACGTCTGGTATTCCTACCCCTTCTTCATGGTCACCATCCTGGGCGCGCTGCAATCCATTCCGGCGGAACTCTACGAAGCCGCCGAAGTGGACGGTGCCTCCTGGTGGCAGCGCCTTTTCAACATCACCCTGCCACTCCTCCGCCCGGCAGTCATCCCGGTCATCGTACTCAGTTCCATCACCACCTTCCAGATGTTTGGCACCGTTTGGGCCATCACTGGCGGCGGCCCGACCCGCGGCGCAGGCGCCCCCGGCGCGACAGAACTGGTCATGATTTACGCCTACAAGCAAGTCTTCCAGACATCGGCTTATGGCCGCATGGGAGCCTTTGCCGTCATTATGTTCGTCTTCCTCTTCGGCGCCACGCTGTATAGTTTGCGAATCTCTCGCATCACGAAAGGAGCCTACGAATGAACCGCAAAACCAAACTCGGGACGCGCATCTTCCAACTCACCGTAGCCATCATCGCCACCATCTTTGCCCTCTATCCGGTCTGGTTCATCATCCTGGCCTCTGGACGCAGCGGCGGGCGCTTACTCACCTTCAACCTGGCCGGGATGTTCTTTCCGGTCGAGTGGAGTTTCGAGAACTACCGCGTCATGCTGGTGGAACAACCCTTCCTCCGTTGGGTCACCAACAGCCTGACCGTTGCCGGCCTGACCACGATTTTCTGCCTTCTCATTGCCACCTCAGCCGCGTTCGCCTTCTCGCGAATGAAATTCTACGGTCGCGAATGGGGCCTGGTGCTCTTCCTGGCCATTCAATCGTTCCCTGGTGTTCTCTCGCTGGTTCCCGTCGCCCAGCTCCTGACCGCCATTGGCGGCTACAACAAAATCTGGGGCCTCATCATCGCCTACACCGTTGGCACCCTCATCTTCACCACCATGAACCTCAAAGGCTACTTCGACACCATTCCGATTGACCTCGAAGAAGCCGCCATGATTGACGGTTGTGGCCCGGTGCAGTCCTTCCTGCTCATCGCCCTGCCGCTGGCCCGCCCCGCCATCGCCGTCACCGCCCTCTTCGCCTTCATGGGTGGCTGGGGTGAATACGTCCTGGCCTCTGTCCTCGTCCCCACCCCCGCCAAAACGACCGCCATGGTCGCCCTCTACAAACTGGCCAATGACATGAACATCCCCTGGGGTTACTTTGCGGCGGGTGCTGTCATGATTATCATCCCCATCCTGATCATCTTCCTCTACCTCCAGCGCTATCTCGAAGGTGGCCTCACCCTCGGTGGTGTCAAGGGCTGATCGCTTCTTCTCCCGTCCCCATTTGCAACGATTGCCCGACAGAACCCCTGTCGGGCAATCCATCGAATAACCATGATCGACAACATCTTCGGCAACATGCTCGAGCCATCCGAACGGCTCAAACTTCACAGCGAAAGCCATTGTGGCGTTCGGCACCTTTACCGCCGCCTGCCCCTTGACCCCGCCCCCGGACTCCCCCTCCAACTTTTCCTGACCACCGACAGCGCCCTCCCCTACAACGCCGCCCGTTGCGCCTTGACCACCGACGGAAGCGACCCCGCCTGGAACTCCGCCACGCTGCTCGACCTCGAACCGGTTACCGTTGAGTGGGATACCGCCGTGTGGGGCATTCTGCGCACCTGGAGCGTGCACCTGCCCCCCCAGCCGGCCGGGACCCTGATTCGTTACCGGCTGGCTGCCCATCGCGCCGACACCGGCCAATGGGTCGAAGCAGACGACGGCACCGGCTTCGCCCTCTGGGTAGACGATGACCCGCCCCCCGCCTGGGCGCGGCAGGCCCGCGTCTATCAAATTTTTCCCGACCGTTTCTACCCCGGCGACGGCCGCCCCTGGAACCCCGTCTCTTCCCTCACCGATATTTACGGCGGAACCCTGCGCGGCATCATCGAGAAACTCGACTACATCCAATCGCTCGGCTTCAACACCATCTGGCTCAACCCCTTCTTCAAGACCACCAGCCATCACGGCTACAATGCCAGCGACTATTACACCGTGGAACCGCGCCTGGGCACCCATGCCGACCTCGCCGAACTCATCGAAAAAGCCCACCAGCGCGGCTTGCGCCTGATCATGGACTTCGTCGCCAACCACTGGTCAAAAGACCATTTCACCTTCCAGGACGCCCGCCGCAACCCCGCCAGTCCTTACCGCGATTGGTACATCTGGAAACACTGGCCCGACGACTACGAATGCTACTTCCACGTGCGCGAACTGCCCAAAATCAACCTGCGTAACCCTGCTGCTCGCACCTACATGCTCGACGTCGCCCGCCAGTGGCTGCGGGAGGGCTTCGACGGCTACCGTCTCGACTTTGCCTACGGCCCGCCGCACGATTTCTGGGTGGACTTCCGCCGCGCCTGCCGCCAGGTCAACCCCGACTGCTGGATCTTCGGCGAAGTCATTCACACTGCCGAACTCCTGCGCTCCTACACCGGCATCATGGA
Organism: Anaerolineales bacterium; assembly: GCA_034434255.1. Classification (GTDB taxonomy): domain Bacteria; phylum Chloroflexota; class Anaerolineae; order Anaerolineales; family Villigracilaceae; genus UBA877. The sequence goes on along the minus strand of DAOTZT010000211.1, from coordinate 1,106 downwards.
CGGGACCCTCGACTTCTACCTCGCCCGCGCCCTGCGCGAGACATTCGGCAGCGGCAACATGTCGCTGGCTGAATTCGAAGGTTTCCTTTCTACCCACGAAATCTACTTCCCACCAGAACACATCCGCCCCTCGTTCCTCGACAATCATGACGAAGAACGCTTCCTCTACCTGGCCGGGAATGACAAAGACAAACTACGGCTGGCAGCGCTTGTCCAGTACACCCTGTCTGGCCCGCCCATCGTCTACGCCGGCACTGAAACCGGCCTGTCCCAGGAACGGCCCATGCGCCAGGGAGAGCGCCACGTCTTCGAAGAGTGCCGCCTGCCGATGAATTGGAAGACCGCTGACGCCTCTTTGCAAGATTATTACCGCCGCTTGAACAACTTGCGAGAAACCTATCCCGTGTTCCAGCACGGCGTGCGACGCCTGCTCCACCTCGACTCTGGAGAAGGCACCTATGCCTATGAACGTTCGGATTCCTCGACCCGCATCCTGGTAGCCATCAACCTCAGCCAGGCGCCGCGCACGCTCCCCCTCCCCAACCCTGGCTTCCGGTCTGCCACCGACCTGCTCAACGGTTACCCGGTGGAGGTGCAGGGCGAAACGCTCCGGGTGCACCTCCCGCCGCAATCCGGCGCTTTTGTGGCCGCCCGCGAGCACTGAGAAACATCCTGCGGCCTTCTTCTGCCCACAAGAGATCGCTTGCCCTACAGGCACGCTTCGCGGTCACTGCGCTCGCAATGAAAACAGGAAAGCATTTCATTTCACTTTGCTGAAAGCATTCGGTAATTCAGTTCAGCCACAGATAAATGCGGATAAACTCTGATTTTGATAAACCCAGTTTGCTGATATGACTCCACTGCAAAAACCCTGAAGTTTCACCACGAAGACACGGAGTCACAAAGTTTCCTTTCATTTACTTACTCGTGTCTCCGTGTCTTTGTGGTTCGATTTTCACCTTTTTGCAGGAGACTCTGATATGCAAATTGTCTGTTTTTATTGAGCAAATCGTAACTATTTTGACAATGTCAAGTTAAACTCTTGTTCTATAAACTCTACGCATTTTGTCACTGCGAGCAAAGCGAAGCAGTCTCCTGGTTTGCGA
>DAOTZT010000210.1:0-2260 GCA_034434255.1 Anaerolineales bacterium | reverse complement strand
TCGCCGGTGCCGGATTGCAAAACCAGGTGAGTCCGCGCCGGATTGAGGAGATAAACCTGAGCGTAATACAAACCGAACTGCTCGCGGATGGTTTCGACGGCGTCGGCCAGCAAGTCGTCGAGGGCACGCGCTTGCGAGACGGCAGCACTCACAGAAGCAGCCAGGCGCAATTCACCCAGGCGGGCATTGACTTCTTGTTGGGCATGTTGCAAGGCGCGGTTTCTTTCCTCCAATTCAACCTGCGCGCGGCGGATTTCTTCCAGGCGCAGGCGTTCCAGGTTGTCGCGGTACCAGGCAAAGAGCAGGACAAACAAGCCAATGGTGACGATGCCCATGCTCGTGTTGAGAGATTCCTGTCCTTGCAGTTGGGGGAGGAACAAGCGAATAAAAATCACTTCCACCAACGCATTGATGCCAATCAAGATGGTCATCCACTTCAGACCAGCCAGATTAGCAAGCAGGAAGGAAAGGGTAAGAGTCAGCATCAACGTCAGGGCAGGCGTTGTTGCATCGAAAAAGGCAGAAAGATACGAAAGCAGTGAAAAGCCAATGATCAGCAAAATGCCTGCCTGCTCGTAACGCGGCGTTCGGCTGATAAAATAACTTGCCAGCGCCACAGCTGCAAATGCCCATCCCAGGACAACAACCGAATTCTGTGACAAAAGTCCAAGAGATAAACCAAACAGTTGTCCAAGCCCAATCGTGAGCGCGAAACTAAGAGTGATGGCTGCAATCAGTTCAGCCTTGTAACGCTCATCCGCAGACTGGACAGATGCATGCGCTTTTAAAAATCTGTGCCACCATCGCTCTTTATTTAAGCCAGACTGTGTGTTCAGAAAACTAGTCATAGTCACCTTTCTTGATCATCCATTTGGAAGAATAAAATGAGAGATTTCACTATCAATGGCTTCAAAGAGAGAAGTTTCCGCCAAAAAGATATCGCCAGCCATTGTTACAAGAGCGGCTTCCATAACTCGGCGAAGAACGGTCAGAAAAATTTCATATTTTTTATAAACGCTTTCTGGAATCGAAACAACCTGATGTCGTACTAATTCCACATAAATTTTGACCACAGCAACGCGTCTGGTAGCTAAGGGCTGGTGAAAAGCGTCTTCCGTTTGGCGATAAAATTGATCCTCTGGTTTTAACCCAGAAGATTCGAGAAATTGAGCGTAGAAGGTCTCATTCGCTTGGTTAAACAAATTGATGGTAAATATGCCCCATCCTCTATGCAATCCAGCGTCAATTTTCCAATCGCCGGCATCATCGAAAACTCGCACGGCAGCATTCAGAGTTGTGTCAATTAAGCGAGTTAATATAGGACAAGATAACGCTTCTGATAATGAGGGGAGAGAAGGGTAAGACTGATGATATAGCGAGTAGATAAGAGTTGTAACAGTCATCAAACCAGACAATATTGAATTTTTCACAACCTCCTGACTGTAAATTTGCCAGAACTTTTCCGGATGTTGCGATCCTTGTAAATTTTTGCTGAACTCACGCATTCGAGCCTCAGCCTTTAATACTTCTAAAATTGCTTGCATCGCATAAGGCGCATCCTGTGGGTCTTGCACCACTTGCCGAATCAGCGCTTGCATGTGTTGCAAAACATTCCAGCGTGACAGAGCGGGAACAGGCAGGTCGAACGATCCGCTATGCTCCATGCGCTGAACTGCCAGGAGCATCATCTCATCGCCGCGATCCATGCTCTGATCTACCCAATAAACCAGCGCCATGATGAGTGCAGCCTGCAAAAGCCGTTCGGTATCCTCCACCTCCCCTGCGGCAATGGCGGCACAAAAAGCCAGCGATTTGGGCGTCAGTTGTCCCACCAAATCGTCAATTTCTTCGTCTGTGGCGTCAGGCAGCCCAACTCGCAGTACCGGAACGAGTTTTTCGACAAAGGCCGGAACCATGCTTTGGAATTGCAGTAAAAAGGCTTGTTCATCCATGGGCGGGAAGGAATCGCCAAACAATGGGCTTTGCCACAGCGAGCGAAGCAAAAAGCGGAGTTTGGTGGTTTGGGCAGACATGAGCGGTAAAGTCCCTTTCGTGGCGTGATGAAGATGGGGAAGAGAACGGGTCAGGCGTCAGCCTGCTCGGACGGCGCTTGCAGGCTGACGGTGGCTTTGGGCGCGCCCATGGCTTGCGCCAACGCCTGCGCAGCCGTTTGCAGCGTTTCTTCGACCGTATCGGCGCGCTGAATCTTCTGACCAATCAGGTTGACCAGGGTCTCGAATTCGGCTTGCTGGCGGGTTTG
>DAOTZT010000209.1:0-2060 GCA_034434255.1 Anaerolineales bacterium | reverse complement strand
ATGGAGACAACATGGCCGCTGGACTCATCCAACTCGAAGCCCAGGTCGGCGTAATTCGTCCCGGCTACGATTTTCGGCTCTGGCACGCGGTAAATGCCGCGCTGTTCCTTGACGATGCGGATGAACGGATTCTCGTTCGCGGCGGCGCGATACGCCTTCCACAAATCCTTGTTCGCCACACCCGGCTTGACCTTCGCGTGAGCCGTCGCCAGCACGCCGCGCACCAAATCCACGGCGGTCATGGTCAGCGAGACGTTGGTCAGACCCAATTCCTGAATCACTTCGGCGGTGTGACGATGCCCAAAAGCCGAAAAGGTGCGGATGACGTTGGCGCGCTCGGCGTGCAGCGAACCGGCATTGCCCTCCGCGCCGCTTTCGGACGAGCCAACCTTGATTTCGACGTAAACCGGCTGCTCAAGGTCAATCAGCCCGGCCTTGACGAGCGGCAGCAGCGCCAGGTTGCTGGCGGTGGCGTTGCAGCCCACCCCGCTGACGTAATTTGCCGATTTAATCTCCTCGCGGCGCAGTTCCGGCAGACCATAGACGAACTTCTCCAGCCAGTGCGGTGCGGCGTGCGGCTCTCCGTACCATTTCTGGTACTCGGCCGCGCTGCGCAGACGGAAATCCGCCGAAAGGTCAATGATTTTCGCGGCCAGGCGGGCATACTCCTCAATACGTTTTTGCGCCTCGCCATGCGGCTGCGCCAGGAACAGGACCTCCACCGGCTCGATTTGCGCCGGGTCGCTGAATTTCAACTGCGTGCGCTTGCGCAAATTGGGGTGAACCTGATAGACATACTCGCCCAAATGCGAGCGCGAAGTGACCTGTTTGATTTCAACGTTCGGATGTCCGAGCAGCAACCGCAGCAACTCCCCGCCGCCGTAGCCCGAACCGCCGATGATGGATACAGTTGTTTTCATAGTTTCTCCAAAAATGCAGAATGAAAAATGATGAATGATGAATGATGAATGCAGAATAAAAAACGATTCTGCACTCTGCATTCTGACATCTGCATTTATTTCGGGTGATTACTTTTTGATGTTTTGATTGATGCTACAAAAATCGCAATCAATTCGTCGGTTTCTTTTTGTAAGTCAGTCAGTTTCTCAGCCGGGACAATTCCGCCCTCCACAAGAAGTTCCTGCCAATAGGCTGTCTCGTCCAGTTCTTGCAGGCTGCCTTCCATTTTGCTGATAAAGTCTGCCGGCGATTTGGCGCGGCAAGCCTCGCGGTACTGCGCCCCAACAGAAGTACCACTTCGCAAAATTTGCCTGCCTATTACCTGCGCTTCACCACTTTTGGGCAAGTTTTGATACAGTTTGATAACTCTCAATGCAAATTTCTTGGTACGGGTTCGCAAATCAGACGTTTGGTCAGTCATAAGCCTCCGGGAAATGTAGAAATCATAAGGATGAATGCAGAATGGTGAATGCAAAATAGCAAGAGCAAAACCTATCAAATACAGAGTGGTGAATAAAGGTCAAGGGCTATTATTTTGTAACTACCTAATGGCTAATGGAGAACCCTCTGCCTCTTGTCATTGCGAGCGTAGCGCATGTCCCGCCTGCCACGAGCGAGCGTGGTGGAGCGTAGCATGGGGAAAGCAATCTCCCGGCAAGCAAGGGGATTGCTTACCCTTCGGGTACGCTTCGCGGTCGCCGCCGGAGCCTGCCGCGAGCGCAGCGTGGCGGGCGGGTTGCAATGACAAGGATGGATATGTGGGCAGGTTGTTACTTTATTTTTGGTTTCCCATTCTACATTCTGCATTCTACATTCTGCATTCTACAGTCTGCATTCTACAGTCTGCATTCTGCATTCTGAATTGTGTAACTGACTATCTCATCCGCAATATCAATCCCGCTCAGCGGCTGCACGGTGTGGAACTCCATCGTGTGATTGATTTCATTGACGAGATAGCCGCGCTGCGGGTGTTCGATCAAATCCACCGCCAGCACGCCGCCGCCCACCGCCGCCGTCGCCCGCAGGCACAGGTCTTCGATCTCCGGCGTAATCGGGCAGAGTTCACCCTCGCCGCCGCGGGCCGTGTTGGTAATCCAATG
>DAOTZT010000208.1:0-7235 GCA_034434255.1 Anaerolineales bacterium | reverse complement strand
TTACCTCTAACAAAGAGTTAACTGAATCAGGATAAAATTACTCCTGTTTAGTGGTTTCAAACAGGAGCAAAGTATGGAAAACAAACTCAAGCATGTGGCCGTCCCTTCTTCGGAAATCACGCCCAAAAGCCAGTATCTCTCCCGCCGCGACTGGCTGAAGGCAGCCGGTATCGTCAGCGCGGCGGCCGGTTTGATAGACCTGGTTCGTAGGGGATTCTTCAGGAAAGAAGACACCGTTTTGTTCTGGCACACCGGAGGTCAGCCTGCGTTGTTTGCCGAACAATATGCGCCTTTTTTAGGGGATTGAGGAGGAACAACTTATGGAAGCCTGGATACCGTTTTTCCAGTCCTTGATTTGGCCGCTCTTTTTGGCGGTCTCCTGATCGCCAACCGCAAGTGGGTCAAGGAAGTGGCAGAGATCATCAAGGAGCGCATCCGCAAGGGCAGCGGCTTCAAGACGCCGGTCTTCGAGTTATTAGACGGCGTCGCTCCCAAGATGGAAGTCGAAGGCCCCAATCCGCAGGAAGTTTTCGAGAAAATCGCTCACGAAACGAGGGAAGCACCCTTCCTCGACCCGTCTTTGTTGCTGGAAGCCGCCAACAGCCTGTATCTGGTGCATACCGCCGAGCAAACCGCCAATCAAGACAGCCTGGGCCGGCCGTATTACCTGGTGCGTGTTCAGTTGGCGGCTGCCGTCAGCAATTTGCTGGATAATGTAGAGCGGGTCGTTTATCACTTGCATCCCACGTTTCCCAATCCTGAGCGGGAAGTCACCAACCGCGATAATCAATTCGAACTCACCCTGCAAGCCTGGGGACAGTTCACCCTGCGCGCGGATGTCTACCTGAGAGGCTCTGCCAAGCCGATTCCCCTCACGCGCTATTTGAACTTCTAGCGCGGAAGCGCGGATACGAGCCCAATACCCGCAGTATGGGCGCATACTCGCCCAGGTGGTCGAGCGCCCGTTTGACGTGTTCCTGCGCGATAGACCCGAGGAAGTCAATGTAGAACAGGTATTCCCAGGGCCTACCGGCCAGTGGACGCGACTCGATCTTGGTCAAGTCAATGTCTCGCAGGGCAAATACGCTCAAGGCTTTGAACAGCGCCCCTGGCTGATTCTTGAGCGTGAAGACAATCGAGGTCTTGGCGTCCTCGCTTGCCTGGGCGGCTTGTGGCTCGATGACCAGGAAGCGGGTGTAATTCTCTACGTTGTCCTCGATGCCTTCTTGCAGGATCTTCATTCCATAAATCTCCGCTGCGCGCCGTGAAGCAATGGCAGCAGTGGTTCGATCGCCAGAAGCCCGCAGCAGTTTCACGCTCCCCGCTGTGTCGTAGGCCGGCTCGCTCTTGACGCCCAGTTTGCGCAGAAAGCCCGCACACTGTCCCAGCGCCTGCGGATGGCTGATGACGCGCTGGATGTCCTCGACTTCGACGCCGGGAAATCCAATCAAACAATGCTGCACGCGCAGCAAATACTCCCCCGTGATGAAAAGATTGTGCCGCAGCAACAGGTCATAATTTTGGTGGATGCTGCCCGCCAGCGAATTTTCGATGGGAATCAAACCGGCCTGACAATCGCCCGAAGTTACAGCCTCGAAGACCGCTTCGAACGTCTCGTGCGGCATCATCTCTGGCGTATCGAAATACCCGTGACCTGCTTCCTCGCTATAGGCCCCAGCCTCACCTTGAAAGGCGACTCTCACCATTCACCTCCTGGCTTTTCATTTGAGTCTTTGTTCTTCGTTCACGTCCAATTTGACCGCCTCGCGCCCCCGACGGTTGGCCTGTGCGCCGCATCCTGGCAACTCTTCTGCCCATTCCATGATTTTCTTGAAACCGGCTTGCACGTCCGCGTCGGAGGCGGCAATGGTCATGCGCACGAAGCCTTCGCCTTGCTGCCCAAAAGCCGAGCCTGGCACCAGCCCGACACCGGTTTCTTCCAGGATGCGCTCGCAGAGGGTCAGAGAGGGCAGCCCAAGCGAGCGAAAATCGAGGAAGAAATAGAACGCTCCCATAGGCGGCGAGACGCGCACCTTTTCACTTTTCATCTGCGCAGCCGTCCGCAGCACCCGGTCGCGCCGCCGTGCGTATTGCGCGCGCATATCGGCGGCGGCGGCCTGCACGCCGGCATCCGTAAGTGCAAAGGCGGCTGCTTTTTGAACGAAGGGCGCGACGCAGGTAATGGAGTTCTGCCCGGCCTTGAGCGCGTTCTCGATGACCCGCGCCGGCGCAGCCAGGTAACCCACCCGCCATCCGGTCATGGCGTAAGTTTTGGACAGGCTGTGTACCAGCAGCGTGCGCTCCTTGGCGCCGGGCAACGCCCCCGCGCTGGTTGGCTTTTCGCCGTAGTACAGGTTCTCGTACACCTCATCGCTCACCACCCATAAATCATGCGCAGCGGCGAATTCCTGTAACCTGCCCAGGTAGGCGCGCTCGGGATAAGCGCCGGTGGGATTGGACGGGTAGTTCAACACGATGACCCGTGTCTGGGGGGTGAGCGCCTTTTCCCAGGCTTCGAAGGTGGGCAGAAAATTGTCTTCTGCATAAGCCGCGACGCGCTTCACCTTTCCGCGCAGCAGGATGACCATGTTGGCGTGCGTTGCCCAGGTGGGGTCGGGAATCAACACCTCGTCGCCCGGCTGGAGGATGGATTGCAAGGCCAGGTAATAGGCGTGGATGCCGCCATGCGTAACCAGGATTTCAGACTGCGGGTCGTAATCCAGATCGTTGTCGCGGCGCAGTTTGAGGGCAGCCGCCAGCCTCAGCTCGGGTAAGCCGCGCGAGGGGGCATAATGCGTCAGGCCATCTTGCATGGCGCGCAGGGCAACCTCCAGCACCTGCGGCGGGGTGGGGAAGTCTGGGTCGCCTACGTGTAGAGGAATGACGCGGCCTCCGCTGGCGTTGATGGCCGCCACGCGATCGGCCATGGCCACGGTGGGCGATTGGCGCAGTTGTTCGAATTGTGAGTTGAGGTGCATACGTTTTTTATAGTATAACCGCTCGGGTTGCATTGTTCGCCCAAATTTAGGTTGCATCGAATTGCACGAATGGCTCGAAGGTTTTACCCTTGCTCGCGGCTGACTCCTTTATCGTATTGCTCTTGTGTAAAGATTTAAAGATTTTACACGATGTTCGTTTGGAATGGCAGTGCACGCGCCGGTCTTTCCTGCGTAGGGAGTGACCAACGGATGTCAAGCGGATAAGTAGATGGAAGCGCCTTATCGCTTCTCCGTTTCCCATCCGCTGGTCGCTTTGGTCGCGGCTTGCCGCGCTCTGAAGAATGATTGCCGTAATCTTGCGAGATGGGGGCGGCCAATCGCTGTACCGCCGACCTGCCTGTACCACCGGTGCTATGAAATGGTACGAAGTGGGTACGGCCGGTCTTGCTAGACCCGGCAGAGCCTGGTGATACGCTGTTTGCGCCCGCCCTGCTGGCGCCTGGAGTCGGTTTCCAGCCTGCCGAATCAGGCGATACAAAGATGGGGGCAATCACCAGCCAATTTTACGGTTGACTCTATTCCCCAGCGGTGGTATAGTTGCGCCTAATATGAACCTGCTAGAACGCGGTACCACTACTACTACATCCTCCACCCAACGTGGGGCGGTAGCGTTTGGACAGGTTTAGAAGCCATAAACCTATCTTGCAGTACACCAGGCGCCCCACGTTACATGGGGCGCTTTTTTTGAGGAGGCTCTTATGAAAGACACAAAACCATCGCAAGGTACACTGGTGATGAAATTTGGCGGGACATCGGTGGGCGGCCCAGAGGCCTTGACGCAGGCGGCGGATATCGTGCGCGCTGCCAGGGACGATTGGGCGCGCGTGGTGGTGGTCACATCGGCCATGTCGGGCGTAACCGACTTGCTGCTGGCCAGCGCTCGCCGTGCTGCGCAAGGGGATGTGCAATCGTTGGATGAGGCTGCCGGGGAGTTGCGCGCCAGGCATTTCCAGGCGGCAGAGACCTTCGTCCGAGACCCGGCTGCGCTTGCCCGCTTGAAAGACGAAATTGGCGGCCTGCTGACCGCCTTCGTCGAGTTGTGCCGCGCCATGGCGGTCATCGGCGAAGCCAGCCCGCGCGCGTTGGACGCTGTTGCTTCGCTGGGCGAGCGCATGTGTGTGCGTTTGCTCTCGGCCATCCTGGAGACGCGCGGCGTGCCGGCGGAGTATGTCGAAGCCAGCGAGTTGATTGTGACCAACGACCATTTCCAGAATGCTCACCCTGACTTTGCCCTCACCACAGAAAAAACGCGCCAACGTTTGGAACCGATCCTGGCGCGCGGGGTCGTGCCGGTCGTCACCGGTTTCATCGGTGCGACGCCGACGGGCGTGATTACCACCCTGGGGCGCGGCGGCTCCGACTATTCCGCCGCGATCCTCGGCGCTGTCTTGCCGGCCGATGACGTTTGGATTTGGACCGACGTGGACGGGGTGATGACCGCCGACCCTCGCCTCGTTCCCTCCGCTCGCACCCTGCCGGAGATTACGTACAACGAAATTGCCGAACTGGCCTATTATGGCGCAAAAGTGTTGCATCCTAAGACCATCCGCCCGGTGGTAGAAGCCGGCATCGGCCTGCGTATTTGCAATACCTTCAACCCCTCCCATCCCGGCACACGGCTGGTGCCGAACCAGGCCGGCATAACGAACGGCAAGATGATTGTCAAAGCCGTGACCGCCATTCGCAAGCAAAAACTGGTCACCATCGAAGGGCGCGGCATGTTGGGCGTGCCGGGCGTGGCTGCGCGCGCGTTCGGGGCGGTGGCCTCTACGCACACCAGCGTACCGCTCATCACCCAGGCCTCTTCCGAACAATCCATTTGTTTTGCCATTCCATCGGATTCTGCCGCCTCGGTATTGGCGGCGCTGGAGGCGGCCTTTTCATCCGAACTGTCACAGCGCGACATTGACAGCATTTGGGCCACCGACGATGTATCCATTATTACAGTGGTCGGGGCCGGGATGCGCCATACGCCGGGCGTGGCCGGGCAGGTCTTCGGTCAGTTGGGCAAGAAGCGCATCAACATCCTGGCTATTGCCCAGGGTTCGTCCGAAGTGTCCATTTCGATGGTGGTGGACGCAGCCGATACCGAAGCCGCCGTCGAGGCCCTGCATGAAATGTTTGTGAACTAGGAGGTCGCATGTCCCGCATTCCCGTTGCCGTGTTGGGCGCCACCGGTTCGGTCGGACAACGCTTTGTCTCCCTGCTCGACGGTCATCCCTGGTTCGAGGTGGTCGCGCTGGCTGCCTCTGACCGCTCGGTCGGTCGCCCGTATGCCGAGGCCTGCCGCTGGATCCTCCCCGTTCCAATGCCCGCTTGGGCGCGCGGCATGACCTTGCTCCCGCCTGCGCCAGAAGCCATCCAGGCCAAAATCGTTTTCTCGGCCCTGCCTTCTGATCAGGCGTTGGACATCGAACCGCAATTTGCACGCGCCGGCGCGGCGGTTTGCTCCAATGCGTCGGCCTATCGCACCGCCCCCGACGTGCCGCTTCTCATGCCTGAAGTCAACGCCCCGCACATTGCCCTTGTCCGCGAACAGCGACAGCGGCGCGGTTGGAACGGCTGTATCGTTACCAACCCCAACTGCACCAGCAGCGGCATGACGGTGGCCCTCAAGGCCCTGGACGAGGCTTTTGGCGTTCAGCAAGTCTTTGCTGTTTCGCTCCAGGCGCTTTCTGGCGCAGGCTATCCCGGCGTACCTTCGCTGGACGTGGCCGACAACGTCATCCCTTACATCGGCGGCGAGGAGGAAAAAATCGAATGGGAGCCGCGCAAGATGCTGGGTCGCTTGGGGGAGGCGGGTATCGAATTGGCGGACGTGCGACTCTCGGCGCAGACCAACCGTGTGGCCGTGAGCGACGGCCATACCGTCTGCTTGAGCGTGGGACTGCGCGCTTCAGCCTCCCCCGAAATGGCTTCCGCTGCCCTGACCGCTTACCAGGCCCCGGCCTCTGCCCGCCACCTGCCCTCCGCGCCCCATCCCGTCCTGTTGGTGCGCAACGAACCCGACCGCCCCCAGCCACGCCTCGACCGCCTGACCGGTCAGGGCATGACCACCGTCGTTGGGCGCATTCGCCCCGACCCGCTGCTGAGCCTCAAGTTGGTGGTTCTCTCACACAACACCATCCGCGGCGCTGCCGGCGGCTCCATCTACAACGCTGAACTTCTCGTACAGGAAAATCTGCTATGAAATGCGACGGTCTCTCTGCCCTGACCGACCTTTGGGGCGACTTCATCGTCTATCGCAATCTCTCTCCTGCCGACCAACGCCTGCCGGGTTTGGGCGATTTGCGCGTTTCGTTGGGGTTGTTGGATGGCCTTGTTCCCCGCAAGAACGAAACCGACTACGCCCGCGTGGTGGTCGAAATCCTGAAACAGGCTCGCGCTTCCACAGCCCCGGCGTAGAAATCCGCCGCATCGTGTTCCTGGGCGATACGCGCTTGCTCGACTCGACCGCCTTTGCCAACCTCTGTGAGGCGGGCGGCTGGCCTGGGATTGCCTTCATCGGTTCTGAAAACGCCGCGCCATTTGCAGTGCAAACGGAACCCATGCCCGGCGGGCAGGTTTTGTACCTGTCCAACCGCTGGGCGGCGTTGGACGACGCCTTCCGCGAGTTCGTAGCCGCGCATGGATTCCCTGTGGACGAACATACCGCCTTGTTGATTGACATGGACAAGACCGCCCTGGGCGCGCGCGGGCGCAACGCCGCTGTCATTGACGACGCCCGCGTCCAGGCGGTGGAGGAAACGGTTGCCGGGCTGCTGGGCAGCGCCTTCGACCCGCAAGGCTTCTGCGCCGCTTACGACTTGCTCGTCCAGCCGGAATTCCATCCCTTTACCGGCGACAACCAAGACTACCTGGCTTACACCTGTCTGATTCTCGGCAGCGGGTTGGAAACGCTCGAGGGTTTAGTCAGCAGGATCAGGGTCGGAGAGATGCGGACGTTTCGGCAGTTCATCGCCGAGGTGGATGGCCGTTCTGCGGCGCTTCCCTCCAGTCTGGAAGCCATCCACAAAGAAATCTTGGCCAATGTGCAGGCTGGCGACCCGACGCCCTTCAAACCCTTCCGTTACAATGAATTCCGCATCACCGGCACGCGGATGGCTGGCTGCCAGCGTCAAGCACATCATCGCTTCAGGCGGAATCCTGGATACCATCCTGCACTGGGCCTCCGGCGCGTTTGCCGAGACCAGTCCCTTCGTCTCAGCGCTCATCATCTACGGCCTGACCCTGGTG
>DAOTZT010000207.1:0-1619 GCA_034434255.1 Anaerolineales bacterium | reverse complement strand
ATGGCCGCTACCGCTGCCATAGCCGCCGAGAGCGTGGTCAGCAGCGGGACATTCATCGCCACTGCTGCCGCGCGGATTTCCGCCCCGTCAGCATGAGCGTGCTGTCCGCGCGGGGTGTTGATAACCAGCTGCACCTGCCCGCTGCGAATCAGATCCACCGTATGCGGCGAACCATCGGCAAATTTATTGACCGTCTCGACCGGCAGCCCCACCTTGCGGAAAAAGTCTGCCGTGCCGGGCGTCCCATACAGACGAAAGCCCATTCGGTACAGGTCGCGGGCAATTTTCAGCCCGGCGCTTTTATCGTAGTCGTTGACGCTGATAAGCACCGCGCCGCCCTGCGGCAGGGCTGTTCCCGCCGCAATTTGCGACTTGGCAAACGCATGACCAAAATGAGCGGCATGTCCCATCACCTCGCCGGTGGAGCGCATTTCGGGGCCAAGCAGCACGCTGGAGCCGGGCAATTTCTTGAACGGCAGCACTGCCTCTTTGACGAAAAACCCATCCACGCGCGGCTCCTCCGTCACGCCGAGTTCCGCCAGCGTGCGCCCGGCCATCACCTGCGCAGCAAGGTAAGCCAGGTTCAGCCCGGTGGCCTTACTGGCATACGGCACGGTGCGCGAAGCGCGCGGGTTGACCTCTAGCACATAGACCACCTCGTCCTTGAGCGCAAACTGGACGTTCATCAACCCGCGCACGCCCAGCGCCAGCCCCAACTGTTCGGTATATTCGCGCATGATGCCCAGATGGTAGGCACTCACCTTGTAGGGCGGCAACACGCAGGCCGCATCGCCCGAATGCACACCCGCTTCTTCAATATGCTGCATAATCGCGCCAATTACCACCTGCTCACCGTCACAGAGCGCATCCACATCAATTTCGAAAGCGTCTTCCAGAAAACGGTCAATCAAAATGGGCTGTCCGGGGGCGGCTTCCATCGCCTGTTGGATGAACCCCGCCAGTTGGGCTTCACCCTCGACGAGCGCCATTGCCCGCCCGCCCAACACGAACGATGGACGAACGAGAACGGGATACCCGATTCGGGCGGCCACTTCGCGGGCTTCTTCCAGCGAACGGGCAATTCCGTTCTCCGGTTGGGGAATATCCAGCCGGGAGAGCAGCTGCGCAAAGGCCTCGCGGTCTTCTGATAAGCCAATCGCTTCAGGCGAAGTCCCCAAAATGTTCACTCCGGCAGCCTTTAGCCCCTGCGCCAGATTGAGTGGAGTCTGCCCGCCGAACTGCACAATCACGCCCATCGGCTGCTCGCGCTCGATGACGTTCAGCACATGCTCCAGGGTCAACGGCTCGAAGTATAGGCGGTCGGCGGTATCATAGTCCGTCGAGACAGTTTCGGGGTTGCAGTTGTGCATGATGGTCTCATACCCCATTTTTGCCAGGGCAAACGCCGCCTGACAGCAGCAGTAATCGAACTCGATGCCCTGACCGATGCGGTTTGGCCCGCCGCCTAAAATGAGAATTTTCTGCCGGTCGGTTGGGCGCGCTTCATCGTCCATTTCATAGGCGCTGTAAAGGTAGGGAGTTTGGGCCTCGAATTCCGCCGCGCAGGTATCTACCCGCTGAAAGGTGGGATGAATGCCGAGAGAGCGGCGCATGGCGCG
>DAOTZT010000206.1:0-3833 GCA_034434255.1 Anaerolineales bacterium | reverse complement strand
AACTTCATGCCAAAAGGGGAGCGTCCTGTTTACGAAGTAAAGGTCGGTACGCGCACCATCAAAGCGACTGAAAATCATCCTTTCCTTGTGCTGGAATTACACCGCAAGGAAGGCTCTCAGCGCGGACGATACGTTCGTACATGGAAATACCTGCGCGACCTTAAGGTAGGGGATTTGGTGGCAGTGGCAAAATCCTTGCCGGAAGTAGATATTTTGCCTGCAAACGTGGCATGGCCTCATCCGCTTATTCGTGAAAGATTGGTGGATGATCGGCCCTCTGGGTTGCCAAAGTCTGCTGTAAACGCATCTGTTGGAATAGAAAATGGTGCTCTCAGAGCATGGAATTCACAACATCTCCAGATGGAACTGGAAGACTTACCTTTTGGTAACGAGCAGATAGGATATGAGCGAATAAACTCTATAGAGTTTGTCGGCCTTGAAGAAGTGTTCGACATCGAGGTAGATGGCCCGCACAATTTTGTTGCGGAAGGTCTGATCGTGCACAACTCTGAGATGGTGTACCACTCCATCCAGGAGCATCTCGAAAAGCAGGGTGTCATCTTCCTCTCCATCGAAGATGGCCTCAAGCAACACCCCGATTTGTTCCGCGAATACTTTGGCACGGTCATCCCGCCGGAAGACAATAAATTTGCCGCGCTCAACAGCGCCGTCTGGTCGGGCGGATCGTTCGTCTATGTGCCGAAAGGCGTCAAAGTGGATTTGCCCCTGCAGGCCTACTTCCGCCTGAACACGGCCAACGTCGGGCAGTTCGAGCGCACGCTGATTATCGTGGACGAGGGCGCGGAAGTGCACTATGTGGAAGGGTGCTTCCTGGCCGGGGCGCGCGTCCGCACGCGGAACGGCGAAAAGCCCATCGAGACGATTCAGGTCGGCGACGAGGTGATGACCCATCAAGGCCGCTACCGCCGCGTCTATCACACCCAGGTCAGGCCGTATCATGGCAAGATTTACACCCTCCGCTTCTACGGCGATAGCGGACGCGAACTGAAAGTGACCGCCGACCATCCATTGCTGATTGTGCGCCGCGAGCGCGCCAGAGAGCGCAATAAGTCGTTCACGCTCTCCTGGTCGCGCGCCGACACGGTTCAGGTGGGCGATTATCTCGTCGTCCCCGTGCCGCAGCCGGTGGCGGAACCGGCCCTCGCTCACCGCGTAACCATCCCGCTGGGGCGCGGGCGACATGCTCCAGTGGCGCGTGAAGTCAACCTGCCGTATGAGCCCGATTTCTTCCGCTTGCTGGGCTATTACTTTGCCGAAGGGCACGTGGATAACGAACATTCCCTGACGCTTTCTTTCCACGCGAACGAGACAGAATATCTCGAGGATGCCAGAGATTTGCTCCAGCGATACTTTGGCAAAGCCCCCATCGAAAACAAGCCGCGTCAGAATGGGCAAACCCTGGTGCTTGCCTCCACCGAGGCTGCCCGCACGTTTGCCCGCGAGTTTGGTGCGCACGTCTACGAAAAGCGCATTCCTGAATGGATTGCCGGCACTGAGCCCGAACTGCTGACCGAACTGGTCAAAGGCATGTGGCGCGGCGATGGCAGTTATGACCCTGTGAAAAACATGTTCCGCTACAACAGCGTCTCTGCCGACCTGGCGTATGGCTTCCGCGATGCCTGCCTGCGTCTGGGAATTGCGGCTTCGGTCAACCGGCAGGAGCGCGTTGCACCTCGTCAGGATATTTACGCAGTCGTCATCGCCTCGCCGTTCAACGCCCATTTTGGGGAGATCGTCGGCGTGGAGGCCGCGAATGGCAGCGACAAAGGCTCGCCGTTTGCCCTGGACGAAAACTTCCTGTACATGCCCATCAAGGAAATCATCGTTGACGAACTGGAGACCGAAGTTTATAACTTCTCGGTCGAGGAAGACGAATCGTATGTGGCGGAGGGCGTGGTATCGCATAACTGCACCGCTCCCCAATACACCACCGATTCCTTCCACAGCGGCGTCATCGAAATCATCGTCAAACGCGGCGCCCGCTCGCGCTACACCACCATCCAGAACTGGAGCCACAACGTCTATAACCTGGTCACCCAGCGCGCCAAAGTCTATGCGGATGCTACCCACGAATGGGTAGATGCCAATATGGGCTGCCTGGCGGAAGGCTCTACTGTCACGACACCGCAAGGCATCAAGAAAATAGAGGATTTGCAAATCGGCGACCAGGTCTTATCGTATGATGAGACTGCCGGCAAACTGTGTTTCCGCACCGTCACAGCCAAGCGCTTCTCTGGCTATCAGCCTGTCCACACGGTTTCGGCGGGCGAGCGGCGCTTACGCGTAACGGCCAATCATCCCTTCTACTCGTATGTTTACAATCCCAATGCGGCCCGCAAAAGCGGACGCTATCGCTTTGCTTATGTCCGCGCTGATCAGTTGAAAGAGGCCATTATCCCCCGCACCTCGCTTGATTACGGCAGACCGCATTTGTTGGAAATGCCCGCCCTGGAGACTACTTTCCAATCTCGTAATCAGTACGCCGAAGACTTGACCATGACCCGCCAGCGCTCCTCCCGCCTGAAAGTTGGAGAATACACTACTGATGAGATCATGTGGCTGTTCGGCTACTGGCTAGGAGACGGCAACGTAGATGTCAAACCTGCCAAAACTGAAGGCGTGGTTCGCTATGCACGGGTGGGGTTTTCCACTCCCGCTGAAGATCGTGCGCGTGGCAAATTGCTCGGCGTGATGAATGTAATTGTGGACGTTGAGCCGACCGAGCGGGCGGATGGTCATCATCTGGCGTGGAACAGCAAAGAGTTGGTCGAATTCTTCGCCGCCAACGGCTTCTACGGCAAAGCCGCCACCAAGCGGATCCCGGCGTGGGTTTGGTCTTTGCCTGAATCGCAGCGTCTTTCGTTTATTGCTGGTTACATTGATGCCGATGGCTTTGCCAACGCCAGCGGTTTGCACATCAAATCCACCAATCGTCAGTTGCTGGAGGATATTGCCTCCCTGCTGGTGACGCTTGGAATCACCTCTCACCTCCATACCGAATTTAGCGAACCTCGCCGTGTGACCATTTTGGGCACAGAGTGTATTGCACACGGATCTTACCGTCTCACCTTTGCTCCCGATCGGCGCCTGCTGCCCTATGTGAGTCAGGCAATTCGAGAGAAAATTGAACAACAATATCTCCGTACAAACGAGATGCGCCGCAAGATTGGACGTTCTCAACTGGTGCTGGGCGAAGATGTGGAAATCGTCAAAGTGGAGGTTTCTCCGGCCTCGCAGGAAAAAGTCCCCACCTGGGACATCGAAGTGGACGGCACAGGCAATTTTGTCTCGCAAGGCTTCATTGTCCACAACTCCAAACTCACCATGAAGTACCCTTCCTGCTACCTGATGGAGCCGGGTGCGCACGGCGAGATGCTCTCGATGGCCTTCGCCGGGCCGGGGCAAATTCAGGACGCCGGCTCGAAGATGGTTCACTTCGCCCCGAACACCTCCAGCAAAATCACCTCCAAGTCCATCAGCAAGGCGGGCGGACGGGCTTCCTATCGCGGCCTGCTCAAGGTCTATAAAGGCGCGCAGGGCGTCAAATCCAACGTCGTCTGCGACGCGCTCCTGCTCGACCCGCAATCCCGCTCCGACACGTATCCTTACATCGAAATTGACGAGGATGATGTCACCATCGGTCACGAAGCCTCAGTATCCAAAGTCGGCGAAGAGCAGTTGTTCTACCTGATGAGCCGCGGCCTGAGCGAAGAAGAAGCCACCACCATGGTTGTCTCTGGCTTCATCGAGCCGCTCGTCAAGGAACTGCCGATGGAATACGCCGTCGAAATGAACCGCCTGATTCAACTCCA
>DAOTZT010000205.1:0-14422 GCA_034434255.1 Anaerolineales bacterium | reverse complement strand
TGGCGGATAGTGTAGCGGGCGGGTTGGGGCGAGTCGCCGATTCGCCCGTACTCCCAGGCGATGTCCCAGCCCTGGCGGTCGAACATTTGCTGGATTTCAGCAGTCAGGCCGAGGGATTCGAGGGAGGGCTGAGGAATTTCGGTGGGGGTGGGAGTTTCGGTGGGGGTGGGAGAGGGGGTGGTCGGTTGTCCGCCGTCCACGGTCTGCGGCAGGCACGCGGCGAGAAGCAGGCTGAGGGTCAGGAGCAGGGTGAGGGTCAGAGAGAATCGACGCATCATAAACCTCCTGTAAACCAGTAAACAGAAATACACAGAGATAACCAGAGATAAACCAGATAAACATCCCCCTTCATCTCCGTTTATCTCCGGTTCCGTCAAGAGATTGCTACCTTGCGCCCCTTCGGCAATTCACGCTGAATGCCAAACGCCAGTTCCAGCGCCTGGTAGAGCGAACGCGCCTCCACAATCTCGATTCCGCTCGGCCAGGGTTCGCCCCGGCGCAGGCGCTTGGGGACGATGGCTGTCTTGAAGCCCAGTTTGGCCGCCTCGCGCAGGCGGACGGGCATCTGCCCGGGCAGGCGCAGTTCCCCGGCCAGGCCGATCTCGCCGATGAGGACCGTATCGGCGCGGATGGGCAGGTCGCGCATCGAGGAGGCAATGGCGGCGGCAATCGCCAGGTCAGCGGCGGGTTCCTCGATTTTCAGCCCACCCACCACGTTGACGAAAATATCGGCCTCCGCCAGTTTCAGCCCCACGCGGCGCGTCAGCACGGCGGCGATCATCTGCAAGCGGTTGAAGTCCACGCCGTTGGGAGTGCGGCGGGCGTTGCCGAACTGCGCCGGGCTGGTCAGCCCCTGCACCTCCACCAGCAGCGGGCGCGTCCCCTCCATCGTCACGGCGATGGCCGAACCCGGCACATTGACCATGCGCTCGGCCAGGAACGCCTCCGACGGGTTGGTCACCTCCGTCAGCCCGTGCTCGGCCATTTCGAAGACGCCCACCTCGGCGGTCGCACCAAAGCGATTTTTCACCGAACGCAGCAGACGGTAGGTCTGGAAGCGGTCGCCTTCGAGGTAGAGCACCGTGTCCACGATGTGTTCGAGGACGCGCGGCCCGGCAATCGTCCCCTCTTTGGTGACATGCCCGATGACGAACACCGCCGGACCCGACGACTTGGCCAGTTCGCGCAGGCGGTTGGCCGATTCGCGCACCTGCGAGACGGAACCGGCGGCAGAATCCATCTCCGGCAGGTAAACGGTTTGGATCGAGTCGACAATCAGCAGGTCTGGCTTGACCGTCCGGACATGCTCGAAGATGGCCTCCAGGTCGGTTTCGGTGACCAGGTAGAGGGTCTGGACGGCGGCATGGTTCGGGTCGAGGCGGGCGGCGCGCATCTTGACCTGCCGCTCCGATTCCTCCCCCGAGACGTACAGGACCTTGAACTGCCCCGCCATCGAAAGAGCCAGTTGCAGCATCAGCGTGGACTTGCCGATGCCGGGGTCGCCGCCGACCAGGACGATGGAGCCGGGGACGATTCCGCCGCCCAGGACGCGGGCAAATTCGCCAATCGGGACGGGAATCCGCTCTTCGGCTTCGCCGCTGATTTCCCCAATCCGGCGCGGGACAGAACGTCCGCCCAGGCCGCGTCCGGCCGGTTTGACCAGCGGCGCCTCAGAGACAACTTCTTCGACCATCGAGTTGAACGAACCGCACTGCGGGCATTTCCCCATATAAGCAGCCGAGATGCGCCCGCACTGCTGACAGACGTAACGGGTGTGGGACTTGGACATGTGCTTATTATACGCCAGGACAAGCCAGCCTTTTGTTATGATAAACTTGGCAGCAATGACCAGCCAAGCGTCACACGCCCAATAGAAAAGGAACAGATACAATGCTCCCAAAAATCGGTAAAGCGGCTCCAGATTTCACCCTGCCCTCCCACCTCGACCGTCCCGTGCGCTTGCGTGACCTGCGCGGCCGCAACGTCGTCCTGGCCTTCTTCCCCCTGGCCTGGACGCCGGTCTGAACAGCGCAAATTCCCTCCTACCAGGCCTTACTCGACCGGTTCGAGGGGATGCAGACCCAGGTTCTGGGTCTTTCTGTGGACAGTGTGCCCTCGCTCAAAGCCTGGGCAGAGAGTCTGGGGGGCATTCAATACCCGCTCCTGAGCGATTTCTACCCCCACGGCGCAGTGGCGAAGAAATATGGCGTTTTGCGCCCCGAGGGGCACAGCGAGCGTGCCCTCTTTGTGATCGACAAAGCCGGCGTCTTGCGCTGGGCCAAAGTTTACGATCTGGATGTCCAACCCGATAACGACGAACTGCTGCGCGTGCTGGCGGAGGTGGACCCCGAGGCGGGCGCCTGGGCCGCCGCGCATCCAGCCACCGGTGACGATACGCTCCCCGAGGCAGACGTGGTGATGTACTGCACGTCCTGGTGCCCGGCCTGTCGGCGGGCG
The DNA here is from genome assembly GCA_034434255.1 of Anaerolineales bacterium. Lineage (GTDB taxonomy): Bacteria > Chloroflexota > Anaerolineae > Anaerolineales > Villigracilaceae > UBA877. The sequence goes on along the minus strand of DAOTZT010000205.1, from coordinate 11,965 downwards.
CGCGTCTACCTGGAAGCGCGCGGCATCCCCTACGTGGAAGTGGACATCGCCCGCGACCGGACTGCGGCTGCCCGCGTGCGCCAGTGGGCCAACGGAAACGAAACGACCCCCACCTTCCACATTCGCGGCCGGGTCATTGTCGGCTTCGACGAGCAAAAACTCGACGAAGCGCTTGGCCTGCGTCGCTAAGGCCCCTCCTCCTGAACAGCACCGTTTGCCCTGTTGCAAACGCCATCGCAGTCGGCCATTGCGACAGAGCCGTCAGCGTTTATTTTTTGGCAATTCGCTCTTTCGTGGAAAAAGCCTGTTCTTCGGAGAGAGGCGCAAGGCTCTCTGCCCCCCAAAATTCATCCAGCAGCGAAAGAAACTCCTGCGCACTGGCGGCCTGAATGAGGCGGATGCGCACCGGGCGCGGCGTTTGTTGAAATTTCAGGTATTGCATGGCGTGCTTGCGGAAGATGATCCACCCTTTCTCGGGTCCATAAAATTCCAGATTGCGCCGCAAGTGCTCATGCACCATCTGGCGAACCGACTCAAGGGGCACCTCGTGCGCCTCGAGGCCCGAAAAAATCCAGGGATTGCCCACCGCCGCCCGTCCAATCATCACTGCCGGACAGCCCGTGTAGGCCTTCATGCGCTGGATGTCGGCTGGAGTCTTTACGTCACCGTTGCCGATGACCGGAATGCGCACCAGGGCGCGGACCTCGGCAATGGCATCCCAGTCCGCCACGCCGCCATAGCCCTGTTCTTTTGTGCGGGCATGGAAGGCAATGGCTACCGCGCCGTTTTCCTCGAGGATACGGGCGATGAGACGGTAATTGCGGCAGTCTTCCCATCCCAGGCGAATTTTCGCCGTCACCGGCGCATCGAGGACGGCGCTCAACTTACGGAACAGGCGCGCCACCTTGAGCGGCGTGCGCATCATGCCCACTCCTGCTCCGGAGCGGGCCACCGAACGGGCCGGACAGCCCAGGTTGATGTCAATCAGGTCAGGGGCTTTCTGCTGCACCAGCAGCGCCGCCTGGACAATTTCCTCAGGGTCATCGCCATAAATTTGAATGGCTACCGGTCGTTCGGCTTCGTCAAAACGCATGCGCGGCTCCATGCGTTTGAAGGCATGTACCAGATATTCCGACTTGATGAACTCCGTGTAACTCACCGCCGAACCGAGACGGCGACATAATGAGCGGAATGGCCAGTCGGAATAGCCATCCATGGGAGCCAGGATGGCATCGCCATACACCGCAATACGCCCGATGAAAAAATTGGGAACTGGAGAACTGTCCATCATGCCTGGCGCATCCAGCGGCGCACTGCCTCATGCGGATGGCGGTGATTTTGCATCGCCTCCAGCAGGCTCACCGGATCCTCGGCACTCAAGAGGGCCTGCCTGTGTTCGGGAAAGAGAAATTTTTCTTCCACGGCGCGATCGAGCATCGCCAGCAACAGGTCGTAATAGCCGTTGACATTCAACAAACCGACTGGCTTGGCGTGTTCACCGATTTGTCCCCAGGTGAGGGTCTCAAAGAGTTCGTCGAGCGTGCCATAACCGCCCGGCAGGGCCAGATAGGCATCGGCCAGTTCATACATGCGTGCCTTACGCTGGTGAATGGTCGGGGTCACTTCCAGCCGCGTCAGGCCGGGGTGCGCCAGGGCGGGGGTATTCATGCTCTCGGTAATGACGCCAAGCACGCGCCCGCCTGCTTCCAGGGCCGCGTCGGCCACGGCTCCCATCAGCCCGGTGCGCCCTCCGCCGTAGATGATGGTCAGCCCGGCGCTGGCCAGGGTCGCGCCTGTCTGGCGCGCCGCAGCGAGAAAGTCCGCAGAGACGCCGTCAGCAGAGCCACAATACACACAAATCGAATTCATAACCGAGTCCTCCTGAAGCAGGACAAGTATACTGCACTCAGCAATGTTAGAGCTGAGTTAGACAGTGGTTTTGCCGCTTGACGACCTGACTGAATACATCTTAAAATTCTTTCGCAAGGAGGAGCCTATGAAGAAGCCATTGATTTTCACCACGATTCTGATATTTGCAGCATTGAGCCTGCTGGCCTGTCAATTCACAACCATTCCCCTGACACCAACGGCGCAAACCATTCCGACTGTTGCGACCGACCTGTCCTCTCTTCCACTGGAGTCGCAAGAAAGTTTACTGACAACCATCTACGAGCAAGCCAGCCGTGGAGTAGTGGCCATTCGCACCAGCACTGCGCAAGGCTCTGGTTGGGTCTATGACGCCGAAGGACACATCGTGACCAACAACCACGTCGTCGAAGGAGAAACGCGCGTCGAAGTCGATTTCCCCTCCGGCTACAAAACCTATGGAGACGTGATCGGTGTCGATTCCTACGCCGACCTGGCGGTGATTGAGGTGAAGGCGCCCGCTTCTGAACTATTCCCCCTGCCCTTGGGCGATTCTGATACGTTGCGAGTCGGTCAGTCGGTCATCGCTATCGGCAACCCCTTCGGGCTGAACAGCACCATGACCGTTGGCATCGTCTCAGCCCTGGGGCGATCGCTCCTCAGTGGAACGGCTGCGCCTGGCGGCGGCTATTTCTCCAACGGCGACGTCATCCAGACCGACGCAGCGCTCAACCCTGGCAATTCGGGCGGCCCCTTGCTGAACCTGAACGGGAAAGTCATCGGCGTCAACAGCGCCATCCGCACCACAGCCTACACCAACGTCGGTGAACCGGTCAATTCAGGCATCGGTTTTGCCATTTCGGTCAATACCGTCAAGCGCATTGTGCCGAGTCTCATTGAAAAAGGCTACTTTGACTATCCTTATCTCGGCCTGTCGGCAATTGACGACTTGCCGCTTGAACTGATTGAACTGCTTGGCCTGCAGAAGACGACCGGCGCCTACGTAACCAGCATTATCCCTGGCGGGCCTGCCGAAGAGGCCGGCCTGCGGGCAGGCAACCGTGTGCTCAACGCCCCCGGCTACGAAGGCCTGGCAGCAGGCGGGGACTTGATCATTGCCGCCGACGGTCAGGAGATCCGCCTCTTCGACGACCTGCTCCGTTACCTGCTCCTGCACAAAGCGCCCGGCGATACGATTGTCCTGACCGTTCTGCGAGACGGCGAAGAAATCGAAATTCCGGTGACTTTGGGCACCAGGCCGCGGTAGGAAAATTTGTTTGAGAAATAAAGGGAGAAGGAGAGAAGGAAAAGGGGAGAAGGAGAAAGGGAGAAGGAGAAAGGAAAAGGGGAGAAGGAGAAAGGGAGAAGGAGAAAGGGAGAAGGAGAAGGAGAAAGGGAAGAAACGGCCCGAAGGTCTTTTGAAGAGCCTGTGTGAGCCGATCCGACCTGAGGGACAATTTCAAGAAGTCCGATAAAAAAAACAGACAGGCAGAAAAGCCTGTCTGTTTCTCTTCACCACAAGGGGAGCGCCGACTCTCACGCGTAACGTTCTTCTTTCCAGACATCGGCGCTGTTACTGTAACCGGCCTGCTCCCAGAAGCCAAGCCGGTCGTGCGCCATGAACTCCAGCCCGCGCAACCATTTGGCCCCTTTCCAGAGATAGGGCGTCTTCAAGTCATCACGGCCGGGAATCGCTCCGACCACACCCCGCAGAGGATAGCCATGGTCAGGCGTCAGCGGCTCGCCGTTGAAATGCGTCGCCAGTAAGAAATTTTCCTGCAAGACCACCTCCAGCGGCAGATTGGCGGTGTAGCCGAATTCGGCGTGTTGCATCACATACGCCGCGGTTGGTTTCAAGCGAATCAGCCCCTGCTCGACCAGCACGCGCACCGACACGCCTTCCCAAACCGTATCGGCCTTGCTCCAGCGGGTCACACAGTGGATATCCATCTTCACCCGCGTCCGCGGCAGGCGGTTGAACTCCTCCCAGTTCCAGACCTTTTCTTCTTCCACCTCGCCCCAAATGCGAAAATCCCAGGTGGCCGGCTGGAAGGATGGCACCGGCCCATAATGCAAAACCGGGAATTTCACCGTCAGCGATTGTCCGGGTGGCAGGCGGCCCTCCCTGCGCAGGCGCTCTTCTTCTTTACGGCGGTCAGGACTTTCGAAATTAAACATATTGGACTTCTCCTATCCAAAATTATATCATGTCCGGCTGAAGTATAATCCCTGCCATGCGAAAATTGCTTCTCTCTCTCGCAGCCTTTGCTGCCCGTCTCTTCCCCACGTCCTGGAAACAGGCCATTTATCGCTGCAAGCCGCTGGCGCAGACAATCCGGCGCGTGTTGAACAAAGCTGCCCCCTCCGGTTTGACCGAGGTTCAGGTCGCCGCAGGCGGACTGGCAGGATTCACTCTCCTGCTCGATATGCAAACCGAGAAGGATTACTGGCTCGGCACTTACGAGCCAGACCTGCAGGCTGCGCTGCGCGAATTGATCGTTCCCGGCTGGGTGATCTACGACGTAGGCGCCAACATCGGGTACGTGTCCCTGCTGCTGGCCCAGGCCACCGGCGAGGGCGGACAGGTGTTCGCCTTCGAAGCCCTGCCCGCCAACGTCGAGCGGTTACGCCGCAACCTGGACCTGAACGGGATGACGCGGCGGGTGACGGTTGTCCACGCCGCGGTGACCCAGGCCTCCGGTCCGGTGCGCTTCCTGGTGCACGAATCGGGCGGGATGGGCAAAGCGGCAGGCTCCGCCGGCAGGGAGGATCGCTATCAGGACGAGATCGTCGTCCCTGGCCTTTCGCTGGACGAATTCGTCTTTGAGCAAGGCCATCCGGCGCCACAAGCCGTCAAGATGGACATTGAAGGCGGCGAAGTGCTGGCTCTGCCGGGAATGCGTCGGCTGCTGACCGAAGCACGCCCCCTGCTGTTGATGGAACTGCACGGTCCCGAATCGGCGCGCACCGCCTGGGATGTGCTCTCTGCAGCCGATTACCAGATTTGCTGGATGCAGCGCGGCTTCCCGCTCGTCCCCTCCCTGGAAGCGATGGGGTGGAAGGCTTATATCGTGGCCCGGCCACTGTAAAATTACACAAGGACAAAAACATGGACTTTGAGACATATCAAGCACAATCCCGTCGCACGGCAAAATATCCCGAAATCGGGCATGCAGTCATTTATCCCACCCTGGGGCTGACCAATGAGGCGGGCGAGGTCGCCGGCAAAGTCAAAAAGATTTTTCGCGACAAGGGCGGCGTGATTGGCGAGGCTGAGCGCGAGGCCCTGAAAAGCGAACTCGGCGATGTGCTGTGGTACCTGGCACAGGTTTGCACAGAACTGGGTCTCTCGCTCGACGAGGTCGCTCAGGCGAATCTCGAAAAACTCTTCTCCCGCCTGGAGCGCGGCAAAATTGGGGGGGAGGGGGATCAGAGGTAAGAGGAGAGAGTAGAGAAGAGAGAAGATCACCGGCCCAGGGCCGTTTCCTGTCGTGCCTTGCTGCCAGCAATTCAAATTCTAATCTTCCTCATACGCAATCCATTTTCCTTTTTGGTAAAATCGAAAGCAGATACTTAATGTCCGATTGGTAGGACAAAACCGACTCTTGTCCTACAGGAGAATTTTATGTCAAGCATGGAAAAATTTACCCAGCGTGCTCGCCGTGTGCTGGCTCTGGCACATCAGGCAGCCGAACGGTCCCGGCAAAGCCTGATCGGCACAGAGCATCTCCTGCTCGGTTTGCTGGAAGAGGAAGAAGGGATCGCAGGGCGCGTCTTACATGAACTCGGCCTTGATCTTCAACGTGTGCGCGAGATGATTCAACGCGTGAGCGGCGAAGAACGCTATCTTGGAACAAAAATCGAATTGGCCCCTGAAACCCAGCGGGCACTGGAAATTGCGCTGGAAGAAGCCGGCAAAATGGGGCATCACTACGTCGGCACTGAACACCTGCTGCTGAGTCTGCCCCAGGCGGGCGGCAACGGCGCAGAAGTCCTGCGCCGCTTGGGCATCACCGAAGAGCAGATCCGCCGCCAGGTGCGGCGCGTTCTGCAGGAGAACGTTTCTTCACAACCCTCTGCCGTCCCCGAAGCAGCGCGCCCAGGAGGCAAACCGGAACCCAAGACTCCGCTGGTAGACCAACTGGCCACTGATCTCACAAGTCTGGCCGAAGAAGGCAAATTAGACCCGGTGATTGGCCGTCAGACGGAAATCGAGCGCGTCATCCAAATCCTGGCACGCCGCACCAAGAACAACCCTGCTCTCATCGGCGAACCCGGTGTCGGCAAGACGGCCATCGTCGAAGGCCTGGCGCAGCGAATTGTGGAGGGCGATGTCCCGGCCCCCCTGCTGGGCAAACGCGTCCTGAAATTGGACGTCGGGTCGCTCATTGCCGGGACGATGTACCGTGGCCAGTTCGAAGAGCGGCTGAAGCGCGTCATTGACGAACTCAAGCAAACAAAAGCCATTCTCTTCATTGATGAGTTTCACATGCTGGTAGGGGCTGGGGCGGCTGGTTCTGCCGTGGACGCCGCCAACATCCTCAAGCCAGCCCTCTCGCGCGGCGAACTGCAATGCATCGGCGCGACCACGCTTGATGAATACCGCAAGCACATCGAATCCGATGCTGCCCTGGAGCGGCGCTTCCAGCCCATCGTGGTGGAGGAGCCAACAGTCGAGGAGACCATCGAAATTCTCAAGGGCATCCGCAGAATGTATGAGGAGCATCACCATCTCATCATTTCGGACGAGGCGCTTGAGGCCGCAGCCCGCCTTTCTGCCCGCTACGTTTCCGATCGTTTCCTGCCCGACAAAGCCATTGACCTGATTGACGAGGCCGCTTCACGCGTGCGCATGTACAAGTCGGGGGCAGCCACATCGGCCAAATACCTCTACCGGCAACTCAAAGAAGCACGCGCCAACCGCGTCCTGGCCCAGGAAGAAGGCAAGGCCGAAGATGTCCACCTGTGGCAATTGCGTGAACTGGAACTCAACGAAGAACTGGCTCGCCTGAAAAACGGCTGGGAACGCGCCAACAGCCCGGTCGTCAGTGTGAACGACATTGCCGAAGTCGTCTCAATGTGGACCGGCGTGCCGGTGATGCAAATGGCCGAGGAAGAAAGTCAGCGCCTGCTGCGCATGGAAGAGGAACTGCGCAAATCCATCGTCGGCCAGGAAGAAGCCATTCAATCCATCGCCAAAGCCGTACGGCGTGCCCGGGCCGGTCTCAAAGACCCGCGCCGGCCGATTGGTTCCTTCATGTTCCTCGGCCCGACCGGCGTCGGCAAGACCGAGTTGACCAAAGCCCTCGCCAAGTTCATGTTCGGCAGCGAGGATGCCCTGATCCAGTTAGACATGTCGGAATTCATGGAGCGCCACACCGCCAGCCGCCTGGTCGGGGCGCCGCCCGGCTATATCGGCTACGATGACGCCGGTCAACTGACCGAGGCCCTGCGCCGCCGTCCCTACTCCATCGTCGTCTTCGACGAGGTCGAAAAAGCGCATCCAGAAGTCCACAACATGCTCTTGCAAATCATGGAAGAAGGGCACCTGACCGACGCCAAAGGCCGCCAGGTGGACTTCCGCAATGCCATCATCGTCATGACCACCAACGTCGGGGCTGACGAAATCAAGAAACAAACTTCGCTGGGCTTCCCCATCAAGCGAGACGAGAAGACCGAAGAACACCTGTCTTATGAGGAAATGCGCAAGAAACTGACCGAATCGCTCAAGCGCATCTTCCGGCCAGAGTTCATCAACCGTCTCGACAGCGTCATCGTCTTCCGTTCGTTGAACAAAGACGACATCCGCCAAATCGTGACCCTGGAACTGAACAAGGTCACCGGCCGCCTGAGCGAGCACGAAATCACCCTCACCGCTACCGAGGCGGCGCTGGACCTGCTGGCTGCTGCGGGCTACGACCCCGAGATGGGTGCCCGGCCGTTACGGCGCGTCATCCAGCAAAAGGTCGAGGACCCGCTCTCCGATGCCCTCCTGGCAGGCGAATTCCACAGCAGCGATTCCATCCTGGTGGACGTCGCCCAGGACGAGATTGTGCTCCGACGGACACCGGAAGCCGAACCTTCTCCCGAACCCGTTTCATAAATTTCAGCCGGGGCGGATCGCAAACCCGCCCCGGTCCCATTTTTTGGAGAATTGTATGGCTCAATTACAGGTTGCCACTCTGGCTGGAGGCTGTTTCTGGTGCCTCGAGGCCGTTTTCGACGAATTACAGGGAGTAGTATCGGTCGAGTCCGGCTACTCCGGCGGACATGTGCCCCACCCCACCTATCAGCAAGTCTGCGAGGGAGATACCGGTCATGCCGAAGTGGTGCAAATCACCTTTGATCCAGAGATCATTTCCTACCGCGACCTGCTGCGGGTCTTTTTCACCATCCACGACCCGACCACGCTCAACCGGCAGGGCAATGACATCGGAACGCAATACCGGTCAGCCATTTTCTATCACGACGAAGAGCAAAAGAAAATCGCCGAAGAGGTCATTGCCGAACTCGAGGCCGCCCACGTTTGGGACGATCCCATTGTGACCGAGGTGACTCCTTTTGAGGCCTTCTACCGGGCTGAAGAGTATCACCAGGAGTATTTTGCTCGCAATCGTTTTCAGCCATATTGTCAGTTTGTGGTGGCCCCGAAAGTAGCCAAATTCCGTCAGAAGTTCACGGAAAAGTTGAAGCGGTAAAGCACACCAGGAAACTCTGCAAACGCCTTTTTTACCAACCAGGGCACAAGCACGAAGTTTTTTGAAACAATTGTGCACCGCAATTCAAGCATGTCAATTGAGCCTTTTAGAAATCCTTTGTGTACTTCGTGCCCTTTGTGGTGCAAGGGCGCTACGACCGCCAGAAGCCGCGCCGGATCGGGCGGACGTCCTCCGCTGTGATAAAGGCATCGGGGTCAATCTCGTTCACCAAAGCGCGGACTTGTTCTACATTCTTGCGCAGCACATCGCACTGCATCAAGGTTACCATACCGTCTTTGCCGCGCGCCGGGATTTCGGTCACGGCAAAGCCATTGGCTCGCAAGTGTTCGACAATCGCCGCCCCGCGCCGGGGACTGATGATGTTGATGTGGACATGTCCAATCGCCAGCCGCTCTTCAATAAACATGCCCACGACGTTGCCAGTGGCAAATCCGGCAGCGTAGCCGATGACATTTAGGGGATTATCGAGGTTTTGTAGAACCGAAGTAATCGCAATGACGAAAATGACCGACTGGCAGAAGCCGAGGATCCAGGCGATCCACTTCTTACCGCGGACGACGAACAGCAGCCGCAGGGTATCGAGTGTCATGTCGCCGATCCGCAGGGCAAAAATGCCCAGGGCAGCCAGCCAGGCAGCAGGGGAGAAAAAGATATCAGACATTTCGCCTCCAATCGCAAAAAAATGGGCGGCACACCGGCCGCCCACGAACAGATTATTCGTTTGCCGGTAAATAGAGTCTCTCTACGTACTCCTTGACCATGCGGCGGGTGCTGAACTGCGGTGTGATGGTGCGCAGGGATTCTTTGATGCGCGCCACCCAACCCACCGGCACATTCTCGCCGTTGCGGTTGTCGTAGTAGAGGGGGATAATCTCCTTTTCGAGCACTTCATACAGACTGGCAGCATCCATCTGATCCTGGATTTGGGTATCCAGGTCAGCGTCCTGCCCAATGGCCCAGCCGTTTTGGCCGTTATAGGCCTCGCGCCACCAGCCATCCAGCACTGAGAAGTTCAAGACACCGTTAACGGCGGCTTTCATGCCCGAGGTGCCAGAGGCTTCGTTCGGGCGGCGCGGGTTGTTCATCCACACGTCCACGCCCTGGACAAGGTAGCGCGCCAGGTTGATATCGTAGTCTTCCAGGAAGACCAGCCGACCGCCGTTCTCGGCGCGTTTGACGATGCGATAGACTTCCTGGATAAGCAGTTTGCCGGGTTCATCGGCAGGATGGGCCTTGCCAGCAAAAATAATTTGCACCGGATAGTTGGGCCGGTTGATAATGTTCAACAGGCGTTCCACATCGCTAAAAATCAGGTTAGCGCGCTTGTAAGTGGCAAAGCGGCGGGCAAAACCGATGGTCAATACATAGGGGTCAAGCATCACGCCCGAGGCAATCGCCTGCACCGGATGATAGCCGCCTTTCATCCAACGTTGACGGGCGCGCTCCAGAGCATAGAAAGCCAGTTTGCGCTTCAAATGGATACGGACAGCCCACAGTTCCTCGTCGGGGATTTTCTCGACCTGTTTCCAGAGCAGCGGGTCATCGAGGCGATCGAGCCAGTCAGGGCCGAGGTACTTGTCGAAGAGGACCCGCATCCGGCGTGCCAGCCAGGTGGAGGTGTGCACGCCGTTGGTGATGGAGGTGATGGGGACATCGTCTTCCTCCACTTCTGGCCACAGGAATTGCCACATGCGGCGGCTGACGCGTCCGTGCAGTTCCGAAACGGCATTGCGCCCCTCGGAGAGACGCAGGGCCAGGATGGGCATGCTGAAGGTCTCGCCCCAGGCCTGGCTGTGACGTGCCAGGTCCACGAACTGGTCGCGGCTGATGCCAAGTTCGCTCCAAAAGCGGGAAAGGTTCTTGTCAATCAGCCAGAGCGGGAATTCGTCATTGCCCGCCGGTACGGGGGTATGGGTAGTAAAGACGTTGTTGCCCTTGATTTTCTCGATGGCTTGTTCAAAGGGAAGGCCCTCGGCCACGAGTTCGCGCGCCCGTTCCAGGGTCAGGAAAGCGGCGTGGCCTTCGTTCATGTGCCAGACGGTGGGAGCATAGCCGAGTTTGCGCAGCGCACGCACGCCGCCCACGCCGAGCATGATTTCCTGGGCGATGCGCAAATCAATATCGCTCCAGTAGAGGCGGGCAGTCAATTTACGGTCGTTGGGCGCGTTTTCGTCCAGGTCGGTATCGAGCAGGTAGAGCGGGACGCGGCCGACGCGCAATTCCCAAATGCAGGCATTGACCGAACGATCCGGAAAGTTGACCGAGATTTTGAGCAGGTCGCCGTGTTCGTCTACCACCGGCAAGACAGGCAGGTCATCGAAATTGAGGGGTTGATTGATGGCTTCCTGCCAGCCGTCTTCCGAAATGCGCTGGGAGAAGTACCCCTCGGCATACATCAGTCCCAGGCCGACCAGCGGCAGGCCCAGGTCTGAGGCCTCTTTCAAATGGTCGCCGGCCAGCACGCCCAGGCCGCCGGAATAGATGGGCAGGGTTTCATGCAGGCCGAATTCCATGGAAAAGTAGGCAATGGTGCCATGGCAACGATTTTGATACATGTGCGTGCACCACGTCTCGCTGGCGTTCATGTACGCATCGAAGTCAGCGAAAACTTTGTCGTAGAGTTCGAGGTAGTAGGGATTTTGGGCAGCGGCGTTGATTTCAGCCCGGCCGACTTGTCGTAGAAAAACGAGGGGGTTGTGGTTCAATCTCTCCCACAGGGCGTTATCAATGCGGTTGAAGAGCCGTTGGGCGTAGGGATTCCAGGTCCACCACAGGTTGTAAGCAAGTTCTCCCAGCCGGCGGATGCGGCGCGGCAGGTCGAAATGGTTGGGAATTTTCGTCAGGAAGTTGGTCATCTTGAGTTCTCCAAAGGGGGAATGATACCAAAAAAAGCCGCAAATGGGGGAGCAATTTGAAACGCGGATTGCGCAGATTGTGGGAACGCAGATTACGCGAATTACGCAAATTGAATGAATTACGCAGATGAGACAGAGGAACGCAGATTGCGCAGATAACCCGGAGATAACATACCACTTGTAGCCAGCATCAGCAAGATGGATGAACATCAAGGAATAGTGGCGTTTTCATATTCAAGCAACCAGAATTTGGTACCTGTCCCCTCAAAAACGAAAAAAGAGCATCCGTAAAGCAAAGCCTATCAAAGCATTATTTTTTTTGTCCAAACAAACCCGACTTGCCTGATTGACTGACAAAATTAACAAAAGAGAGGCTTGCCGACAAGCCCAAATGGTGGCAAAGTTAGGTTTCCATACCAAAACGAGCCAGGAGAAGAACAATGTCGGACAGCCTCACCCTTTATTGTACCATAGTTGGCATGATTTTGAACACTCGAGTCCATTTTCACGATATGCGTTGCCTGA
>DAOTZT010000204.1:0-5613 GCA_034434255.1 Anaerolineales bacterium | reverse complement strand
AAACTGTTGTGTTTGTCATTGCGAGGAGCGTTCTTTGCGACGAAGCAATCCCCAAGCGGTCAAGCTGGCCTGATAAACGGGAGATTGCTTCGCCAAAAAACGGCTCGCAATGACATGGCTGAATAGTTACGCTGATGGCACGTATTTTACAGGGGTGTACAATGGCAAAGGCTGCAAAATGCTGGTAGACATGGATGCCCACAGAAAACGTGATGTTTGGGATTTTCGATGGGTGAACGGGAAAATTAGCAAGTTTGGGAACAGTTGCTAAAAAATCTCAAGATGCGGGGTGGCAAATGATTGACTTGTGATGGCTGAGGGCAACCAGGTAATGATAAATGCCATCCAGGCCAGGTTTCCTGGTACCAAATGGCAGCCCTGCCTCAAGCACAAGGCTAATAACATTGCCGGCCATATTTGCAAGAAGCGATACGTGCAAACTTGAAGACGATTTTATATCCAACCAATCGCTAGAAACCGGACGATCTTACCGGTGCTTTCTGCCTCAATTCTCTATTTTTCTGCCATTCAAGCGATGCGCAACGACTGGAGACCTGCTTTCGTGACTTTCCCCAAGAACAAGTGGAAGTATATCCGCACCAAAAATATCTGAGAGGCTGTTTGGAGAAGTCAAAAAGCGCGGTCACAAGTAGCGGTCGCCTTCCGCAACGAGAACAGTTGGCTGTTGATGATGTTTTATGCTGTAGTTTGCAGCCTGAAATTTTGCCACATTGAAGCCAGACAGGGACACCTGGCAATTTACACAGCGCTCGACATATCGCCGATGAAATCCTCGCCTGCTTCATGAATCCAATACCGCAGGTTGCGATGGTAGGCGTCAGGGATGGAATACCTGTACTGCGAAATTGTTTCGCACAAAGCCAAAATAAATTTCGGTATACGACTTACGTGGTGAGGTAAATTTTCTCCCACGGGTCGCGCAGGAAGTTGCCCAGCACCTTGTCCGGTTCGCCCTGGGCGGGGAGGACGTCGCCATCCGGTTCAACGTAGAGCCAGACCTTGCCAGCGCCGTCGGGAACGGCGTCGTCCACCACTTCGGCAGCGACCGGGTTGGCAGCCGAGTAAGGCACGGGCAGGTCCCAGCGCAGAGTCAGGCCGAGTTCTGCCGCGCGGTCGCGCAGGCGAGAGATGCCCTCTTGCAGGGAGACGTCCGAGGCGCTCAGTGAAAGGCTCTTGACCTCCAAACTCGCCAGTTTTTCGAGCACTGCGCCGGCCTGGCTGACGTTCTGCGGGGTGACGGTGAGATGGACCGTGACGAAGATGTCTTCGGGCATGACCGTCTCGAGGGCTTGCCAGGAGGCGCTCTCCTGCGGCTGGAGGAGGAAGAGGATATGGTCGAGGCCGGTCTGCAGGAGGGTGTGGAGGTAGTCTTTGTCGGCCAGTTTGAGGCCGTCGGTGAGCAAACCGGTGACCATGCCCTTGCCCTCGGCGTAGGCGATGAGTTCGGCCAGGTCGCTGCGCAACGTCGGCTCGCCGCCGGTGAAGGTGACGTGGGGAATGCCGTGAATCCAGGCCTTATCGAGGACGGTCTTCCACTCGTCGGTGGTCAGTTCGCGGTCGACGCGCTTGACGGGGGCATATTCGGCCTGGGCGCCGGGAGGCAGGCGATAGGTCAGGGCGCAGTCGAGGCGCAGGGGAGCAGTGAGGGCAACCGAATGGGGGGTGACCCGCTCGAAGTCGAGGAAGGTGACCGGATCGAGGTCCGGGGTATGGACAAGGGTCTGGATGCGGTCGCGGAAGTCCGAGAAATCGCGCAGGGCGGTCTCCCGGTTCACGCGATAGCGTTTGGCAAAAAGTCTGGCCACTTCTTCGGGAGGCGTCCCTTTCATCATGTGGTAGGCATATTCGGCGGCTGTGGGATTGAGGTGCAGGATGGTGGAAGCGTTGACGATGAGCAAGCCGGAACCGTCTGCGTTGAGACGCAGGTGCAGGCGGTAGGCAGGTTCGTCGCCGGGCGGGGACTGGTAGTGCAGGTGTTCCGCCGGCAGCGGCTGGACTTTGGTAAAGCGTTCGCGAATCCAGGAGAGGAACGAGGCCATGGCAACTCCTTTTCAAGGAAAGGGTGGAGGGTCAGGCACGCAGGAAATGGGGCATCTCGAAGGGGATTTCCATCGAGAGTTCCACAAAACCGGCATACTGGCCGTCTTTGTACCAGGGGGGTTGATAGATGAGTTTTTTCTTGCCGTTTTTCTCGATGGTGTAGATGTTCTTCTCACGGCGCGCCATCATGTCTTCGAGTTTGCGGCGCGCCGCTTCGGGGTGGCAATCGAGGACGTTGGAGCCGATGAGGGCGCGGCCGCCATCCTCCTCGAAGACTTTGGCGGCCGCATCATTCATGTCGAGGAGAATGCCTTCAGCGTCGCAAATGGTGATGGCAAGGGGCAGTTCTTTGAACCAGGGGATTTCGGTCATACGACCTCCGAGGGAGCGATGTGGGGAAATTGCAAGGGGCAGCCGCCGCCGCATTCGGCCAGCAGGAGACAGCCATTGCATTTTTCGGGCAGGCCGCGGCGCTCGCGCAGGCGCACGGCGAGAGGGTGTTCCCAGATGGTTGGCCAGTCGTCGCGCAGGAAGTTGCCGAGTTGGTGATAGTAGGATTGACAGGGCAGCACGCCGCCATCCGGCTCGACGCACATGTTGTAGAGCGCCGCCGTGCAACCTTTGACGCCCAGGTCCATCTGCACCGGGTCGAAGTTGCAGTACTGCGTCGGCGTGTACCAGATGAGGCGCTGGCCACGCGCCTCGGTCTTCTGGCGGGCGATTTCGAGCAGCGGGGCAAGTTCGGCCTCGGCCAGCCCCGTCCCGACCGTTGCGCCGCGCCCGGAGTAAATGAGTGCGTTCAGCCCGACGGTTGGCACGCCGAGTTCGGCCAGGAAGTCGAGCGTCTCGGGGATGGTGTGAACGTTGGTGCGCAGCATGGTGGTGTTGGTCATGACGAAAAGGGGGCTGGCCAGGGCATTCTTCAGTCCCTGCACGGTTTGACGGAAGGCCCCCCTGGCACCTACCATCTCATCGTGGACCTCGGGCCGGCTCGATTCCAGGGTGATCTGGACGTGGTCGAGGCCGGCTTCCAGCAACCGCGCCAGAAAGCGCTCGTCCGCGAGACGGCGGCCATTGGTGTTCAGGCCGGTAATCTGGCCGTTGGATTCGGCGTGGGCGATGAGTTCGGGCAGGTCGGGGTGGAGGGTCGGCTCGCCGCCGGTGAAGATGATGTGGGGAATGCCCAGGTCCCAGGCTTTGTCGAGGACGCGCTTCCAGTCGGCGGTGGTAAGTTCGTTAGGATTCGTCGTGCCGGGAGCGGGGTGCTGGACGTTGTAGCAGTGGGCGCAGTCGTTGTTGCAGCGGTAGGTGAGCGCCAGGTCGAGGCGGTAAGGGGCGCTGGGACGGGCCGAGAAGGGAGCCACCGTTTCCAGGTCCAGTTCGTGAATCGGGCAGGCGCCATCGGGGCGGATCAGTTCATTCAGTTGGGCACGGATAACCTGCAAATCGGCCTGGGCTTGTGACCGGCTGACGCGATATTGCCTGCAAATGGTGCGCACAGCCTGGGACGGTTCGACTTTCTCGAGGGTCAGGTAAGCCATCAGAGCGGCGGTGGGGTTGAGGTGCATCACGCGGCTGGCGTTGACGATGAGCGTGCCGCGGCCATCGGGGTCGAGGCGCAGGTGGACGCGGCTTTTTTCGTCCGTTTCCTCGAGGCGGTAGTGATACAAGCCAGGGACGGGGCCGGGAACAGGGGGGGAGGGGAGTAAACGCGAGAAAAGACGATTCATCGTTCAATTACCACGGAACAGACGGCGGACAGCAGACGGCGGACCGCTTCCCACTATCCAATGCAGAGTGAATCACCTTCCTCCTCCAGCACAGGCGCAGGCGCAACCGGCGCAGGCACAGGCACAGGCACACGACCGGCCACCTCCGCCGCGATAGCCGCTCGATGTGGACTTGGGGAGGGGATTGGTGCGGTTGGTGACGCCGCTGGTAAAGGCGCCAACATCGCCCAGCGTGCGGCTGGCCAGGCTCTGGACGCTGCTGACCACCGAGGCGGCAAAGGCCGAACCCGGCACGCTGACTCGCCCGCCGGACGCGGACGGCGCGGCGACCCTCCCGCCGCCTCCGCCAGCAGTCGAAACGGGACGATAGGCCGGATCGAAGCGGCCCCACCACATCGGCACGAAGACCGGGCCGGTGAAGACGCGGCGGGTGCGTTCGTCGTAGTCTTTGTCGAGCATGGTCCATTCGAGGGCTTCTTCGTACATCTGGCTCTTGACCTCGGGCGTGCCGGCGGCCTCGATTTGCTGCCAGGCGCGTTGCATGATGGCCTTGTAATAGTCAATGGTCTCGCGGCGGCTGAAGCCTTTCATTTTCTCCTCGACGGCCTTGACCAGTTTTACGACCATTTCCTGCAGGGCTTTGCGTTGGGCGGCCAGAGTCGGCTCCGAGAAGGCGGCCAGGAAGTTTTTCTCGTATTCATGCAAGTTTTCGGGCAGGGGCGAGGCGATTTCCAGTTTGAGCGGCTCGCGGGTCACGACTGTAGCGGCGCCCTTCTTGACCACGCCAAAGAGGATCATCGTCATCACCTTGTCGAGCGGCTCCTGCATCAGGACGGCGGCTTCGACCGCCGTCAGGCCGCGCTTAATGCCGTGTCCCTCCAGCGAAATCTTGGGCGGCATGTACTGGAGTTTGCGTTTCCGTTCATTTATCACTCCCATGATAGGCACGACGATGAAGAAGCCAGCAATGCAGCATAAGAAGACGCAAGCAATCAGGCCGTCAAGGTCGAAGGAGAAATCGCCGTCAGAAGGCTGGACGACAGGCGGGGAGGTAACGATAGCCTCTTCGGGAACGTATTGCTTGGGGAAGGAAAGGCCAAAGGTATACTGGGTGTACGAATTGGCCGACTCACAGGCCCACGTGTAGGTAATGCGCCCCTCATCGTCATAATCCGCAACAGGCTCGGTCTCGCAGGGCCAGCCGCCCCTTGCCGGGTAATAGAAAGGCTCCTCTGGCTGGACTCCGGGCGGCAGGTGGAAAACAACGGTCAGATTCGTATTGCCGGTGACGTACTCGGACCCAAACCAGGTTGGTGAAAATTGACCGCTGACATACGTATCGGGCTGTTCGTCAGAGGGGTAGAGCATGTTCGTCACCCGCCCGACGTACACATGTACCCGTCCGGTCTCTCCGGGAGCAATGGCCTGACTGCCCAGGTCCACGGCGAAGCCGTAGCCGCTGCCGTAATAATCGCTGGAGATACCCACAGGGTTGCCGTTTACATCCGCCGAGATGCTGTTCCAGTCATAATAATCATTGGGCATGCCCACGTCCACAAAGTCAATTGGGTCAGCGTTGGGGCTGTTAGTGAACACAAAGACATAATCCAGGGCCACCGAGCCGTCTGAGTTCCAGAATACGTTCACAACCTCGGTATCCAGGCTGAACAGATAGGTCTGCGCCTGAACACTGGAAGTTGCCGCGAACATGAGGACAACCAGTAACAGCAAAGCAAGCAGGCGGAGTTTCATTGCAGCCTCCTGTGTGAAGAATTTACCACTTGGGTTGTTCGGTCAATTGATAGACAGTCCCACAATACGG
>DAOTZT010000203.1:0-4629 GCA_034434255.1 Anaerolineales bacterium | reverse complement strand
TCGCAAAGATCCACGCGGTTTACTGAACTTCATTGCGCAGACTCCTCCGCCTGAAGCGATAGAAGATGCGCTACGCTCTTTGACCTATGCCGACTGGCTGGCTCTCCGCCAGGAGGACGAAAAACGTTTGCGGGACCAGGCCAAACGCAAACGAGTCCTGGCAGGCATGGGGACTGTTGCTGCGGTTTTCGTCCTGCTTTGTTTTGGATTGTTCAGCTTTTATCAGACCAATCGCGGGTGGGTGAACCAGCAAATTTTTGGTACCCATACCCCCACCCCCAGCATTACCCCTACGACGTCGCCGACGCCCACAAGCACGCCTGTTCCTACAGATACACCGACGCCCACGCCAACGCCCACACCCATCCCGCCTTCTGCATTCTTGCTGACCAATCCGCAAGCGCTGTATCCGCCTGCTCCTCTGAAAGGTGACACCTATTGGGTCCTGGACGAAACGGCAGTCCTCTTACAGCCTCCTCAGGAAGCCCAGGGAAGCCCCTGGAAAAAGGGCAATTCAGTAGATCCCAACGCCACAGACAAAACGTTTCTTTACGCCGATAAAGGCGTTGTCAGTGCTACCTGGAGCATGGACACACCATTCGATACCGATGGGTTCTATGCTATTTATGTCCTCGATACGTCATACCTGTCTGTTGGGCCTCAGTCGTTCCAGATTCTCCTGGATGGAGTGCCTGTTCCTGCCTATCGCGGCTCGTCCAGTGTCATTTTCCTGAACTATACAGAAACCAACAGAGATCGTTGGCTGCCCCTGGGCGTGTATTCGGTTGCGCGCGGCCAGAGATTGCAGGTCAGTGTTACTACAGGGGAATTGACCGCCGATAAGCCCTTTGCTGTTGACCGCCTGCTCATTGTGCGCATCAACGAACCGACCCGCCAGATGCTGGATCTCCTGCCTGCTGGGCGCACACTGGTCAGTTTGCTCGATAATGCCCAGGCGACATTCTATCAGGTTGAAAAACCGCTACGAGATCAAGGAATAACCTTTAGCGATGTTTTGGCCTGGAACGGCGATTTTGTCAGCAAAAACCTGGGGCCAACAGGCGAGCGGGCACCTGTTTGGGTGGACTGGGAAGCGCTCAACCGCCTGCCCGCTGGGGAATATGAAGTCTACGTCTGGATTCCTGCCCAACATGCTACGGCAGCGGGCGAGTACATTCTGCTGGTGGATGGAAAGCCTTTCAAGCGTGACAATCCTGCGACTGTCAATCAAAATGACTACCACGGCGAGTGGGTCACGCTGGGAACCTGGAGGCTGGATCGAGAAGCCCTGGTGGGGTTGCGCTTCCAGGTCGAGAAGGGAATTCCAGGTGAAATCGGTGTGGATGCTGTGGCGATTGTAAGTACGGGAAGGTAGAGGAAGCCTATGGAAAACGTTGAAAAAATTTTGCAAAAACTCCAGGAAGAACTGGAATTTGCCATTGGCACTCCCGATGAAGCCAGAGTCGCTGCTGATAAGCGTGCTTTTGAGCAATGGGTGCAGAAAGGCATGCGAGGCAAATGCCCAATCAAGTTGAGCGATTATGGTATCGAATCTGAAGAAGCGGAACCAGAATCTGAGCCGCTTGTTTCCCCTTCGACTGCAGAACCATCGTCTGAATCCCTTCCTGGCGCAGAATTCTCGTCTGCTTCAGCAGCAACAGAGTCTCCAGCCCAGGAATCGGTGGTCTCTGGGCCAGAAGAAGCCGCTGTTGAAGCAGAACTACCGCAGCCCGCACCAGAGCTTTCTTTGCCTCTTCAGGAAGAATTCGATCTCGTCGACGAGGAAGAAGTCGCACGTGATGCGCTTGATCTGGAACAAGCCTCCCTGCACCGCGAACTGGAACGGGCGCGCGAATATCTTTCCCGTTCTCAATGGCGCGAAGCCCTGAACCTGGCCGAGACGATTGAAAAACGCGCTGAAGGTGAGTTGAAAGCCTCAGCCCATGAATTGCTTGAACAGGCTCGCATTGGATTGAACACGGCCCTGAACGATTTGCTCACCCAGGCCAATGCTGCCCGCTCTGCAGGGGATATAGCCAAAGCCCGCGAGTTATATAATGCCGTTTTGACTCTGGAGCGTGAAAATAGCGATGCGCGCCTGGCCTTGCAGGAGATGGATGGGCTGGTACAGGAACGCGTCTCGGAGCAAAAACTAAGCGAATTACGCGCCGGTTTGAAAGAACGCCGTGACATCAAACGCCTGGGAGATGCTGTTTACGATGCCGAGGCTCTGGACCAGGAAGGACGCCTGCCTGATGAATTGACTCCCCTCCTCAAGGAAGCGCGTGAGTTTTACGATAAGACTCGTCTGCAAATGGGGGAAGAAACAACTCAAATGCGCTTTGGCGACATCGAAGCCCGCGCAAAGGCAGTCGCCGATTTGCAGGCACGTGTTGTCAAGGGGGATAAATACATCCTCGATGCCACGACCGGCACTGAACGCCCGGCTGCGGAAGTCTTGCGCGAAGCGCAGGCCTTGCTTGAGCAGGCCTCTGAAGATACTGCTCAATACGAACTGAACATTGCCGAAAAGAACAAAACGCTGCGTCCCGGCTATGTGCGTCTGCGCCTGCAGAAGGCATTGGAAAAACCTTTTTTCGAGCAGCACAAGCGTAAACTTGAAGAAAAACTGGCCGAAGTGGAGCGCTTCATTCAGGCGGAAGAGCGCGCCGCCCAACTGCGTGAACGAGCCTTGCAGTCCGCCGATCAGTTGGAAAAACTCGAACTCTTGCTTCAGGCGCAAAGCATTTTCCCTAACCTGACCGGGCTGGCAGAGCAAATTGCCCAGGTGCGTCCGGTCGCGCTTTCCTTGTTGCAGGCTGAAGTCGGGGATGATTTACGCCTTGCCGAGTCTTTTTTGAATAACGAGGAGTTCGCAGAAGCCCGCAACCTTGTGAACCAGGCAGAAAAAGATGCCAACCGTTGGCCGGAGCCGCAAAAACCGGAGGAAATTTCGGCCCTCTTGCGCCGCGCCGCGGATTTGCGTACGCGAATTGATGAAGTTGAATCCGCCTGGAAAGAGTACCAATCTCTGGCTGCTCGTATTCGCCAGCAGGTGCGCGACCCCGACCTGCGTGGCGCAGCGCTGAATCTGTTCAAACAGGTCAGCGAAGACCCGCGCTTCAAATCCTTCCGCGACTTGCGCATCCTGACCTCCGAGGTCACTCAATACAAAGGCATCCAGGAGCAACTGGCCGATGCTCAATCCGCGCGCGCGAAGGGGGACTGGAGCCAGGTCTTTGAGATTTCAGACCGAATTCTCAAAAGTGGACAGGCTGGCGATCTGGCAGGTCACTTCCGTGAGTTATACGAAGATGCGGTCACAGAACTGAATATTGCCCGTGCTCAGGAACTTCTCCAAAGCGACGACATCCCTGAAGCCAACAATATTCTCAGCGCCACTTTGAAAAGAGAAACCGAGCGTGACCCTCAACGAGGAGTCAACCTGCGCGAGCGGCTGAAGCCCGAACTGGAGCGCATTGCGGAGGCGATTCGTGCCAACAAAGCCTTACAGCCTTTATTTGATGAGGCAGTCCAGGCGGTGGGGCTTTTTGATAACGTGGCGTTCAAGGCTTTCATCAGCCCCTCTTTTGCTCTGCGTCAGGCGCGGGTGGGAGCCGATGGGCAGGTGAACAATCCTGAAATGCGCGCCCTCATCAACCGTCTGAAAAAGGATCCAATGGAGCCAGATCCCGCTCCGGCCGAACTGGCCGAGCGAGTACGCGCCCAATTACTTGTTGAACTGAGCCGTAAAGGAATACGTGAGCGATTCGAGGCTTTCCGCCGTTTCCGCTATGTGGGCGGAGATGTAAGCGTTCGTCAGGAAGGGTGGCCAGAGTATGCGCTCTCGCTGCGCACTGCTGAAGCGCGGCGCGCAGCCCGCCTGCTGGCCGATTCCCTGCGAAGTGACCTGCTGGAGCCGCTCAAAAACAAACGCAACCAATACCTGGGTAAAGAGGAAACGCTCTCGGATGACGAATTGCGTCAACTGGCTGAGTATGCTGCTCAATTACGTGAAGCCGGTTTGCTCGAAACCGAAGATGAGCGCGCGGCTGGTCGCTGGGCAGAAGTTCACTGGGGACGCCGCCAGGCTCTGGAAGAGGAAAAGGCAGCCAACTGGCAGGCAGCGCTCAATATCTGGACTCGCCTGAATTCCAGTCATCCTGGCCTGCCTGAAGTACGACGCGGTTTACGAAATGCTCGCATCCAGCACGCGATTAATCGCGCCTACGTTCTTGCCCATAACCACCATAAAGGCGAAGAGGCCATTCATTTACTGCAAGAGCTCCAGGCCGAACCGGAAATGGAGAATGCCTGGGAACTGAACCTCGCTCTGGCGGATACCTACGAAGCCCTCGGTAATTTCGATTCGGCGTTTGGAAATCTGCGTCAGGCCGAGCGAATTGTGCGCAACCTGCCCGAGAATGAACGCCAACAAATTCTCGCCTCTTTGCACGAAAAAGTTCAGTCACTGGAAAGTTCGCAAGTGATTTACACCGCCAGCGCTGAAGCGCGTCAAAAGTTTCTGGAAGGTGATTATGCGGAATCCTTGCGCATTTTACAGGTGGCCATTCAAAATCCCAAAGTGCGCAATACTGCTGCACTAATCGAATTGCGCGACGAGTTGTT
>DAOTZT010000202.1:0-1712 GCA_034434255.1 Anaerolineales bacterium | reverse complement strand
CATCAAAGCAGTGAGTATGCTCAACGCCGTGTGCGTGGAGGAGTGTCCCCATCGCGCCATCAGCAAGCAAGGGGGTAGAAGATTGAAGAAGAGAAAGGATGTTGTTCATAGGCTCTCTTGTAACCAGGCAGGTAGTCACTTGCCTAACGAATCAATTGCTCCACTCTTGACTCGCCCACACTGTAATATTTCGCCTGCGGGTGGTGGACGATGATGGCAGCCGTGGATTGTTCGGGAATCAACTGGTAAGCCGGGCTGAGTTGCATTCCAAGTTCGCGCTCTGCCGGAAGCAGGTCGAAGACTTTGCGATGGTCTTCCAACTCAGGAATGGCCGGGTAGCCCCACGAGTAGCGTTTGCCCTGGCCTTCGGGCAGCCCCAACTCACGGCGGATGTGGCGGTGCAGGTATTCGGCAGTCGCTTCGGCGGTTTGGACAGCCAGGCCATGCACGAAGTAGGCTTCGGTGTAGTCGTGGGCGGCTTGCAGGGCGTCGAATTTTTCGGTGGCAGCCTGCCCAACGGTGACAACCTGGAAGGCGACCACATCCATTTGGCCGGAGTCGACCGGGGCGAAGTAATCCGCGAGGCACAGGTGTTCGTCGTGGGGCTGGCGGGGGAAGTGGAAGCGGGCAATCTCCCTCACCCCCGGCCCCTCTCCCGCAGGCAGAGGGGAGCGGATCTGCACCCCAAGCCCCTCTCCATCAGGCAGAGGGGAGCGGATCTGCACCCCAAGCCCCTCTCCATCAGGCAGAGGGGAGTAGATGATGAGATCGTCCCCATCGGCCTGGCAGGGGAAGTAGCCATAGACAGCCTGCGGGCGTAGCCATTTTTCGCGCAGGGCTTCTTTTTTCATTTTCTCCAGGCGGGCGTCGAATTCGGCTTTGAGTTTTTCCCATTCTGCGCCGTGCGTGTTTTTGGCACCCCACGAGAGCCGGTAGAGTTCGTTGATGTTGAGGTGCTGGAAGACGATTTCGAGCGGCATGGAGCGGACGACTTTCCAGCCAAATGTTACGCCAGGGGGCAGGGAAATAGGCTGAGGAACGATGTTGCTCCGTTTTCCTGTTTCTCTGTTGACCTGTTTGCCCGTTTCCCGTCCCAGTTCCATTTCGGCTTCGCGCTGAATCCGGACGCGCAGGTCAGCACGTTTTTCGGGGACAATCAGGGCATCCATTGTTTCGAGGCCCTCGAAGGCATCTTTGCAGTAATAGACGCCGGGTTCGTAGGAGTTGCCATCTTCGGTGAAGAGGATGCGGCGACCGAAGCGGCGGTTGATCGCCGCGCCGCCAATCAATACCGGGAATTTCAACCCGCGACGCTGGAGTTCGTTGACGATGAGCGGCATTTGCCTGGAGGTGCTGACCAGCAGGGCCGAAAGGCCAATCGCGGTGGCGTTCACTTCGACGGCTTTGGAGATGATGGTCTCCGCCGGGACCTGTTTGCCCAGGTCTATGACTTCGTAGCCGTTGTTGGAAAGGATGGTCTTGACCAGGTTTTTGCCGATGTCATGCACGTCGCCATAGACGGTTGCCAGCACAACCAGGCCTTTGCTAACGCCTTCCTGTTTCTCCAGGTAATTTTCCAGGTGGGCGACGGCTTTTTTCATCACTTCGGCAGATTGCAAGACGAAGGGCAAAATCAGTTCGCCCGCGCCGAATTTGTCGCCGACCTCTTTCATGGCAGGGAGCAGGACGTTGTTGAGGACGTAGACGGCGGC
>DAOTZT010000201.1:0-11607 GCA_034434255.1 Anaerolineales bacterium | reverse complement strand
TGTCATTGCGAGGAGCGTTTTTTGCGACGAAGCAATCCCCTCGCAAACCAGGAGACTGCTTCGCTTTGCTCGCAGTGACAAAATGCGTAGAGTTTATAGAACAAGAGTTTAACTTGACATTGTCAAAGTAGGTAGGGAGGAGAGAGAAGAGAACAGAGAGCAGGGAAAGTGGAGGGAGGGCTACGAGGCCGAGAACGCCTGTAATCGCTCCACAATGCGAATCGCAGCCCGCCCATCGCCAAAGGGGTTGACCGCCCGGGCCATTGCCGCATAGGCGGCATCATCGTCTAAAAGTCGGGTGGCTTCGCTCACAATCCGCTTCTGGTCTGTGCCGACGAGTTTGAGCACCCCGGCTTCCACACCCTCGGGGCGTTCGGTAACCTCCCGCAAGACCAGCACCGGCACACCGAACGCCGGGGCCTCCTCCTGAATCCCGCCTGAATCGGTCAGGACCAGCGT
Organism: Anaerolineales bacterium; assembly: GCA_034434255.1. Lineage (GTDB taxonomy): Bacteria > Chloroflexota > Anaerolineae > Anaerolineales > Villigracilaceae > UBA877. Next base: position 11,148 of record DAOTZT010000201.1, on the reverse strand, counting down.
GGCCCGTTTCAAGAGATGGACCAGCGGCAAGTAGTCGAGCGGCGGCAAGAGGGTCACATGCGGCACATTTCCCAAAATGCGGTAAACCGGCTCCTGGACATTTGGGTTGAGATGGACAGGGTAAACAATTTCCAGGTCGCCACGGGCAGCCAGATCACGCAAGGCCAGGCAGATCTCTTCAAGCGGTGGGCCGAAGTTCTCCCGCCGATGGGCAGTAACTAGTACCAGATGTTGCCGGCCAGGGCCAACGTGGAGCGTTTCAAGCAGGTCAGTCACGTCCCCTGGAGCGGGCTGAGAAGCGACTACATGCAAAGCGTCAATAACCGGATTACCCGTCACGGCGATGATGGAATCAGGGATTCCTTCCGCCAGCAAATTTCGGCGCGCCCATTCAGTCGGAGCAAAATGCAAATCCGCAATGACACCGGCCACGCGGCGGTTGATTTCTTCCGGGAACGGCTGCCACTTGTCGTGGGTGCGCAACCCGGCTTCCACGTGTCCCACGCGAATGCGGCGGTAATAGGCCAGGAGAGCGGTAATGGCTACAGTGGTTGTATCGCCCTGAACCAGGACCCAGTCCGGCCGGAAATCGGCCAGCACCGGGTCGAGGTCGCGGAAGATGCGGGCGCTCAGGTCGGCCAGCGACTGATTTTCGCGCATCAGGTCGAGGTCGTAATCGGGGCGAATCGCAAACAGGTTCAGCACCTGGTCGAGCATTTGGCGGTGCTGCGCCGTGACACAGACTCCAGACTCAATCCCCGGCGTACGGGCCAGGGTGTGGACAATTGGCGCCATTTTGACGGCTTCAGGGCGAGTGCCAAAGACAGAGAGAACACGCATATAATCACTCTACCTTTTGGGGTGCAGAACCTACCCCCAGGGTGAAAACAACGAATCCCTCCGCCTGCCATGCCTTTCGGTCAAGAACACCGCGCATGTCCACGATAATTCGGGCAGGGGTCTGGGCCGCGACCTGGCGTGGATCCAACTGTTTGAACATGGTGTGACCGACAAGGAGGACGAGCAACTCCGCATCGTTGCAGGCTTCCTCCAGGGTAGGAACCGTCTCAAACTGTTCGAAGTGGGCATCAGGCTTGTGGGGTTCAAAGGCTTTGACTTGCGCTCCCTCGCGCTGCATCAAGCCGGCCAGTTCGACCGCCGGGCTTTCACGCAAATCGTCCACGTCTTCTTTGAACGAGAGGCCCAGAGCAGCCACGCGGCGGCCCCGCAAATTGCCCGCCGCGGCGCGGCGGACGAGTTCCAGAGCAAAATGCGGCTGCGAATCGTTGACCTGCCGGCTCTGATAAATCAACGACGCCAGGTCGGGAGCGGATTCGACGAAAAACCAGGGATCGACGCTGATGCAATGGCCACCCACCCCCGGCCCAGGGCGCAGGATTTTGACGCGCGGGTGCAGGTTGGCAATGGCGATGGCCTCCCACACGTTGACGCCAAACCGCTCGGCGAGACGAGCGAATTCGTTGGCAATGGCAATGTTGACGTCGCGGTAGGTGTTTTCCATCAACTTGACCATCTCAGCAGTCGTCGCGTCGGTGGTGACAATTTCCCCTTTGACAAAGACGGCATACAGGTCTCGCCCCGCTTCGGCGCTGGCAGGCGTTACGCCGCCGATCACGCGCGCATTTTCAATCAGTTCACGCAGAATCTGACCAGGAAGGACGCGCTCGGGCGAGTAGGCCAGGTAAAAATCTTGTCCGGCTTTCAAGCCAGATTTTTCGAGGATGGGGGCGACCAGGTCGAGCGTGGTACGCGGCGGCGAGGTGGATTCAAGCACCACCAGGTTGCCCGCCCGCAAATGGGGGACAATCGCTTCGGTAGCGGCAGTCACGGCCCGCATATCGGCCAGTTTGTATTTGCGGCCGTTGTACTCCCCATACTTGTCCTCATAAAAAGGCGTGGGGACGGCAACGATAAAGGCATCTGCTTCTTCTGGCTGCAGGCTGACGCGCAAATTGCCAGATTTCACGGCCGCTTTAACAGCAATGCGCAAGCCTGGTTCCTGGATGTGCAATTCTCCGCGTTGCAGCGTTTCGATAATCTTCGGATTGACATCCACCCCCACTACCTGGACGCCGTTAACGGCGAACATCGCCGCGGTGGGCAGGCCAATGTAGCCCAGTCCCATGATGCAGATTTTTTTGAATTTCACAGCAACTCCCAAATGTTTCCGGCTATGTTGGCCGGGAATTTCGATTTACCCTTCACGGGCAAATGTACCGGTGTATTCTACCCTAAAGGCAGGCTTGCGTAAAATCGTCATTGGGACAATGTCGCCAGGATGCCCGTGCGAACCGCCCGCCACGCGGCGCTGGCGGCAGGCTCCGGCAGCAACCGATAAGCATACCCGAAGGGGAGGTAATCCCCTGATTGGCCGGGAGACTGCTTCGCATTGCTTGCAGGGACAGACTTTGAGATGTTTGCAACAGAGCAAAATCAAAAAGCGCAGATGTGTTGTATAATCTCTGTAGCGAAAGGATGAATATGGATTTTCTTCTCAATCCAAACGTAGCCTACGTCATGCTGGTCATCGGTTTTCTCTTAACGATGCTGACCATTGTGACGCCGGGAACCGGCATGCTCGAAGTGGGGGCCTTATTCCTGCTGGCGCTGGTCGCCTACATTGCCTATCAGGTCGGATTCAATCCCTGGTCGTTGATTGTGCTGATTCTCAGCCTGGTGCCCTTCATCTATGCCACGCGTGCGCCGCAACGCAAACTGTGGTTGGCAATCAGCCTGGCCGCCATGCTGATCAGTTCCCTCTATCTCTTCAATTCTGAAGGCTGGCTGCCGGCAGTCAATCCGCTCCTCGCACTTTTTGTCTCGGCACTGGCGGGTGGCTTTCTGTGGGTAGCCGTCAGCAAAGCCATTCAGGCGCACGCCATGCGCCCCGCCCATGACCTGGAAGCGCTGATCGGCAAACTCGGAGAAGCCAAGACCGAGATTTCCGAAAGTGGCTCGGTTCAGGTGGCCGGGGAATTATGGTCGGCGCGCAGTGAAACAGTAATTCCAGAAGGAACCCCTGTCCGTGTCATAAGACGTGAAGGCTTTGTCCTGGTAGTGGAAAAAGCCGAATAATTTCAAATCTCAATTGCTCAGGAGGCATAACTCATGGAATGGACATTTCTGTTGTGTGTCGTGGCATTCATCTTCATCATCATCGTCATTTTCCTGATGAATGCGATCCGTATTGTCCCCGAATATCAGCGGCTGGTCGTCTTCCGCCTCGGTCGCTGTATCGGGACCAAAGGCCCCGGCCTCATCCTGCTGATCCCCGTCATTGACCGGGCCGTCAAAGTAGACCTGCGCGAACAGGTGCGCGAGATTCCACACCAGACCTCGATTACGAAGGACAACGCGCCTATCTCCATTGACTTCCTGTGGTACTACAAGGTGCTCGACCCGGCCGAATCGGTCTTGCAGGTTGGCAACTTTGAAGTAGCAGCCCAAGGGATGGCCACCACCACCCTGCGCGCCGTCATCGGTGGAATCAACCTCGACGATGTCCTCTCGGAGCGTGAACACATCAACACTATGCTACGCACCCGTCTGGACGAAGTCACCGAGCGCTGGGGTGTCAAAGTGACTAACGTCGAAATTCGCGAAATCATTCCGCCGCGCGAAGTGCAAGAGGCGATGAACCGCCAGATGTCTGCTGAACGCGTCCGCCGGGCAGTCGTGACCGAATCAACTGGTACGCGCGAAGCGGCCATCAACGTCGCCGAGGGCGAGAAGCAAGCAGCCATTTTGAAAGCCGAGGGCCAGAAACAGGCAGCCATCTTGCAAGCCGAAGGCGAGAAGCAGGCGCAAGTACTGCGGGCAGAAGGTTTCGCGATGGCGCTCGAGAAAATCTTTTCTGCTGCCCAGTCCATCGACCAGAAGACAATGACGCTGCAATACTTCGAGACCCTCAAAGCGCTGGGCGCCGGTTCGGCCACCAAGTTCATCTTCCCGATGGAATTTACCAGTATGCTGGAGAATTTCGTCAAGGGGCAAGAGAGTAAGAAGTAAAAAGGGAAAAGGAAAAAGGGAAAAGGGAAAAGGGAAAAGGGAAAAGGAAAAAGGGAAAAGGAAAAAGGGTAAAATAGAGACCTCCTGCTGAGAAGCGAGAGGTCTCTTCTTGCTTCCCCCCGCTTCCACTTGCTGCGTTTCTTTCACTATGCCTCCTTTATGGAAATTCTCCCCGCATCGCTCCGAGACCTGCCTTCCCTGCGCCATATTGAACAAGAGTGCTTCCCCAAAGATGCCTGGCCGCTGCTGGACCTCATCGCTGTTCTGACCTACCCGGACGTCATCCGCCTGAAAGCAGTGGTAAACGGTCGGATGGTTGGCTTTATCGCCGGGGACTTGCGCCGGGCGGAAAACATTGGTTGGATCGCCACGATTGCCGTCTTGCCCGCCTATCGCCGCCGCGGCATTGGGCGGGCGCTTCTGCGCGCCTGTGAGGAGCAGATGAAATCTCCCCGTCTCCGCCTGTGTGTGCGGGAAGAAAATATCGAAGCGATACGCCTGTACGAACAAGAAGGATATGTCCGCATTGACACCTGGCGCGGATATTACAAGGATGGAGGCCATGCAATCGTGATGGAAAAACTCTACCCCACCGGAGCATCCTCATGCTGACCCGCCACGAAAATTTCCCCTCGCGCTTTGTGCCCGCCCGTCATGTGGACGTCTGGCAGCCCGATCCTGTCCCTGCCGACGAGCGCCTGCCCGTTCTCTACATGCACGATGGACAAAACCTGTTCTCCCCCTCAACAGCCTATGGCGGCGTGGACTGGGGCATGCAGGACGCCGTCACCCGGCTGATGGAGGCCGGTACCCTGCGCGGTGCGATCATCGTCGGCGTCTGGAACACGCCCCAGCGCTGGCGCGAATACATGCCGGCAGTCAAACTCAAGGGCAGCAACGTCAAAACCATTCTCCGCAACTTCCTCGCCAAAGCCGGCGGCGAGCCGCTTTCGGAGGAGTATCTGCGCTTTCTGGTGGAAGAACTCAAGCCATTCATTGACGCTCACTACCCAACCCTGCCCGACCGGGCCAACACGTTTGTGATGGGTTCCAGCATGGGCGGCCTGATTTCTCTCTATGCACTTTGCCGCTATCCGCACATCTTCGGAGGGGCTGGCTGCCTTTCCACCCACTGGCCGGCCGGAGAGAGGCCGCTGGTGGAGGCGCTTGGTGAACTGATTCCTCCCGCCGGGGAACACAAACTCTACTTCGATTACGGCACCGCCACCCTCGACGCCAACTACGAACCCTATCAACTGCACATGGACGCCATCCTGCACACCAAAAACTACACCGCCGGAAAAGATTGGATCACGCGCAAGTTCGAAGGCGCCGAACACAACGAAGCCGCCTGGCGGGCGCGCGTGCACATCCCCCTCGCCTTTCTGCTGGGGACAGAAAATGAACGGCGATAATCACGCCATGTCCGATTGAGCGCATGCATCCAACCGAACTATCCATACCTTTACCAGCATGGAGAATACGCAATCGCAGAAGACCTTGCAATTACTACAATAAATACCAGAACGCTATAGTCGAAAACTCTTTAGTATGATAGAAAAATAGTACGAACATACACATCGCCTAGGATGGCCTGATATGACAGGTTCCTCAATAAAAAAATCACTAGCAAATGAAACTGTTCTGCTTTTGCTCTATGCGCTGGCAATCTTGTGTATCGGTCTATTTCTCGTCCAGGATTATGGTGTTAGCTACGACGAGGAAGCGCGCATTACCTATGCCAGGAACTCTGCACAAGCCTATCGTGTATGGCTTGATCATTCCTTCGAGCCGAACTATGAACCCCAGTTGATGAGATATTCAGGGGCATTTACAGATGTGCTCGTGGTACCTCTGATCGAATTAATACAAAAAATCGCCCCCGCCATTTCCGAGGTTGACATCTGGCATTACTCGTACTTCGTATATTTTGTTATTGCAGGGCTATGTTTATTTAGGTTGGCTAGGCGCTGGTTCGAAAGAATTGCATCCTGGGGGATTCTGCTCCTCTTCACATCACAGCCCCTGATCTGGGGACATGCATTCATGAACCATGCGGATATCCCTTTCATGGGTTTATTCACTGCCAGCGTGTATGCAGGCTTCAAATTGGTAGATGCGCTCGAACAATCTCCACAGGAAACGCAGACGAACAGGACAATCTCTTTGAAAATCAAGCGGTGGAAAACAGAGAGCACCCATAAATGGTACAGTATGCCGCTCCGTTATCGAAGAATCGTAATCACTATCAGCGCAGTCTTAACGCTTCTGGCAATATTACTGATTGGCGGCTCCAATCATTTGAATGAGTGGATCGCCCGGATAGTACAAAACGCATACTCAGCTGAAGCAGACAGCTTGCTTGGGCGCATTTTTTTCGTCATTGCACAGAATGGTGGCTCGATTGCGGTAGATAAGTATGTCATCAAAGCACAATCATTATTCCATACCTATAGGAATATTTACATCATTCTTAGCATCATCCTCTCGCTCGGGTTGTATTCACCCGTTTTTCCCTGGTCAATTCCCACACTAACCAAACAAAATATTCTGCTTTTCTTCAGAAGATTTCTTGCATCTTTCATTCAACGACCTGTTCTTATCGCAGGTATCATTCTTGGTTTGGCATCCTCCGCGCGGATTTTAGGCCCTCTAGCAGGATTGATTGTAAGTATTTATGCTCTTCGGAAAAGCGGCAAATCAGCATTCGCTCCCCTCTTTGCATACGCAATTGTCGCTTTGTTCTCTATGTATCTCACCTGGCCTTATCTCTGGGTGAGCCCTATAAAACATTTTGCTGAAAGCATCTCCGTTGTGTCAAATTTCCCCTGGCCAGGGCGGGTTCTGTTCAATGGAGAATATTACTCATCAACGCAATTGCCAATTTCCTACCTGCCTACTTTGTTCTCCATTCAATTTACAGAACCGGTCATTTTCTTGGCTGCAACAGGCTTCATTCTTTCCTTATCCGATCTATTTGTGCATAAAAAACTTGGCATAACAGGCATCTTCTTGCTCTGGTTCTTCATACCAACATTTTTCTTAATCATCACCAAACGCCCCTTGTACGATAACTTTCGCCAGATTCTTTTCCTCACCCCTCCGCTCTTTCTCCTCTGCGGAAAGGCATTGGAAGTTATTTTTCGTCTTGCGTCAAAATGGGGCTTAAAGGTTTTTCTCATTGCTCTGTTCATTTTCCCCGGCGTGTATAATGTCATACGATTACATCCCTACGAGTATATCTATTACAACAGTTTTGTGGGCGGCGTAGATGGCGCCTTTCGAAGATTTGAAGCCGATTATTGGATGACATCGTTCCGCGAGGCCGCAGAATATCTTAACCTTGTGGCACCACCCAACTCCAAAGTCGTCGTCTGGGGCAGAGCAAGCCACCTGGTGAGGCTCTACCTACGACCAGACATCATTGCAGAAGATGAAGTCGGAAATACATATGATTTAGTCGGAGGCTATGAATACGTTATTGCCTCTTCAAGGATAGGAAATGACGATATATACCCCGAGGAATTGCCTGTGTTTACGGTCAAACGAGGAAACGCTATACTGGCGGTTGTTAAAAAACTATCTCCAAACTCGGTCCCTTGAGTAATTTTTTCACCAGCAAAAATTTTGTGGCCATATAACTAACAATTGGAGCGCTTATGCTGGCAACTCTCTTGATCTGGACCTATATTCTGTTTCTTGCATTCATCTATGGCTGGATCAGCCTGGAATTGTTCCGCAGATTCTTTCTGATCGATACGGAGATAGGCAAGGTTGCCTGGCCGCTTATTCCCTTGTTAGGGCTGTGCGTTCTCAATACGTTCGCGGCTTTGCTTTCATTGTTTGTCAACCTGGGCTGGCTTGCACAGACATTGATTCTGCTTCCCGCAGTAGTTCTTGGTCGTCGGTTGTGGAGAGATCAGGTTCGGCCAGCCTTCAATAAGTTAAGCCTGCCCGTCTGGACAATTGTGGCTTTGTTTGTATTGCTGTTTTTGACCATCTTAGAAAGCAATACTCACCCGCCAGTCAATCCCGATACAGGCATTTACCACGCTCAGGCAATCCGCTGGATGGAAACGTATCCCGCCGTTCCAGGTTTAGGGAATCTCCATTCCCGTCTGGCCTATAACTCAAACTGGCTGGTGATTCACGCCTTATTTAGTTTTGTCTTTGTTGGCCTGCGTTCCTTTCATGTACTGCATGGAATTTTTTTACTGCTTGTTCTTGTCTATTTTCTGGGTGGCGCGCAGAAGTTGTTACAAAAAGAAATCGGGCTGGCTGCAATCTTCAAGACCTTATGTATTCCCATCGTCTTCTATACCATCGGCGCACAAATTTCTTCGCCAGGCACAGACTTTCCCACAACAATCTGGGTTTGGCTCATTCTGGCATTGTGGCTCGAAATCCTGCAAACAAAGTCTGCCTTGAAACGAGACTCAATTTATCTGGAAGAGGTCATCCTCTTCACGTTCTCAGTTTACATCCTAACGATTAAGTTAAGTGCTCTGCCAGTTTTGTTCGTCAGCCTCTATATACTGATCAAGCATATTCGCCAACCTAGACGAATAGCAATCAGGTTAATGCTTTTGGGGGTCATTATATTGACTCCTTGGCTGGCCAGGAACTTCATCCTTTCCGGTTATTGGATCTATCCATTATCCGCCCTGGCGCCACTTAGCCCTGAGGTCGACTGGAAGATTCCCCTATTCAAAGTGGTGGAGGAGCAACGAGGCATCCTGGCCTGGGCACGCATTCCCGGCGCTGATGCAGACACTGTACTTGCCATGCCATTGCATAAGTGGCTGGAAGAATGGTTTTTGAACCGTACACGTAATCAGCAATTTTTAATTCTGGGAGCCGCACTATCACCTTTTTTCTATGCTCTTTTTTACAAACTGAGCAACAGCAAGAAATGGCTTTTGCCAGAATACTCACTTATATACGCAACCGCATATATCGGATTATTATTCTGGTTGTTTTCAGCACCTGATATCCGCTTTGGCTATGGCTTTATTATTGGAGTTATTTTCCTGGTCATTCTCCCCCCTGCATCTCGTCTGCTCGAAAACACGCGCTTCTCTAAATTTCTCATCAGTATCCTGATTTTCACAATCATCATTTATCAAGCCGTTGTCTTTTACCAGTCAATTGAATTTCGAACACTAGGCAAACGCATCCTCTTGCCAGAAGATTATCCCACCCTGTCCACACATCCTTGCGAAATTTACAACTATACGCTTTATTGCGCCGACTACTACAATGAATGTTGGTATGATCCCTTCCCGTGCATCCCGCCTTGCGAAGCCGATATGCACGTCGAACTGCGAGGAGATACCCTGCAAAGCGGATTCCGATTTATCCAAAATCCCTGATAACTCGATCAAATGTGTGACCATCCCCTCCCCCCACCCGTCTGGGTAGACCGCCCCGAAGTTTTGCAGAACCTGCTGCCGGTCCTGCTCCGCGAACCGCGCCTGGCGGTGGATACCGAGTCGAACTCCCTGCACGCCTACCGCCAACAGGTCTGCCTGATCCAGTTCTCCACGCCCCAAACCGACTACCTGATTGATCCGCTTGCCCTCTCAGATCTCTCCCCCCTGGCCCCTCTCTTCGCCGACCCCAACATCGAAAAAATCTTTCACGCCGCCGAATACGACCTCATCTGCCTGAAACGCGACTTCGGCTTTCAAGTTACCAACATCTTCGACACCATGCAAAGCGCCCGCATCCTGGCCTATCCACAAGTCGGGCTGGACGCTCTGCTCGCCGTCAAATACGGCATCCACCTCGACAAACGTTATCAAAAAGCGGACTGGGGAGCGCGCCCCCTCTCGCCCGAAATGCTCAACTACGCCCGTCTCGACACCCATTACCTCCTGCGCCTGCGCGATAACCTGCAGGCCGAACTCGAAGCAGCGAACCTTTCGCAACTGGCGCACGAAGAATTCATCCGTCTGTCGAAACTGGACGGCAACGGGAAAAACGAATCTCCCACCTGGGAAAGAATCAGCCACGGCACCCAACTGACCGGCCAACAAATGGCCGTCCTGAAAGCCCTGTGCGAATGGCGCGACCAGGTTGCCGAGCGCCTCGACCGTCCGGCCTTCAAAGTCCTTGACGAAAAGCGGTTGATTGCATTGAGCCAGGCACTTCCCGGGCAACCCGAGGATCTTGCCCCCTTTCTCAACCAGTACCAGCAGCGGCGGTTTGGACCGGAGATCCTGCGCGCCGTGAAAACCGGCCTGAGTGCTCCGCCCCCCTCCCGCCAACGGTCCCGTCGCCCCAATGATGCCGTTCTCACCCGCCTCAAGGCCCTCAGCCAGTGGCGCAAACAACAGGCCCAGGCCCTCGGTCTCGAATCGGACCTGATCTTACCCAAATCCTGGATGCAGGCCATCGCCGAAGGCGCACCGCAAACGCTCGAGGAACTGACCGCCCTGATGCCTGAGTCCCCCTGGCGGCTGGAAAAATTCGGCCCCGCCATCCTGAAAATCATCGAGAATACCCGCTGATCCCGGAGGCGTCTGTGAAAATCACCTTCAACGGTGCTGCCCAAACTGTCACTGGTTCCCAATACCTGCTGGAAGCCAACGGCGCCCGAGTGCTGCTCGAATGCGGCTTGTTCCAGGGTCGTCGGGCCGAGACTTACGAACGCAACCTCAATTTCCACTTCAAGCCGACCAGCATAGACGCTGTTTTACTCTCCCATGCCCACATTGACCACAGCGGTAACCTGCCGAACCTGGTCAAACAGGGATACAGCGGCCCGATTTACGCCACCCCCGCCACTGCCGACCTGGCCGACATCATGCTGCGCGACTCGGGCCACATCCAGGAAGCCGACGCAGCGTTTCTCAACAAGCGTAAGAGCAAACGCAACGAACCGCCCGTTGAGCCTCTCTACACCCAGGAAGACGCCGCCCAGGTGGCGCCGCTCTTTCGTCCCCAGCCATATAACCGTCCCTTCGAGGTTGCTCATGGCATCATTGCCGAATTCATTGAAGCCGGGCACATCCTCGGTTCAGCCGCCATCCGCCTCGAGGTCCGCGAAAAGGGGCGCACCACGCGCCTGTGGTTTTCGGGCGACATTGGCCGCCGCGACCTGCCCCTGCTGCGCGA